>NZ_JAQQPS010000008.1:0-232247 GCF_036688685.1 Massilia sp. S19_KUP03_FR1 | reverse complement strand
GCGCAAGTCCCGCCGCGCGTTGATCACGGCGAGCGAAGTGAAGCAACTTCGGAATGGCTGACGCTGGCAACCGGAACGACCGCGGAGACGAGGCGTGCAGCGAAATTGCGAGCCGATGTACAAGAATGGGATAGAAGCTGCCAAGCGGGGCGAGCGGGCACAAAATCACGAAGCTCGTGTGGTCGGGTGGAAGTAACATAAATCCGGCGGTTGCGCAGTGAGGAAGTACGTTCTTACCTGCGGAGAACTCGCCTCATGCCTGAAAGGACGACGACGCGAATTGAAGCGAGGATTGAGCAGAGGTCGTCGTAGTCCGGTGCCGAGGCCGGGAAGGCTGGCACTGCTTGACCCGGAAACCGCCGTACTTTGTGAAGTCCAGGAAGCCGGCGAGGTAGCGAAGCTGGCCGTCGCCGTACACCTCAAGCTCGATGGCCACCGTCTTCATGGTGCCGTACAGGACCTTGCGCGGCACGCTGCCGAATGCAGCGAAGACGCGCTCATGGCAACCGATCAGCGTGCCCACTTTCATGTCGCTGCTGAAAACTTTTAATGACACAGCCACGGGTTTCGTCGCGGCCATCGTACGCATCATGCCGTGCTTGCTGCACAGCATGACGTGAAGAACGGCTACCGCGTCGTGGTCGATATTGATCTGTCACAGGTCTTCGACAGGATCAATCATGACATCTTGTATCGACCGTTTAAGCAAACGTGGGGATGACACTGACGTAACCAGACTGCTCCTTGCCTACCTGAACCCGGGAATTGTAAATCGTGGCGTGGTAATGGCGCGGGCCCAGGGGACGCCCCAAGGTGGGTGCTTCTCTCCATTACTTGCCAACATGCTTCTCGACGAACCGGAGCAACCATGCCATCGCCACTCCGGAGGAGCGACGATGACTTGGCATCGACATGCCTTGGCAAATCTTCATTCAGCTTGGACACACAGCCGGTTCGTGCGCATCGGCAACCCACACTATGTAACCTTATCGACGAATGTTGCAGACTTGCCTAGTTTCATGCAATTGCATGAGTGCAATTTTCTGGCGCCATTCACCCGCATTGCTTTCGCCGGGTCGCCTGGCGAAGGCTCAGGCGACCCATGCCGGGCAGGTGTTAACCTGCAATGGGCCGTCGTCATCGGCGAGCAGCGCGTCCTGGCGCGCATCTTCGAGCGCGGCGAAGGCACGACAGCTTACTCAGGTAAGAGCGCCAGTGCCGTCGCCTGTGCAGCATGGATGGCCGGGTTGGTGACCACTGGCATTGTGAACGTTGAAATGCCCGGTGGCACCGCGCCGGTGCGCTTGTGGGAGCGGCGCTGGATTGCAAGTATGGCTATTCGGTACAGCTCGATTTTTAACGAACAGCTAATAGCAATGCCATAAGTGGCAGACGAATCGATGAATACTTCGTGAACATGGCACGCGACAATGGAATGCGAGCCGCTGCCGTCGATTGCAAGCGCATTTGCAGATAGCGTGAGCATGACCTGCATACTTGGATGGAAGGCGTACTTCGGCTTGACGCAAACGCGAGGAGTCTTGCATAAGCAGGATGGTTGGATGCGTCACCGACTTGCGAGCAATCCATTCGAAGCAATGGAAACGCGGCCCGACGAGTTACCGGGAATTGCTGAAACCACAGGCCAAGCCTTATGTTGTGCGATTGGTTGCTGCAAACAGCCGCCGCCTGTGACACAACAGCAGGCTCGCGCTGAACAACGTGCCGACGATTGGCTATTTCGATCGTCCATGCTTGCCTGGCCTCACTTCACCTCAACTGCCTATGCCGATTCATAAGCGCCATGACAGAACCCTTATCCGGAAAGGCGAAATGTAATCTTGCAAAACGAAATGCGCGGAAAAAGGCATGCGGGATCGACGATGTTCATTCTTAATGCAAAAAGCCGCCCGAGGGCGGCTTTCGATATTACGACATAGTATTACGAACCGGAGACGAACGAGTTCTTCTGGAATGCAGCTTTCACAGCGGCGTTTTCCGAGTCTGATTCAATCTTCCAGGTAACGGAACTCGTGTTCAACGTTGGGGTGAATTTCACGGTCGAACCATCGGTATTCTTGCCGATGTCATTCAACGTCAGGGTGATGATGCCGCTGCCAGTAACGGTAATGGACTTGGCTTCCTTCGATGCCGTGAACGGCGCAAACAAATCTCCGTTCTTCGTCGTGTTGCAGTCGTCGACCTTACCCGCCTCTTGTGCGCACATTGCGACAGCGGTTTTGTAAGGATCAGCAGCCGACAGCGCGTTGGCAGCTTTTGCTTTTGCGGTATAGTCGCTGTACGCCGGGATCGCAACAGCGGCCAGGATACCGATAATCGCAACCACGATCATCAGTTCGATCAGGGTGAAACCTGCTTGTGCCTTCTTGACCATTTTCATCGATTTCATCTTAAATCTCCTTCGGGGTTAGTGGTGTATGTTGGACTACTGGTAGTGTACTTAGCAATTGCCGTGCCAGCCCAGTTTCCCCCGGTTTTTATGATTTTCGGTTGTCGAAAACGGTGATAGTGACGTCTTTTGTCAGTGCGAGTGACAAAATTTGTCACTTTGTCGCTTGGTTAGCATATTTTTGCCACCTGGAATTAAAAAAGGAAGCCGAAGCTTCCTTTTTTTGTTCTGACTGAGAACTTTTTACAGCATGGCCTGCAGCAGGCGTGCCATTTCCGATGGGTTCTTGGTGGCTTTGATGCCGCATTCTTCCATGATGTCCAGCTTGGCTTGTGCCGTATCGGCACCGCCCGAGATCAGCGCGCCAGCGTGGCCCATGCGCTTGCCTGGAGGCGCCGTCACACCAGCGATGAAGCAAACCACCGGCTTCTTCATGTTGTCCTTGATCCAGTAAGCCGCGTTGGCTTCGTCCGGGCCGCCGATTTCGCCGATCATGATGACCGCGTCAGTATCAGGATCGTCGTTGAACATCTTCATGATGTCGATGTGCTTCAGACCGTTGATCGGGTCGCCGCCAATGCCGACTGCCGACGATTGGCCCAGGCCCAGTGCCGTCAATTGACCGACTGCTTCGTAGGTCAAGGTGCCCGAACGCGAAACCACGCCGATCCGGCCCTTTTTATGGATGTGACCTGGCATGATGCCGATCTTGATTTCGTCTGGCGTGATCAAGCCTGGGCAGTTAGGGCCCAGCAGCAGGGTTTTGGAACCCGATTTGGCCATGCGGTCCTTGAGGGCCATCATGTCACGGACAGGAATGCCTTCGGTGATGCAAATTGCCAGGTCCAGGTCGGCTTCGACGGCTTCCCAGATGGCGGCAGCTGCGCCCGCTGGTGGAACGTAGATCACCGACACGTTGGCGCCAGTGGCAGCCTTGGCTTCGGACACGGTGGCGTAAATTGGAATGCCTTCGAAATCTTCGCCGGCTTTCTTCGGGTTCACGCCAGCGACGAACGCTTCTTTGCCGTTCGCGTAGTCGCGGCACATGCGGGTGTGGAATTGACCGGTCTTGCCGGTAATCCCTTGGGTGATGACTTTGGTATCTTTGTTGATCAGGATCGACATTGTAATTTCCTCGAATTAAGCGTGACCGGCGGCAGCGGCGACCACGGCCTTGGCTGCATCTTCCATCGTATCGGCGGCGATGATCGGCAGACCGGAATCGGCCAGCATTTTCTTGCCGATTTCTTCGTTGGTGCCCTTCATGCGGACCACCAGCGGGACTTGCAGCGAAACAGCTTTCGATGCGGTGATCACGCCTTCGGCGATCACGTCGCAACGCATGATGCCACCGAAAATGTTGACCAGGATGGCTTTCAGGCCTGGGTTTTTCAACATGATCTTGAACGCTTCCGTGACTTTCTCAGCCGTGGCGCCACCGCCGACGTCGAGGAAGTTGGCAGGCTCGCCGCCGAACAGTTTGATGGTGTCCATGGTGGCCATGGCCAGGCCGGCGCCGTTCACCAGGCAACCGATGTTGCCATCGAGCGAAATGTAGGCCAGGTCGAATTTCGATGCTTCGATTTCAGCTGGGTCTTCTTCGTCCAGGTCGCGGTAAGCGACGATTTCTGGATGGCGATACAGCGCGTTGGCGTCAAAGTTCCACTTGGCGTCCAGGGCGATGACTTTGCCTTCGCCGGTGAGGATCAACGGGTTGATTTCGGCCAGCGATGCGTCGGTTTCCCAGTAGGCTTTGTACAGGCCCATCAGCTGCGCGCGGGCATCGGCCAGCGATGCGGCAGGCACGCCGATTTTGGTCAGCAGGTCGTCGGCTTCTGCGTCTTGCAGGCCGGCCGACGGGTCGATGGCGACCGTGTGGATTTTTTCCGGGTTGGAGTGGGCAACTTCTTCGATGTCCATGCCGCCTTCGGAAGAACCCATCAGCACGACGCGCTGCGACACGCGGTCGGTGACCAGCGAGATGTACAGTTCTTTCTTGATGTCGGCGCCTTCTTCAACCAGCAGGCGACGGACTTTTTGTCCTTCAGGGCCAGTCTGGTGCGTGACCAGTTGCATGCCCATGATCTGTTCTGCGTATTCTTTGACCTGGTCGAGGGAGAACGCAACTTTCACGCCACCACCTTTGCCGCGGCCGCCAGCATGGATCTGGGCTTTGACGACCCACACCTTGCCGCCCAGCGTTTCAGCTGCTTTCACAGCCTCTTCTACGGACATGCACGGAATGCCGCGCGGAACCGTCACTCCGTACTGCCGGAGGATTTCTTTGCCTTGATACTCATGGATCTTCATGCTGGCTTCCCTTCTTCTGTTACTGATTGAGAAATACGATTAGATGGAACTGCAACTACTTGTTCACCGCCGGGCGCAGCTTCGGCCCAACGCGGGTAAAACTTGGCGACTGCGGGACCGTCGACACGCAGGGCGTGGCAGCGGTCGAGCTGGAACGGACGTTCCGTCGCAGGGGTTTCAACATTGTCGACGCCTTCATGGGTCGAGAGAACTTCGTTGGCGTACGCCTGCACGGCGGCGGTCGGTAAAACTTGCGCCAGTTCGGTCAGGTGGGTACAGCCGAGCACGCCGTGGAGGCGGTCTTTCAGGTGTAATCGGAAATGCTGCATCAGGTTCAGCCCCACCAGCGCCTGGTAGGCCGGACCAATCGTGTTGCACATGCCTGGATAAGGCACGGCATCCGAGGCGGCGTCGGCCGCAACGATGTTGAAGGCGCGGTCGATCGTGATGCGCAGCTTCAGGTCATGGATGGGGTCGCCAGCGGCACGCAGTCCCGAGGCCAGTTGGATAGCGCGCGTCTTGACGTCGCGGATATTGGCATCGAGATCCCACAGTCCATCTTCGCGCGAGTAGGCAGCGACTTCGATGGTGCGCGTGTGCCGGAGCGTGCGCGGTGCGGGAGGTGACAAAGGCATAAAGAACAAAACCGGCGGGGCGGTAGTAAGTGTGTGCAGCCGTGTGCAGATGCACGTCAACGCAGTTTCTACGATGACAACCGCTCATGCGGCGCTGCTAAAACCCCAAAAGTTTAGCACATGCGTCGGTCAGTTGCACTGCAACATAGTATGCACGACAGATTCCCGGAGGGATCACACCAGATATTCGTTCTGGTGATAAGCAATATCACTTAGATTGGAAGCAATGTGCAGTATCCGCCGATACTGCTTTCTGGTATGTTTCCAAGTAGAACTAAAGCGAATAACGAACGGAGACCTGTCGGGAATGTTATGTTGAAATTTTACAGTTGCATGCTTGGTGTCGCCGTGCTGACAACCGCGCTGCCTGTGGCGGCCCAAATCTATAAATGGACCGATGCGCAAGGCAAGATCCACTACAGCGACTACGCTGGCGACGCCAGCGCAGGCCGTTCGACCCAGATCCGCGTGACGCCCGCGCAGCCAGCAGGCGACGCGCCACCGGCGCAAGATTGGCGCGTCCGGGAAGCAGAATTCCAGAAGCGCCAGCGCATGGCGGCGACCCCGGAGCCGCGCTTTCCGACGGTGTCTGCGCGTAGTGGGAGTGCGTCAGATCTCAGCTATCGGAGTGAGAAGCCGGGCGCAAAGTGCGGGCTGGCACGCGATATATTGAGTGGCGCGGCGCAGCATACCAATCGCAAACCGACGGACCAGAACGACCGCGATATCGCCACGAACGACATCAAAACATTCTGCCGCTAGAGCGACACGAACCAGACAGGTGGGAGGCAAAACGCCAGCGCGCAGCGCCATTCACGGATGAGGAGCAAATGACTTGATCAAGTCGTTTGCGGCGAATGACGCTCCGCGCTGACGCCTTCGCGCCAAGCTCAAGCGTCGTCGTGGTCGCCGAATGTTTCTTCCAGCCCCTGCATGGCCACGCGCGCTGCCCGTTGCGAAAAACCGCGCTGCAACAAGAACCGCATCTGCTTGCTGCGCTCGGCAGCGTCCGCAGCGACGGTGCCGAACTTGCGCCGCCACACATCAGAGGCGCGCGCCGCTTCGCTGTCTGCCAGGCCGGCCTTTAAACCAGCCAACGCTTCGCCGTTCACGCCATGGCTTTGCAGTTCGGCCATGATGCGGTTGTTGCCGAACCGCGCAGAGCGGCGGTTGAGCAGGGATTCGCAGAAACGTTCCTGCGACAGCCAGTTATTCTTTTCCAAAAAGTCGAGCAAGGCGTTCACGTCATCGCCCTCCTCGGCGTAGCGGGCCAGCTTGCGCCCAAGTTCCAGACGGCTGTGCTCTCGCATCGACAGATAGCGCAAGGCACGGCCTTTGAGGCTTAAGGCCGGACCCCGCATGTTGACTTATTCGGCAGCGGCAGGCGCAGCAGCGGCAGATGCAGCAGCAGCAGCCTTGGTGGCCTTGGCCGACTTGCCCGTCTCTTCAACTTCGCCCGGACCTGGCGGGATCTCGCGCACGCCCAGTGCAACGCGCACCTTGTTCTCGATTTCACGGGCCAGGGCTGGACGCTCTTTCAAGAACAAACGCGCATTGTCCTTGCCTTGACCGATGCGCTCGCCGTTGTAGCTGTACCACGAGCCGGACTTCTCGACGATTTTGTTATCGGCGCCGAGATCGAGAATTTCACCCTCACGGGACGTGCCTTCGCCATACAGGATGTCGAAGTGCGCTTCCTTGAATGGCGGCGCGATTTTATTCTTGACGACCTTGACCTTGGTTTCGTTACCGATCACTTCGTCGCCGGACTTGATGGAACCGGTACGGCGAATATCCAGGCGCACGGACGCGTAGAACTTGAGCGCGTTACCACCGGTGGTGGTTTCCGGGCTGCCGAACATGACGCCGATCTTCATGCGGATCTGGTTGATGAAAATAACCAGGGTGTTGGTGCGGTTGATGGAACCGGTCAACTTGCGCAGCGCCTGCGACATCAAACGTGCCTGCAAGCCTGGCAGCGAATCGCCCATGTCGCCTTCGATTTCGGCGCGTGGCGTCAAGGCCGCGACCGAGTCGATGACGATCAGGTCGACCGAACCGGAACGCACCAGCGCGTCGGTGATTTCCAGCGCCTGCTCGCCCGTGTCCGGCTGCGAAATAAGCAGTTCGGACAGGTTGATGCCCAGCTTTTGCGCGTAACCGACGTCCAGCGCGTGCTCGGCGTCGATGAAGGCGCAGGTGCCGCCCAGCTTTTGCATTTGTGCGATGGTCTGCAGGGTGAGCGTGGTTTTACCCGACGATTCCGGACCGTAGATTTCGACGATGCGGCCGCGTGGCAAGCCGCCCACGCCCAGCGCGATGTCCAGGCCAAGCGAGCCGGTGGACACGGTCTGCACTTCTTCGACCGGGGTGTTGGCATCCATGCGCATCACGGAACCCTTGCCGAACTGCTTTTCGATCTGCGCCAGGGCGGCGGCCAGAGCCTTGCCCTTCTCTGCCGCGTTGAGGTTGGTTTTTTTATCGTCCATTATTTTCTTTCAGTATCGGAGATGCCTAGATAGGGTGGATGCGCCCGAATTCAATACCCACCACTGTATAAACAAACAGTGGTTTTAGCAAGTGCTATTTACGTCCGATGTGACAAAAGCTCGCTATGTTGCGGAAGATGAAACACAATATGCATACTGCAGTCTAACCAGTGATGGCACAGAGGGATCCGATGCGCATTTTGCTCGCCGAAGATGATAGCGTACTTGCCGATGGATTGACGCGCTCCTTGCGCCAGTCCGGCTACGCGATTGACTGCGTCAAGAATGGCGCCGACGCCGACACGGCGCTGTCCACCCAGGAGTTCGATTTGCTGATCCTCGACCTGGGCCTGCCGCGCCTGTCGGGACTGGAAGTACTGCGCCGCCTGCGCGCGCGCGCTTCCAACCTGCCGGTGCTGATCCTTACCGCCGCCGACTCGATCGAGCAGCGCGTCAACGGCCTCGATCTGGGCGCCGATGACTACATGGCCAAGCCGTTTGCCCTGTCCGAACTGGAAGCACGGGTGCGCGCGCTGACCCGGCGCGGCGCCGGCGGCGGCCCCACCGTCATTCGTCACGGCCCGCTGGCCTACGACCAGGTCGGGCGCTCGGCCTATATCAACGAGCAGATGCTAGACCTGTCCGCGCGCGAACTGGGCCTGCTGGAAATTTTGCTGGCGCGCAGCGGGCGCCTGGTGTCGAAAGAGCAGCTGGTCGACCACCTGTGCGAATGGGGAGAAGAAGTCTCGAACAACGCCATTGAGGTGTACGTGCACCGCCTGCGCAAAAAAATCGAGGTGGGCGGCGTGCGCATCGCCACCGTGCGCGGCCTGGGCTATTGCCTGGAAAAATTCGCCGAACCGGTCCGGCCGCCACAATCCGACGTGCTTCACTCCGGCAAGTGATCCGGCGCAATCTCGACCAGCACCCCGACCCCATCCTGGCGCCGGAAGAAAGTTACCAGCCGCCCAATCCGGAGCCGGACGAAAGCATCCAGCACTCGCTGTTCGGCGAAATCCTCGACTGGATGCTGGCCCCGCTGCTGCTGTTGTGGCCAATGAGCATTGCCATTACTTACCTGGTGGCCAAGTCGATCGCCAATCAACCGTTCGACCGCGCGCTCGAAGACAGTGTCACCGTGCTGGCCCAGCAAGTCCATGAAGTGGCCGGCAAGGTCACGGCGCGCCTGCCCGGCAGCGCGCGCGACATCCTGCGCGCCGACGACGTCGACAATGTGTACTTCCAGGTGGTCGGACCACGCGGCGAATACGTCGACGGCGACCGCGACCTGCCCGCCCCCACCGAAGAAGAGCGCTATCCCAGCGGCACGGTGCACTTCCGGAATGCCACCATGCACGGCGCGCAGGTGCGCGTCGCCTACTCCTGGGTCGCCTTGCAGCCGCTGGCCGAAGGCGCCGAAGTCGACCCGAGAAGCGCGCTGGTGCAGGTGGCCGAAACGCTGGACAAGCGCGCCGGCCTCGCCAACGAAATCATCAAGGGCGTGATCCTGCCCCAGTTCATCATTTTGCCGGTGATTCTGGCGCTGGTCTGGTTTGCGCTGTCGCGCGGCCTGTCGCCGCTGGCCGAACTGCAGGAGAGAATCCGCGCGCGCCGCCCGGACGACCTGTCTCCCATCGACGCCCGCCAGGTGCCGGAGGAAATTTCTCCGCTGGTCGGCTCGTTCAACGACATGCTGGCGCGCCTGGAGCAAACCATCGACATGCAAAAACGCTTCATTGCCGACGCCGCGCACCAGATGAAGACGCCGCTGGCCGGCATGCGCATGCAGTCCGAACTGGCGCTGCGCCAGGTTGATGCCCAGGAGATTCATCGCTCGCTGGAGCAATTGGCCACCAGCAGCGAATCGGCCACGCGCCTGGTCAATCAGCTACTGGCGCTGGCGCGTGCCGAGCACCAGCCCAACGCCGGCCTCGCCTTCGAGGAAGTCGACCTGGTGGCGCTGGCCCGCAGCACCGTGCAGGAATGGGTGCCGGCCTCGTTTGCCGGGCGCATCGACCTGGGCTTTGAAGCGCCGCCCGGCGCGCTGGTGATCGCGGCCAATGCGTTGATGCTGCATGAATTGCTGTCGAACCTGATCGACAACGCGCTGCGCTACACGCCGGTGGACGGCAGCGTCACGGTGCGCGTGCGGCGCATGGAAGACGACGTTTTACTGGAAGTGGAAGACACCGGGCCGGGCATCGCGCCCGCCGAGCGCAGCCGCGTCTTCGAGCGGTTTTACCGCATCCTCGGCAGCAGTGCGACCGGCAGCGGCCTGGGCCTGGCCATCGTGCGCGAGGTGGCCCAGCAGCACAATGCCGAGATCGACCTGTTCGACAACCCGCGCAGTACCAATAAAAAATATCCCGGCAGCCTGTTTCGGCTGACCTTCCCCCCTCCCGTTCCCCGCGCCGACGATGCCTGACCTGCCTGATCCCACCCAACGGCGCGCGCGCCTGCTGACCGCGCGCGCCGCGCACTGGCGCACCACCCGCCGCGTGACCGCGTTGCTGCTGGCGATCTGGCTGGCCACCAGCTTCGGCGCCGTCTGGTTCGCGCGCGACCTGCAGAATTTAAGCGTGTTCGGCTGGCCGCTCTCCTTTTATATGGCGGCGCAGGGCGCCTCGCTGATCTACCTTGCCGTCATCGGCGCCTATGCCTGGTTGATGCGGCGCGCCGATGCGCGCTATGTGCAAGCGCTGGAAGGGCAGCCATGAACAAGGCGCAACGCTATTTCCGCAAACTGCGCCGTTACTATCTGTGGTTCACGGCCTGCTTCGGTGCCTTTCTCATTGCGCTGGCCGTGCTGGAAAAGGAAGGCATGCCGCGCCTGTGGATCGGCTATCTGTTCATGTTTGCCACCATCGTCCTGTACGCCACCATCGGCGTCATCAGCCGCACGGCGAATGTCACCGAATACTATGTCGCCGGGCGGCGCGTGCCGGCCCTGTTCAACGGCATGGCCACCGCCGCCGACTGGATTTCGGCAGCCAGCTTCATCAGCCTGGCCGGGGGCCTGTACCTGCACGGCTTCGATGGCCTGGCCTACATCATGGGCTGGACTGGCGGCTATTGCCTGGTGGCGTTGTTGATTGCACCCTACCTGCGTAAATCGACCCAGTTCACCATCCCCGATTTTCTGGCGGCGCGCTACGGCGGCGGCGCCGGCGGACGCGGTGCGCCGGTGCGGGCGATGGCCGTGGCGGCCACCATCATCGTCTCGTTCACCTATGTGGTTGCGCAAATTTACGCGGTCGGCCTGATCGCTTCGCGGTTTACCGGCGTCGATTTTTCGGTGGGCATTTTCCTCGGCCTGGCCAGCATCCTGGTTTGTTCCTTCCTGGGCGGCATGCGCGCCATCACCTGGACCCAGGTGGCGCAGTACATCATCATCCTCGTCGCGTTTTTGATCCCGACCATGTGGCTGTCGGTCAAGCACGCCGACAACCCGGTGCCGCAGGTGGCTTACGGCGCGGTGCTGCCCAAGCTGGCCGCGCGCGAAGCGCAACTGGTCAATGACCCGAAAGAAACCGAGGTGCGCCACCTTTTCCGCGACCGCGCCGATGCCTTCAGCGCCAGGCTGGCGGCACTGCCGGCCTCGTGGGACGTGGGCCGGCGCGAAGCCCAGCGCCAGCTCGACGCGGTGCGCCTGCGCAATGGCTCGCTGTCCGAGCTGCGCGCCGCCGAACGGGGCCTGATTGCGTATCCCAAAACGCCGGCCGATGCGGCCCGTCAGTGGCGCGAACAGCGCGACGCCAACCTGGTTCGCGCCCAGATTCCCGAAGCGCACGCGACGCCCTTCCCCGGCCCGGATCGCGCCAGCTCGGATATCCGCCGCAACAATTTCCTGGCCCTGGTGCTGTGCCTGATGCTGGGCACGGCCGCCCTGCCGCACATCCTGATGCGCTCGTACACCACGCCGTCGGTGCAGGAAAGCCGCCAGTCGGTGTTCTGGACCCTGTTCTTCATTCTGCTGATTTATTTGACCATTCCCGCGCTGGCGGTGCTGGCCAAATACGATCTCTACACGAGCCTGGTTGGCAGCGATTTCACCAATCTGCCCAACTGGATTTCCTACTGGGGCAATGTCGACAAGCTCAATCCCCTGATCAGCATTGTCGACGTAAATGGCGACGGCATCGTGCAGCTGGCCGAAATTGCCATCGACGGCGACGTGCTGGTGCTGGCCACGCCGGAAATCGGCGGCTTGCCGTATGTGATCTCCGGCCTGGTGGCGGCCGGCGGCCTGGCGGCAGCCTTGTCGACCGCCGACGGCTTGTTGCTGGCCATTTCGAACGCGCTGTCGCACGACGTCTATTACAAGATGGTCGACCCGAACGCGTCGACCCAGAAGCGCGTGACCATTTCCAAATTGCTGTTGCTGGCAGTCGCTTTTATTGCCGCTTACGCCGCGTCGCAAAAACCCGCCGATATCCTCTCCCTGGTCGGGGCGGCGTTCTCGCTGGCGGCGTCGCTCCTGTTTCCGGCACTGGCGGCGGCGGTGTTCTGGAAGCGGGCCAACCACGTGGGCGCGATCGCCGGCATGCTGACCGGCTTTCTGGTCTGCATGTTCTACATGCTGCACACCAACCCGATCCTGGGCGGCAGCGCGGCCGCACAGTGGTTTCATATCGCGCCCATTTCGGCCGGCGTGTTCGGGGTGCCGGCCGGGATCCTGGCGCTGGTGCTGGGCAGTCTGCTGACCCGGGCGCCGGATCACGCGGCGCATGGTTTGCTCGACCATATCCGGGCGCCCGAAGAAATAAAAATAACGACCGGGATTTACAAATAAATATCGATTAGGCACTTGTTATATGGCAATCTAGACGGCATCACTCACGAGGGAATGCCATGCCGTCCTTGCGCCATATCTGTCTGTTTCTGCTCCTTGGCGCCGGCATGGGCTTGGCGCTGGCGGCGCCAGCGCCGATGCCGGCAAGCAGGGTACCTGTGGACGTCTTTTTTGCGCACGCATCGTTCGGTGGCGCCGTGCTGTCACCCAACGGAAAGTCTCTGGCGGCACGCGGGGTCGCAAAAAATGGCCGCCAGGTGCTGGTCGTGATCGACCTGGCCACGCGCGACGGCACGCTTGCGGCGGCTTACAACGATGCAGATATCCGGCAATTTCAATGGGTCAATGACGAGCGCCTGGTGTACACGCTGGGCGACCGCCAGCTGGCGGAAGGTCAGCGCGTGCTGGCGCCAGGCCTGTACGCAGTCAACCGCGACGGCAGCAAACCCCTCCAGTTGGCCGAACGGGATGCCAGCTTTGTGCGCGAAGGCAGCCGCCTCAAGAACAATATACTGCCTTGGCATACCTACCTGATGGCGCCGGGCGCACAGGACACCGACTTCATCTATGTCTCCAGTCCCGCCTGGGACGACAGCGGCTATGGCAACAATATCGAGCACGTCGATTTGCTGCGTCTGAACACCCTCACCGGCAGCGCGCAGGCGGTGCCGCGGCCCGGCAATACCATGGAATGGCTGCTCGACCAGAAGGGCCAGCCGCGCCTGGCAACCACGCGCAAAAAAGACGTCGCGTCCGTGTACTACCGCGATCCGGCTACCGATGCGTGGCGCATCGTGGCCAGTTACGACGCCTACCTGCCGGACGCCGCCGGCTTCGAGCCGATCGGTTTCGGGCCCGACGGCGCCCTGTACGTGACCAGCACGCAGCACAGCGACACCGCGTCCCTGCGCCGTTTCGACCTGGTCACGGGCCAGGTCACAGGCCAGGCGCTGATTGCCGCGCCCGGCTTCGATGTCGATGCCGAACTGGTGGGCAACCGCGCCACCATGCTGGGGGCGCGCATCAGCACCGATGCGCGCAGCATGGTCTGGTTCGATCCGGCCATGCAGGCGACCCAGGCGGCCATCGACCAGGCGCTGCCGGGCATGGTCAACCTGGTCACCGTGGCGGCAGACCCGGCCGCGCCATGGCTCCTGGTCGAGTCGTTTTCCGACAAAGTGCCATCGCGTTATTTCCTGTACAAGCGCGCAACACGCGAACTGAGCCCGGTCGGCAACAGCCATGCCGCCATCGACCCGGCCCGGATGGGCAGCCAGGAAATGGTGCACTACAAGGCGCGCGACGGCCTCGTCATCCCTGCGCTGCTGACCTTGCCTGCAGGCGGCGTGCGCAAAGGCTTGCCACTGGTGGTGCTGGTGCACGGCGGGCCGTGGGTGCGTGGTGCCACCTGGGGCTGGGATGCGCAGAGCCAGTTCCTGGCATCGCGCGGTTACGCCGTGCTCGAGCCATCCTTTCGGGGCAGCACAGGCCTCGGCCACCGCCATTTCAGTGCGGGTTTCAAGCAATGGGGGCTGGCCATGCAGGACGACCTCGCCGACGGTGCGCGCTGGGCCATTGCGCAGGGCGTGGCCGACCCGGCGCGCATCTGCATTGCCGGCGCCAGCTACGGCGGCTATGCGGTACTCATGGGCTTGATCAACGATCCTGCCTTGTACAAGTGCGGCGTGGAATGGGCCGGCGTGACCGATCTCGCCCTGATGTACAACGATGCCTGGTTCACCGCCGGTTCGGATGCCGACGACAACAGCCGCAAATACGGCATGCCGCGCTTGCTCGGCGACCCGGTCGCAGATGCCGTCCAACTGAAGGCCACGTCCCCCGTCGAGCAGGCCGCACGCATCACCCAGCCGCTGCTGATGGCCTACGGCGGCGCTGACCGGCGCGTGCCCATCGTCCATGGACGGCGCCTGTACAGCAAGGCCAAGGCCACCAATGCCCGCGTCGAGTGGATCGAGTATGGCAACGAGGGACATGGCTGGGGCTTGCCTGCCAACCGCATCGATTTCTGGACCCGCGTGGAAAAGTTCCTGGATAAAAATATCGGCGCGGCGCAGTAAAACTCGACCTGCACCACACACCGCATTCCCGGGTGCGTGGTGCAAAAAGCGCAGCCGTCGCTGTGCGCTCTGGAGTAAGCTGTGTTCTCCACCAAGGAGACTGCGCCCATGCCGACCAATTCCACCGGAAACGTTTTAGTTGCCCAAGGAGGCGGCCCAACCGCCGTCATCAACCAATCACTGGCCGGCGTGGTGCTGGCGGCGCGGCGCCACCCTGAACTGGGGCGTGTCTACGGCGCCCGCCACGGCGTGCGCGGCATCGTCGACGAAGACTTCATCGACCTCAGTTTTGAAACCAGCGCCAACCTGGAACGGGTCGCCGCCACCCCCTCGTCCGCGCTTGGCTCCACCCGCGACAAGCCCGACGCAGCCTACTGCGCGCGCATTTTCGACGCCCTGCGCGCGCACGACATCCGCCATTTTTTCTACATCGGCGGCAACGATTCGTCCGACACGGTGCGCATCGTCAGCGAGCACGCCCAGGCGGCCAACTACCAGCTGCGCTGCATCCACATCCCGAAGACCATCGACAACGACCTGGTCGGCAGCGACCACACGCCCGGGTTTCCGTCGGCGGCAAAATTTGTCGCGCAAGCGTTTGCCGGCGCCAACCTGGATAACGCGTCCTTACCTGGCGTCTACGTCGGCGTCATCATGGGCCGTCACGCCGGCTTTTTGACGGCCGCCGCCGCGCTCGGGCGCACCTTCCCCGGCGACGGCCCGCACCTGGTCTACCTGCCCGAACGCACCTTCGACATGGCGCACTTCCTGGCCGACGTGCAGACGATGCATGACCGCCACGGCCGCTGCGTCATCGCGGTCTCGGAAGGCATCCACGACGCGTCCGGCAGCGCCATTGCCAGCCTGCTGGCCAGGGAAGTTGAGCGCGACGCGCACGGCAACGTGCAACTGTCCGGCACCGGCGCGCTGGCCGATCTGCTGTGCGACGAAATCAAGGCGGGCCTGGGCATCAAGCGCGTGCGCGGCGACACCTTCGGCTACCTGCAGCGCTCCTTCCTCGGCTGCGTGTCCGAGGTCGACCAGAGAGAGGCGCGCGAGGCTGGCGAGCAGGCGGTGCAGTTCGCCTTATGGGGAGATAGGGATGGTTCGATTGCCATCCAGAGAACGGGCAACTACGCGGTGCAATACGTGCTGCTGCCGCTGGCCGATGTGGCGGGCAAGACCCGGGTCATGGAAGACGCCTTCATCAACGCTGCCGGCAACGACGTCACGCCGGCGTTCCTTGATTATCTGCGTCCGCTGGTCGGCGCAGGCATGGCCGAGACGGCGCGGCTGCGCAGTCCGGCCGTGGCCAGGATCCTGCGCGTGTAGCAACGACGGCAACATGATGCAAATCGGCGCACCAGGCGCCGATTTTTGTATCACTTTACCAACGTTTATTTACACAACGATGGTCGGGTGCTCGCCTTCAACTTGCGCGCGAATCACGCCGATGCGCGACACGCTTTCGCCGGCCGCCTGCAACTGCGCCTGCGCCGCGTCCGCGTTTTCTTTCGACACGATGACGATCATGCCAATACCGCAGTTGAACACGCGGTGCATCTCGGCGTCGGCCACGCCGCCGTGCTGCTGCAGCCAGTGGAACAGCGGCGGCATCGTCCAGGCTTTCGAGTCCAGCTCGGCGGTCAGGCCAGGCTGCAGCACGCGCGGTACGTTTTCGACCAGGCCGCCACCGGTAATGTGGACCATGCCTTTGACTTCCATCGAGGCCATCAGCGCCAGCAGCGGTTTCACGTAGATGCGGGTTGGCTCCATCAGCACGTCCGCCAGTTTGCGGCCGTGGAAATCGCCTTCCAGGTCAGGCTTGGCCACTTCGATGATCTTGCGCACCAGAGAATAGCCGTTCGAGTGCACGCCCGACGAGGCCAGGCCCAGGACGATGTCGCCCGCGGTGATTTTGGTGCCGTCGATGATCTGCGATTTTTCCACCGCGCCCACTGCGAAGCCGGCCAGGTCGTATTCGCCGGCCGGGTACATGCTTGGCATTTCGGCCGTTTCGCCACCGATCAGGGCGCAACCGGCTTGCTCGCAACCTTGCGCGATGCCTTTCACGACCGCCGTCGCGGTCGGCACATCGAGCTTGCCGCAGGCGAAGTAGTCGAGGAAGAACAGTGGCTCGGCGCCCTGCACCAGGATGTCGTTGACGCTCATCGCGACCAGGTCGATGCCGACCGTGTCGTGGCGGTTCAGTTCGAACGCCAGGCGCAGCTTGGTGCCGACGCCGTCGGTGCCGGACACCAGCACCGGCTCCTTGTATTTCTTGCTGATTTCGAACAGCGCGCCGAAGCCGCCGATCCCTTTCAAAACGCCTTCGCGCATGGTGCGCTTGGCGAACGGCTTGATCGCTTCGACCAGGGCATCACCCGCATCGATATCGACACCGGCGTCGCGGTAGGAGAGGGAAACATTAGATGGTTGGCTCATGGTGGCTTTGGCTGCGGAGGCGGTAAAATGAAGGGCGGAGAATCAGTCGGATGCACTGATTAATCCAGTATTTTATCAAACCAGCAGGATCCAACCCGACTTCATGCCATTTCCTTTCACGCCAGAACAAAAACAAACCACTTTCTGGTGCCTGGTATGGCTCGCCTTCTTCGTTTTACTGTACGCCCTCGGGCCGGTCCTGACGCCGTTCATCGCCGCCGCCATCATTGCCTACGCCCTGGGTGGCGGCGTCGATTATTTCTGCCGCCTGCAAATCGGCCGCTGGCGCATGCCGCGCGCGCTGGCCGTGGTCGCCGTGATGATCCTGTTTCTGGCCGCCGCCACCGCGCTGGTGTTGATCGTCATCCCGGTGCTCACCACCGAAATTCCGCTGCTGCAAGCCCAGTTCCCCATGTTCCTCGCCAGGCTCGACGCCCTCCTTTCGCCACGCCTGGCCAGCTACGGCGTCAAGGTCAAGCTCGACGGCAGCGGCATCTGGAGCCTGCTGACCCAGCAAATGGCCGGCAGCGGCGACGAAATCTGGGCCAAGGTGCTGGCCTCGGCGCGCATCGGCGGCAGCGCCCTGCTCGGCTGGGCCGCCACCCTGATCCTGATTCCGGTGGTGTTGTTTTATTTGCTGCTCGACTGGCATCGCCTGCTCGGCCAGATCAGCACTGCCGTGCCGCGCCGCTTCGTCGCGCAGGCGGTCTCGGCCGGGCATGAAGTGAATGTGCTGCTGGCCCAATACCTGCGCGGCCAGTTGCTGGTGATGCTGGTGCTGGCGGCCTACTATTCGGTCGCCCTGTCGATGCTGGGCCTGGACGTGGCGCTGCCGGTCGGCATCCTGACCGGCATCCTGGTGTTCATTCCCTACCTCGGCTTCGGCCTGGGCCTGGCGCTGGCGCTTATTGCCGCCATGCTGCAGTTTCCCGACTGGACCGGGCTGGTCGGGGTGGCTGTCATCTACGGCGCCGGGCAAGTGCTGGAAGGATTTTTCCTCACACCGCGCCTGGTGGGCGAGCGCATTGGCTTGAATCCCCTGGCCGTGATTTTTGCGCTGCTGGCGTTCGGCCAGCTGTTCGGTTTTGTCGGCGTGCTGCTCGCTTTGCCCGCTTCGGCGGTCCTGATGGTCGCGTTTCGACACCTGCGCCACCATTATTTGCGCAGCAGCTTCTATAATGCATGATGCACAAGATTCAATCCCATTGAGAAGCACTCCATGAAACAACTGGTGCTCGATCTCGGCGCCGAACCGGCGCGCAGCCTCGATACGTTCGAGGTGGGGGCCAATGCCGAGCTGGCACACCTGATGCACCAGTTCGCCCAACGCGCCTCGCGTGAACATTTTGCCTACCTGTGGGGCGACTCCGGCGCGGGCAAAACGCATCTGTTGCAGGGCCTGGCCGCCACACCCGGCGCGCGCTACATCGCCGCCGCACAGGCAACCGAGGCCGACTTCGTCTATTCGCCCGATATTTCCCTGTACCTGCTCGACGATTGCCCGAAGCTCAGTCCCGACGCCCAGATCGACGCCTTCGCCCTGTTCAACCAGATCCGCGAACATGGCGCCTACATGGTCAGCACCGGCCCGGTGCCGCCGGTGGTGCTGCCGGTGCGCGAAGATCTGCGTACGCGCATGGGTTGGGGCCTGATTTACCAGATCCACGGCCTGTCCGACGATGAAAAAATTGCCGCGCTGACCCACGCCGCAGAAGCGCGCGGCTTGACGCTCTCGGCCAGCGTGTTACCTTACCTGCTGTCTCATTTCAAGCGCGACATGCGCTCCCTCTCGACCATGCTAGATGCGCTTGACCAGTACTCCCTCGAAACACAACGTCCGGTAACGTTACCGCTGCTGCGCGACCTGCTGCTGCAGGAATCGCAGGAGCCAAAAGCATGACGCGGCTTGCTCTGTTCGACCTCGACCACACGCTGCTGCCGCTCGACTCCGACCACGAATGGGGTGAATTCCTGGTGCGCCACGGCTATATCGACGCCGCCGCATTCAAGCGCCGCAACGACGATTTCTTTGCCCAGTACCAGGCCGGCACGCTCGACCCGGTCGAATACCTCGAATTCGCGCTGGGCACGCTGGCCCAGTACACACGCCCGGAACTCGATGCGATGCACGCGCAGTTCATGGCAGAAGTGATCCTGCCTGCCATCCGTCCCGAGGCGCTGGCGCTGGTGCAGCGCCACCAGGACGCCGGCGACCTGGTGGCGATCATCACCGCCACCAACCGTTTCGTCACCGCGCCGATTGCGCGCGCGTTCAAGGTCGAGCACCTGATCGCCGCCGTGCCGGAAGAAGACGCCAGCGGCCGCCCCACCGGCAAGCTGCTGGGCGTGCCAACGTCGGGCGCGGGCAAGGTGGTGCACATGCACGCCTGGCTGGAAAAGCTGAACCAGCCCTTCGTCTCGTTCGGCACCAGCCATTTCTACAGCGACTCGCACAACGACATCCCGCTGCTGGCCGTCGTGTCGCACCCGATTGCAACCAATCCGAACGCCGTGTTGACCTCGCACGCACAATCCCACGGCTGGCCTTTACTTCACTTATTCAATGATTAAAAAATTCATCCGCAAGATCCTTGGCGTCAAAGAAGACGAGCCGGCCCGCGATCCGACCGAGCCGGATGTGCTGGGGCCGCAAGAACACGGGATTGACCCGCGCCTGCTGTCGCAAAACGCCGTGCGCCTGACCCAGACCTTGCAGGACGCCGGTTTTAAAGCGTTCGTCGTTGGCGGCGCCGTGCGCGACCTGCTGCTGGGCGTGAAACCGAAAGACTTCGACATCGCCACCGATGCCACGCCGGAACAAGTAAAACGCCTGTTCCGGCGCGCATTCATCATCGGCCGCCGGTTCCAGATCGTGCACGTGATGTTCGGCCAGGAACTGCTGGAAGTGACCACCTTCCGCGGCGCCGGCGCCACCAACGCGCCGAAGGATGAACACGGCCGCGTCCTGCGCGACAACAGTTTTGGACCGCAGCATGAAGACGCCATGCGGCGCGATTTCACCATCAACGCCATGTATTACGACCCGGCCACGCAGTCGGTGCTCGATTACCACGGCGGCATTGCCGACATCCGCGACAAGATCCTGCGCATCATCGGCGTGCCCGAAGAGCGCTACCGCGAAGACCCGGTGCGCATGCTGCGCGTGGTGCGTTTCGCGGCCAAGCTGCAATTCCAGATCGAGCCGGACACCCGCGCGCCGATCGCCACCATGGCCGAGCTGATCCACAACGTGCCGGCCGCGCGCGTGTTCGACGAGATGCTCAAGCTCTTGATGAGCGGGCATGCGCTGGCGTGTTTGAAGGAGCTGCGCAATTCGGGCCTGCATCACGGCCTGCTGCCGCTGCTCGACGTGGTGCTGGAACAGCCGATCGGCATGAAGTTCGTCACGCTGGCGCTGGCATCGACCGATGCGCGCATCAACGCCGGCAAAACCGTCTCGCCCGGCTTTTTGTTCGCCTCGCTCCTGTGGCACGAGACGCTGCAAAAATGGGACCAGTACAAGGCCGGCGGCGAATCGTCGATTCCTGCACTGCACCTGGCGGCCGACGACGTGCTGGAAGACCAGACCGAAAAGCTGGCGCTGCAACGCCGCATCGGCTCCGACATGCGCGACATCTGGGCCATGCAGCCGCGCTTCGAGCGCCGCACCGGCAAGGCGCCGTACAAATTGCTGGAACATCCACGCTTCCGCGCCGGGTATGACTTCATGCTGCTGCGCTGCGCGTCGGGCGAGCTCGAGGCTGGCGTGGGCGAGTGGTGGACCGCGTTTTACGAAGGCGAAGCGAATGACCGTGAGCGCCTGATCACGACGCCCATCACTGCCCCGGCGGCGCCGGCCAAGGCCAAGCGTCCGCCGCGGCGTGCGCCGCGCAACCGGGCCGACATCCCGGAAGTCGACCAGGGCCCGTCCGGCGCCAGCGCCGAATTCCGCTCGGGTGCGAAACTGTCCGACGAATGATTGCCTACGTCGGCATCGGCGCCAACCTGGGCGACGCGCGCGCCAATGTCGACGATGCCGTGGCGCGCCTGGGGCTGTTGCCCGATAGCCGGCTGCTGCGCACGTCGCCGTATTACCGCAGCGCGCCCATCGATTCGTCGGGCGACGATTACGTCAATGCCGTCGTCTCGATCGACACGCGTTTGACTGCATCCGACCTGCTGGCAGCCCTGCACACCATCGAAGCTGAACACGGCCGCGAGCGGCCGTACCGGAATGCGCCGCGCACGCTGGACCTCGATTTGCTGCTGTATGGGGAGCAGGTCATCGCGACCGCTACCTTGACCGTGCCGCATCCGCGCATGCTGGAACGCGCATTCGTGCTACGCCCGCTGCTCGATATTGCGCCGGCCATTGCGGTGCCGGGGCATGGGCGGGCGGCGGCGTTTTTCTCCAGCGTGGGGCAACAGGTCATCGAGCGGCTCGACTAAAACGTCATCCCGACGCAAGTCGGGACCCATTGTGAGCGCGATTTCACCGGGCGCATTACACTACCGCCGTCGCAAACATTTGAAATAAAAGGATAAAGATGAGCGGATACCTGGGTGGCAAGGACATGGCCAGCACCGAGCCAACGAAAGTAGCACCCGTGCAGACGGCCCAGCCGAAAGCGGTCACGATCGGCACGCTGCAAGCGCTGCGCGCCAGCGGGCAGAAAATCACCATGCTGACCTGCTACGACGCCAGCTTCGCGTCGCTGATGGACCGCTGCGGCGTGGAAATCCTGCTGATCGGTGATTCGCTCGGCATGGTCTGCGCCGGGCATACCTCGACCTTGCCGGTGACGGTCGCCGAAGTGGCGTACCACACCGCGTCCGTCGCGCGCGGCAACAAGAATGCGCTGGTGCTGGCCGATATGCCGTTCGGCAGCTACGGCACGCCGGAAGCGGCGCTGAACAACGCCGTGCAGCTGATGCAGGCCGGCGCCCACATGGTGAAAATCGAAGGCGGCGCCTGGCTGGCCGAAACCATCCGCTTCCTGGCCGAGCGCGCGGTGCCGGTGTGCGCCCACATCGGCCTGACGCCCCAGTTCGTCCACCAGTTGGGCGGCTACAAAGTGCAGGGCAAAACCATCGAAAGCGCCGAGCAGCTGAAACAGGACGCCCTGGCGCTGCAGGCGGCCGGTGCGGCGCTCGTGCTGATGGAAGCCATTCCCGCCAAGCTGGGCAAAGAAGTGACGGACCTGTTATCCGTGCCAACCATCGGCATCGGGGCCGGTCCCGACTGCACCGGTCAGGTGTTGGTCATGCACGATCTGCTGGGTGTATTCCCGGGACGCAAGGCGCGATTCGTGAAGAATTTCATGGACGGGCAAACCAGCATCGACGCGGCGATTTCCGCCTACGTCGGCGCGGTGAAAGACGGCAGCTTCCCGGCGCTCGAACACTGCTTCTGACCGATCATGCAGAGCGAACCCGACACCGCCCGGCTGTTCGTGACGCTCTGGCCCGATGACACGGTGCGCGCTGCGCTGCGGGCGTACCGTAACCAGTGGCAGTGGCCGCGTTCCGCCGCTGCCATGCACAGCGACAAGCTGCACCTGACGCTGCACTTTCTCGGCAGCCAGCCGCGTGCGCTGATTCCGCAACTGGCGCAGGCGCTGGCGCTGCCGTTCACACCGTTTGGACTGGACTTCGGCCACGCTGAAGTCTGGCGCCACGGTTCCGCCGTGCTGGAACCGCTGGCGATGCCGGGCGCGCTGATGGATCTGCACGATGACCTCGGCCAGGCACTCGCCGGCCTCGGCGTCACGCTCGAGGATCGACCATTTCGCCCCCACGTCACCATGGGCCGCCACGCCAGCGGCGCCATTGCGCCGCTGGCGCCTGCACACATCAGCTGGCCGGTCGGCGGCTACGCCCTGGTCGAATCGAAACCCGAGCACGGCGGCTATGTCGTGCTGCGCGCCTATTTTTGATGCATTCGCGTGCGTGGCGCGCCCGCATCACCTGTGCGGCAATGTTGGCAAAATCACTCCGAGCAGCAGTTTCTCCCGCTATAATCGCCCGATTTCCTTGTATCAACCTGGAGCCTGCCCCCGATGAATGCCACCCTGATTACTTTCGTCGTGTTGTACCTGCTGGGCACGCTCGGACTGGGTCTATGGGCCGGCACCCGCATCAAGAACACCAGCGATTTCGCCATTGCCGGTCGCAGCCTGCCGTTGATCATGGTGATCACGACGACGTTTGCCACCTGGTTCGGCGCCGAGACGGTGATGGGCATCCCGGCCAAGTTCATCCAGGGCGGCCTGGGCGCGCTGGTTGAAGACCCGTTCGGCGCCGGCATGTGCCTCATCTTGGTGGGCATGTTCTTCGCGACCAAGCTGTACAAGTTAAACCTGCTGACCATCGGCGACTATTACCGCGAGCGTTACGGCAAGGGCATTGAAGTTTTCTGCTCAGTGGCGATCATTCTCAGTTACCTGGGCTGGGTGGCGGCGCAGATCACCGCGCTGGGCCTGGTGTTTTCCGTGTTGACGGGCGGCGCCATGTCGGAAACGATGGGCATGATCGTCGGCACGATGGCCGTGCTGATCTACGTGGTGGTGGGCGGTTTTCTCGCCGTGGCGATCACCGATTTTATCCAGATGATCGTGCTGGTCATCGGCCTGTCGATCATCGCGTTTTTTGCCGCCGACCTGGCCGGCGGCGCCGGACCCGTGCTGGCCATGGCGAGCAAGGCCGATTTGTGGAAAATCCTGCCGCCGGCCAATTTTACCGATATCGCCATGTTCATCGGCGCCGGCGTGACGATGATGTTTGGCAGCATTCCGCAGCAGGACGTCTACCAGCGCGTGATGTCAGCCAAAAACGCGCCGACCGCGCGCGCGGGCGCCGTGATCGGCGGGGTCAGCTATATCCTGTTTGCCTTCGTGCCGATGTTCATCGTGGCCTGCGCCGTGATCGTCATGGGCGACAGCGCAATGGCACTGGCCAAGGACGATTACCAGCGCCTGCTGCCGACCTTCATCATGACCAAAATGCCACTGACGATGCAGATCCTGTTCTTCGGCGCGCTGCTTTCCGCTATCAAAAGCACGTCCTCGGCCACCTTGCTGGCGCCGTCGACCAGCTTTGTGGAAAACATCCTGAAAAACCTGCGGCCCGACATGAACGACAGGCAGTCGCTGTTTGCCATGCGCTGCACGATCGTGGTGTTTGCGTTGCTGGTGCTGGCGTATGCGATTGCGATGAAGGGGACCTCGATTTATGAGCTGGTATCGTCGGCGTATCAGGTCACGCTGGTGGGCGCCTTCGTGCCGCTGGTGACCGGCTTGTACTGGAAGCGCGCCACCACCCAGGGGGCGATCCTGTCGGTGGCGCTGGGCGTGGGGGTGTGGATTGTTTATTTCCCGCAGATCAGCACGTTTGGGACGGTGTTTCCGGGGCAGCTGGCGGGACTGGTGGCGGCGTTTATCGGGATGGTCGTGGGGTCGCTGGCGCCGCAGGTGCTCAAAAATCGGCATGACAAGGGGTCGGTGATTGTTGGCAGCGCGTCTTGAATTGACTGGTTATGGGTCCCGACTTGCGTCGGGATGACGGTTTTAAAGCCAACACACATAAGACCGTCACCCCGGCGCACGCCGGGGCCCATGCTGAGCTCGCTACAACATGCCCCGTGCTTTCACCTCGGCCAAGGTCAAATCCAGCGCATTCCGAATCCGCCCCGCCATCTCGTCGATCTGCGCACAGGTCATCACCAGCGGCGGCGCAACAATCATCCGCTCGCCAACCGCGCGCATCACGACGCCGCAATCGAACATGTGACCGCGGCAAATCATGCCCACGCCCAGCTTGGCATCGAACGGGACATTGTCATGCACCGTGGCGCCCTTCACGCGCACCAGGTTCAGGCCGGCCACCATGCCCAGGCTGTCGGCATACCCGACCAAAGGATGCGTCGCCAGCGCCGCAAACGCGCCTTTCAGATAGGGCCCGGTTGCGCCGGCCACCCGTTCGATCAGCTGTTCATCCACCAGGATCCGGATGTTTTCCAGCGCCGCCGCGCACGCCACCGGATGGCCGGAATACGTGAACCCATGGTTGAATTCGCCGCCTTGTTGAATCAGCACATCGGCCACGCGGTCGCCCACCAGCACGCCGCCGAGCGGCACATAACCTGACGTCACGCCTTTGGCAAAGGCAATCAAATCCGGCCGGATGCCCAGTACGGTCGAACCAAACCACGCCCCCAGGCGGCCAAAGCCGCAGATGACTTCGTCGGCGATCAGCAAGATGCCGTACTTGTCGCAAATACGCTGGATTTCCGGCCAATAGGTGGCTGGCGGAATAATCACGCCACCGGCGCCCTGCACCGGTTCTCCGATGAAGGCGGCGACATTCTCCGGCCCCAGTTCGCGGATCTTGTCTTCCAGCCAGCCGGCCGCATGGACGCCGAACTGGTCCTGCGTCATGCCCTGCCCTGCGTGCACATAATCGGGCTGGCCGATGTGGACGATGCCGCCCAATACGGTGCCCATCTGCGCATGCATGCCAGCCATGCCGCCCAGCGACGCCCCGGCAATCGTGCTGCCGTGATACGCGTTGACGCGGCTGATGATGGTCTGGCGCGCGGGCTGGTCCTGCAAATGCCAGTAACGCCGCACCATGCGCACGATGGTGTCGTTCGCTTCCGAGCCGGAACCGGTATAAAACACCTTGTTGAAGCCGGGCGGCGCCAGTGCCGTCAGGGTTGCCGCCAGTTCGATCGCCGGCACATTGCTGGTGTGGAAAAAGCTGTTGTAGAACGGCAGCGTGTCCATCTGCTTTGCCACCGCCTGGGTGATGCTGGTGCGGCCATAACCCACGTTCACGCACCACAGGCCCGACATGCCGTCGAGGATCTGTTTATTTTCGGAATCCCAGATATAAATGCCGTCGCCGCGCACGATGACGCGCGCGCCCTTCTCCAGAAAACCGGTGTGGTCACTGAACGGGTGGAGGAAGTGCGCGGCGTCGGCAGCTTGCAGGGCCGCGGTGTCGAAGCTGGCGTGGACGCCGGTAGAAATCATTTCTGGCACAGCAAGCGCTGCACTGGAGGAAGGCGGTGCCATGATAAAACTCCTGTAGGAAGGTTAAACGTGCAGCAGCAAGTGCTCACGCTCCCAGGGACTGATGACGGTCATGAATTCCTGGTGCTCCAGGTCCTTGATTGCAGCATACACATCGATAAATCGTTCGCCCAGCACCGTGCGCAGCTTGTCCTCGTTGCGCAACAGGTGCAGCGCTTCGGGCAAGCCCTGCGGCAGTTCGAACGGATGCTCGTAGGCGCTGCCGGCCGAAATGGGCGTCGGCTCGAGCGCCTCGGTCATGCCGAGGTAGCCGCAGGCCAGCGTCACCGCCAGGGCCAGGTAGGGATTGGCGTCGGCGCCGATGATGCGGTTCTCCACGCGACGGTCCTGCGAACCGGATACCGGCACCCGAAAGCCCACCGTGCGGTTGTCGACACCCCATTGCAGGTTGATCGGCGCGGCGGTATGACGCACGATGCGGCGGTACGAGTTCACATACGGCGCAATGATGGCCATGGCCGACGGCATGTATTTCTGCAGGCCGCCGATGTAGTGATTGAAGATCGGGGCCGGCGAGCCGTCATCTTTGCTGAAAATGTTCAGGCCGGTGGTGGCGTCGACCACGCTCTGGTGCACGTGCATGGCTGACCCCGGCTCGCCGGCCATTGGCTTCGCCATGAAGGTGGCGTACATATCGTGCTTGAGCGCCGCTTCGCGCAGCGTGCGCTTGAAGAAGAACACCTTGTCGGCCAGGCCGAGCGGGTCGCCGTGCTGGAAATTGATTTCCATCTGGCCGGCGCCGATTTCGTGAATCAGCGTGTCGACGTCCAGGTTCATCAGCTCGCAGTAATCGTAAATGTCTTCGAACAATGGATCGAATTCATTGACGGCGTCGATGCTGTAGACCTGGCGGCTGGTTTCGGCGCGGCCACTGCGGCCGATCGGCGGGCGCAATGGTAAATCCGGGTCGATGTTCTTGGCGGTCAGGTAAAACTCGAGTTCGGGCGCCACCACCGGCTTCCAGCCTTTATCTGCATACAGTTTCAATACGCGCCGCAGCACCGTGCGCGGGGCGAAGTCGACCATTTTGCCGTCGGCAAAGTAGCAGTCGTGAATCACCTGCGCGGTGGGGTCGACCGCCCACGGCACCATCGTGATGGTGGTCGGGTCGGCTTTCAGGATCATGTCGCGGTCGATGCTGGAGATGGCGCGGTCGTAGGCGTCGTCGTGGGTCGGATAGTTGCCGGTCACGGTCATGCCGAGCACGGCCTCCGGGATACGCATGCCGCGTTCCTGGGTAAATTTACCGCGCGGCAGGATTTTGCCACGCGCCACGCCGGTCAAATCGGGGACCAGGCATTCGATTTCCGTCACGCGCTTGGCATTGAGCCATTCGTCCATGTCGGTGTAGGTAAAATTTTCGCGGATTGCCATAATCGTTACTCTCTTGTTATAGGTTAGCCAGGGCCATGCGTTGTGCGTGATGGGCGCGGCAAGCGTCGCCGAAGGCGCCGAACATCTTCATCGAATGCGGGTTCTCGGCAATGCGCCATTCGGGATGCCATTGCAGCGCCAGCGTAAAGCCGGGGGCATCGGCCACCGAAAACGCTTCGACCAGACCGTCATCGGCGGTCGCTTCCATGCGCAGGCCGGGCGCCAGCGCATCGATGCCCTGCCCGTGCAGCGAATTGACGCGAATGCTGGTCAGCGCCAGCACCTGCTCCAGCACCCCGCCGGGCAGGATGTTGACCGCGTGGGCGTCGCCGTACTGGTCGTCCATCGACAGGGCGGCGTTCTCGCGGTGGTCCATCTTGCCGGCCACTGACTGCACGGCCTGCAGCAGGCTGCCACCCAGCGCCACATTCATTTCCTGGAACCCGCGGCAAATCGCCAGGATCGGAATCCCGCGTGCCACGGCGGCCCGGATCAGCGGCAAGGTGGTCAGGTCGCGCGCCGGATCTTGCGGCAGGGACGGGTCGAGCACCTCTTGCGAGTAGTAGCTCGGGTGCACATTCGACGCCGAACCGGTCAGCATGATGCCGTCGATGGTGCCGAGTACCGTCTCCAGGTCGAGCGCTGCGCCCAGCGAGGGCAGGATCATCGGTGCGCAGTCGGCGCCGATGACGACCGCGTCGACATATTTATATTGCGCTGCATGATAAGGGTGCTCGCCGAAGTCGCGGGTGCAGGCTGGAACGATGACTGTTGGACGCATGGCTACCTCTTGTAGATGGTTGCTTGATGCCAAGATCATAAGCCTATTTGTGCTGACATGCCCACACGTCAGCCTCGGCCAGCATACGGCATCTTGCAAAAAGGTCTAGGATATTGCATCGATATCGACCGAACATGAGGACATGATGCTGAACCTGAAAGACCCAACCCTGCTGCGCCACCAGGCGTTTATCGACGGCGAATGGTGCGACGCGCAAGACGCGAACACGGTTCACGTCATCAACCCGGCCACTGGCTTTGACCTGGGCACCGTGCCGCACATGGGCGCCGAGGAAACCAGACGCGCGATTGCCGCGGCCGCTGCCGCCTGGCCGGCCTGGCGCAAGAAACTGGCGAAGGAACGCGCCGCCATCCTGCGCAAGTGGAACGACCTGATGCTGGAAAACGCCGACGACCTGGCGGCCATCATGACGGCCGAGCAAGGCAAACCGCTGGCGGAAGCCAAGGGCGAAATCGCCTACGCCGCATCGTTCCTGGAATGGTTCGGCGAAGAAGCCAAGCGCATCGCCGGCGACACGCTCGAGTCGCCCGCACGCGGCAGCCGCATCGTCGTCACGCGCGAGCCGATCGGCGTGTGCGCGGCCATCACACCGTGGAATTTTCCGGCGGCGATGATCACCCGCAAAGTCGGTCCGGCGCTGGCGGCTGGTTGCCCGATCGTGTTGAAGCCGGCCGAGCTGACGCCGTTTTCGGCCTACGCGCTGGCCGTGCTGGCCGAACGCGCGGGCGTGCCGAAAGGCGTGTTCAACGTCATCACGGGCGACTCGAAATCCATCGGCGCCGAGATGTGTGCCAATCCGACCGTGCGCAAACTGAGCTTTACCGGCTCGACGGCCGTCGGCCGCATCCTGATGGAGCAGTGCGCGCCGACCATTAAAAAACTGTCGCTCGAACTGGGCGGCAATGCGCCGTTCATCGTGTTCGATGATGCCGATCTCGATGCCGCCGTCGAAGGCGCGCTGGCATCGAAATACCGCAACAACGGCCAGACCTGCGTGTGCGCGAATCGCCTGTATGTGCAGGACGGTGTGTATGAACAGTTTGCCGACAAGCTGGTGGCAGCCGTGTCCAAACTGAAGGTGGGCGATGGCACCGGGGCGGGTATCAATATGGGGCCGCTGATCGAAGAGAAGGCCGTCAAGAAGGTCGAGGAGCATATTGCCGATGCGCTGGCCAAGGGCGCGACGCTGGCGCTGGGCGGCAAGCGCCATGCGCTGGGGCACAGCTTTTTCGAGCCGACCGTGTTGACGGGCGTGACCTCGAACATGCTGGTCGCGCGCGAAGAAACCTTCGGGCCGCTGGCGCCGCTGTTCCGTTTTAAAACCGAAGAAGAAGTGATCGCCATGGCCAATGACACCGAGTTCGGGCTGGCGGCATATTTCTATGCGCGCGATATCGGGCGGGTGTGGCGCGTGGCCGAGGCAATTGAATCGGGGATGGTGGGCGTGAACACCGGGCTGATTTCGAACGAGGTGGCGCCGTTTGGTGGCGTGAAACAGTCGGGACTAGGGCGCGAAGGATCGAAGTACGGGATGGAGGATTACCTCGTCATCAAGTACATCATGATGAGCGGGATTTAACGACGTTTGCGATCACCTCCGCGCTAAAAGCCGTCACCCTCGCGCAGGCGAGGGCCCATAGCCTGCGTCCGAAGTCGCATCGTATGGGTCCCCGCCTCCGCGCGGATGACGTCAAGAAGGATGGTGTTGAAACTACGAGTCCGACTTCGGAATCGACTTGTACTCGTGATACTTGCGCGCATCGCCGCGCACCAGATCGGCTGGATACTTTGCCCGGTTGAGCACCATCTTCTCCTGCACCGCCGCCACCAGATCGACGTCGAGTTTATCGGCCAGCCGCACCAGGTACACCAGCACATCGGCCATCTCGTGCCGCACCTGCACCAGTTTCTCCGGCCCGAGTTCGTCCATCCGTCCGTCGCGCAGCCACTGAAAATGCTCCAGCAACTCCGCTGCCTCGACCGACAGCGCCGCCGACAAGTTTTTGGGCGTATGAAACTGGTCCCAATCGCGCTCGTCGACAAACACGCGCACCAGGTCGCGCAGCTGGTCAAATTCTCCGCTTTCTTGCGTCACTGTGAAACTCCGGTGGTCATGCGCGTTCTGGCTGTCGTTAGCGGCCGCTGAAGATGCCTGCTTCGCCCGCAAGGCCCACTTTGACCTTGTAGGCCAGCAAGCGCGCTTCGAGCTTGGACGCGATTTCATCGTGGCTGCTGACCGTCATCCCCAGGTCGCGCAACAAGCCGTCCGACAGGCCGTACACCCAGCTATGGATGGTCAGTTCCTGCCCGCGCTCCCAGGCGTCGCGCACGACGGTGGTCTGGGCCACGTTGATGACCTGCTCGGCCACGTTCAGCTCGCATAGGCGATCGGCGCGGGCCGGAATGTCGACCACTTCGCCGAGGTAGCGATCATATTTGTGCGCCACATCCTGCACGTGGCGCAGCCAGTTGTCGGCAAGGCCCACGCGGCGGCCGGTCATTGCGGCGTGCACGCCTGAGCAGCCGTAGTGGCCGCAGACGATCACGTGTTTAACTTTCAACACGTCCACGGCGAACTGCAGCACGGTCAGCGCATTCAGGTCGGAGTGCACCACCACGTTGGCGATATTCCGATGCACAAACAGCTCGCCCGGCGCCATGCCGAGCAATTCATTGGCGGGAACGCGGCTGTCCGAGCAGCCGATCCACAGGTATTCGGGGGCCTGCTGTGAGGCCAGCGATTTGAAAAAATCCGGGTTTTCCGCAACCATGGTTGCGGCCCACTCACGGTTGCGGGCAAATAATTCTTCGGCCGTCAGGCCAGTGCTTTTAGTATCCATGCCGACAGTTTATCTTAAACTTCAGGCGCATCAAGAAAACCACGGAGGCTCGCGGCGACGTCAGTGCCTGTTCAAATTGTCGAAACCAGTTTCGCGCCACAGACTGTCACGTCGCTGTGGTAGGCGACTTTGGTGTCGTGATGGCGCTGCTCGTAGAACAGCACCAGGGTATGCGACGGCGTGGCGTTTGGACAGGTACACAACACGCTCGTCATCGGCGCGGACATGCCGTATTACGAAATCGAAAAGCACGAATATGTCGACTGCAGAACCGCCCCACAGCTTGTTGTATCGCCTTCATAGGCGACAGCCTTGCCGTCGATGCGGTGCCGCGCGTTGCCGGTGGCAATCGTGCAATTCGTATGCCCCCGCACCGGACAAATGACCTTGTCGCCCACCACGGCCATCGGTTTGCCGCCCGCCTTGACGCTGGTCGCGCAGCAATCGACAACCAGTCCACCGTGCGACGTAGGGTCGCCCAAACGGATAACGTTGGCCATGCAGTCTCCTTGATCGCGTGTGTGACACCGTGATGGTCAGTGCCGTTGCGTACACCTGACGGCACCGTTCAGTGATACAGCCCCATCGCGTTCTGCCGGCAGCATGACTGCCTTTACCGCGTTTCTGCCGACGAATGGGGGAACCGACTATTTTTTGGCGCTTATCACAGGCGTCGTCGGTCGCGCGCGAATTGAGCCGGTCAAACGATCCCAAATCGCGATCGCTTCGTTGTCGGTCACGCTGGGTGGCCTGGCTTTTGTCGCATTGCCGGACACACCCGTATCGAGCTGGACATCGGCGACGGGCAGCAGGATATCGTTGGCGGCACCCATTGCATAGAACACAAACTGGTGGGTCGCGAAACCGCCTTTTTCGGCGGGCATACGGGCCAATGCTTCTTCACCGATCCAGTCCCCCATCTGGCGCGGTGCGCGCCGCAAGAACTTGATGCGCTGGTACAGTTCGCCCTTGCCCGCCTGAATCGCGTTCTGCTCCGCCCCCTTTAACCGGAATTCCAGTTTTGAGTACTCGTCCGGCTCGTCGCCGTTTTTCAGGGTGCTGATCGATAAATGCACATCCGGCAATTCGGCCAGCCGAACCCCCATGGAGATGTTTTCAAAAGTCGGGTTGAGACTGATAAAGCCACCTTCAAGGCAGATGCCGCGCTCCAAAGGAATGTCGTTTTCTGCACGGAAGCGTAGTTGACTTCCAAAATACCCAGCTTTAGCAACTCTCTTTTTGACTGCTGCTGTATCCGGAAGACTATTGGACTCAAACACAAATAGATCCGACCCTACAGGAACGTATGAGGAAAGACGATAGCTGTCGTCACCCGCACCTATAAAAGTTTTTTGGCCAGGAACGCCGTCATTTAAAACTTGACCGTACAGAGACCCTGGCTTGTTCATATCTTTATAAAGGAAATCTTCTTTTTCGAGTTTCAACACTTGCTTGGCGATATGCTTGTCGGCCATGCTGGCCTCGCCAGGAAAGTGGCCGATCTCGAAATCGACCGTCATGCGTCCGAAGACGACGGTCGCCGTCTCGGGTACATCGATGACGAAACGGCCGAAACATACAGGCTTGATTTTCGCAAAAATTTTTTCCACACGCGCAGATTGCGTAGTCATATTGGCCCTTTTGAGATTGTCAGGTGCGCGGGGAGCGGCGCCTGCAAGCGACGCGCCGATCAAGGCAGTGCAGGTGAGTGCAAAAAAACGGGAACGCAGAGCTTGTTTCATTATTTACTCCAGGTCATGGTGCGGGCAATTTGGACGATGCTGTAGAGCGTGCTGCGCAAGGCGCCATTGTCTGAATAACTGGACTGATGTTCATAACCGGTCTGCCTGAAAATGCCTTTGAACTTCCCGCTCGCGTGTTGACTGTCGGCTGAATGGACAGGTACGGTCATGTCACCCGCATCGGTTGCCGGCCGCAAGATCGCGGTGAGCGAATTCGGCACCGAAGGAAGTTTGACGGCCCCCTTTGCTGGGCCGGCGGAAGTGACTGGCCCGGTCAAGTCACTCAGACCGGATGCAGGCGGCAAGATCGAGGTGCGCGAATCAGGCGCCGGGGGCGGTTTGAGCTGACCGGTCGCCGGGCTGATGGGATTCGGCCGCCTGCTCGGATCGGTCAGTGTCAGTTCGCCCTGGAGGCTGTCAACGGACAAACGTAATAGGTCAATCTGCCCAGGCGCGACCGGGAGCGAAATGTCCCACAGCACGTGGCGCCATGCACGACGCGTAAGATCGTTGCCGTAATGCGCATAGCTTTGGTCATGAAATGTATTTTCGATGGCGTTGTGGAAAGCTTTCGCTGCATCCAGCAAGCTGTGTGTTCTGGCTAAGTTTCGGTTTTCCAGGCGAGCTGGATTTAACCACTTCTCGTCATAAACCAGGCCATACCATTTATTTTTAATTTTGTAGATCTCTTTATAGGGGTCACCGTCCTTGGGCAAGCTCAGCAGAATGGAATCCTGATGGCGCACTTGGAGCCATGCATTGCCATAAGCCTGGCTTGGCAAAAGTTCCAGCCCACCCTGCGCATTGCCCAATATGGCGGTAACTTCCGAACCGGTGTTGCCGCACACTTTGGAGCCTATATCCAGCATCCATCCCTCGAATCCACAGCGCATGCGCTTGTAGCTGGCACCAGCGCCTGTGGCTGGCATCACGCCATGCACCATGCCCAGCACCTTCTCCTTTAAGTTCCCCATGTCCGGATGAATCAGCGCCCGCGCCACCAGCCCGCCCATCGAATGCGTGACGATGATGACCTTCTCGCACTGAAAGCCCTGCGCGAGATAGCGCTTGATCAGCGCCTCGATGCGCGTGGCGATTTCCTTTCCAGATTTCTGGTTTGAACGGAGCCAGTTGTAGCCCATCGCGTGCACGGGAAACCAGCAACCCGTTACGGCTTGCCTGAGCATGGGTTCATCGAGTGGCGCCAGATTGAACTCGCGCAGGGCTTGCCAAGTCTGCGGGGATATTCCGAGCATCTCGCTTTTCCACCATGCCGTCGGTTGACCGGGACGGACGTAAGGCTGATTAAGGTGCGCTTCGCACATTTCCAGCAATTCGCGATAGCTGCTGTAATAAACTTCGCCCCAACCGCGCTCGCGTGCCTTCTGTTCGCGAGTCCTGCTGTTTGCCGCCCTCCTGTCGTCGCTCACTAACAGAGGCGTATTGATGCCGACTCCCACATAGTACGAGCCAAGCTTGACGTTATCGTGGCGCTCGTACGACGTTTCGCTTTCATCGCCGGTGGGGTTGGTGATCGGGTCGTAGATATCGACCTCGGTTGTGTCCGGATCGAGTTGCGATTGCCGCCTTGCCGCCGAGGCATTAATTAGCGCTTTTGATTCGGTCTTGTCCTCAGGGCGCCATGCCATATTGTTCGATTTCTTGAGCAGCGCCTGCCGCGCCGCGCTCATGCGCAGATTGGAGCCCATGATGCCGGGCAAGAAAACAATCGGCAGGACTCTTTTCGGCGGTATGACCATGCGCTGTACCAGCTGGTCGGCCTTTGGAGTGCTGTAACCTTCGGCAACTTTGCCGCCTGTTTCAGGTTGGACAGGAAGTGTCGCGCCATGTGCCATGATGGTCCTTTCAGTCGAGCAGTTCGATTTTGTAAGGGGAAAAGGCGGACTGGTCCGTGAAGCGCTCGGTCATCCCTGCGTCATCGCTAACACCTTCGATCACCGCGCCGTCTCCAGTCGTAATCCGGTACTTCCGCTTCGGTGCCGGTTCGCACGAGATCATGTCGACCAGTTGCACCTGCTGGTCATGGTTCATACTCGACACCGGGAGCTTGACGCCCTCCGGCGTCGCGTCGCCGGCGCCCAGCTGGTCGAAGCACGATGCCTTGATGGTGTGCGCCCCGGAACTTTGCTGCGTGATGGCGCCGCCGCCAAAGTCGGCCTGGACGCCCTGCGCCACGACCTTGACCTTCATTGCTTCGATGTCGATGCCTTCACCTGCCACAATCCGGATTTTCTTGGGGCACGTGATCACGATGTCGCCGTCGTGCGCCTCGATGCGCAAGTTGCCAGCGGCCGCCACCAGTTTCATGCCGAGTTTGAAGGCAACCAGATTCAGGCCGCAGGCGGCGCGCAAGAACAGGCTGCGCCCGGCTGAGAGCTGCGTGTCGGCAATGCTGGCGATGTCAATCCGCGTCTTCGCAGCAAGCGCCAGATTGTCGGTGCTGGCAAGCAGCATGCCCGCCTCGGCGCTGGCCGCCACGATCGGCCGTCCGCCAGCCTGCGCTTCACGCGGAGCGACATTCGAGCCACTGTGCCAATTGCGTACAGCGCCGAGAAGTTCGCCAAGCTGCTCGCCTTCGGCCGAGTCAACGCTGTGCGCGGCAGCAGAGTCGGAAAGTTCCTGGGTAACGCTCACCGCGGCCTCGGCACTATCGATCAAGTTTGTGCGCTCTAGTTGCGCAGCCTCGGCATTCGATGCGGACGATGCCGTGAGAAAAATGCCATGACGGGCTCGTAGCGCCACCGCCTGATCGCTGCGCAACTCCGCCCCCTCCCCGCGCGGCTGGCCTGCGCCATCGGCCCGCTCCGTGCTGAGCCACCCGAGATTGAGCGCGCTGGCGCCATGGTCGCTGGCCAGCTGGGCGCTGATCTGTTCGGGCGTGTCGTCCAGGCGCAGCTGGTTGCCGCGCGCGCCGCGCACCTCGCGGCTGCGCAAGCCGGCCAGGTAACGGTTGCCCGGCAAGGCGCCACGCGAACTGAGTGCTGCGGGCATGCCGGCCTGGTTGTACAACTGGCCGACGATCACCGGGCGGTCCGGATCGCTGTCGATGTAGTCAATCAGCACTTCGCTGCCGGCACGGGGCAGGAACACGGCGCCGAACTGGTTGAAACTGCCCGGCCCGTTGCCGGCCCAGGGCATGGCCAGGCGCACCCACGCGGAATCGGTGTCGGTGCCGGAGGCGCCGGCGCCACCGGCATGCTGGTGGTCTACCGCACGCGTACCCGGAAAGCGGATCTTGATGCGGCCAAGGTCGTCGCAGTGAACGGTCTTCCCTTCCGGGCCGACCACGATAGCGCTGTGCAGGCGCGCCGACGGCACGTCCACGCGCGCATCGTAGGGCGGCACGATGCGGATGCTGCGCCGCGAACAGGTGAAGTGAATCCGGAACGGCTGCGCCTCGGTGTCGATCAGTTCGGCAATGCCATTATCCTGCGCGCCATGCCAGCGGCTGCGCGCGAACAGGCGCTCGACGCGCCCGTTGAGCGCTTTGGGCAGGTTGTTGCGCGCCGCAAGTTGGAACGCCGTAACGATGAACTGGCGAGCCTCGTCGTCGTGGCGGTCGATCTCGGGATGGCCGTCGAGCGTGATCCATTCGCCCACGCGCAGGTCGCGCACCGTGCCTTCGCCATGAAAGGATTTAACGGCGTAGTCGTGGCCGGCCATGCGCGCGCTGGTCAAATCGATGTGGTCGGCGTTGGTATCGCCCACATGCGGCGGGTCGATGCGGTAGTCGTTGATGTCGATGGCGATGCGGTTGCCGCGCTGGCCCTGGTCCTGGCGGCTGCGCGCGCCGGCCGCCATGAAGGGGGTTGCCAGCGGGTCGTCGTAATCCCAGCTGAAGCGCGACACGCTGCCGCGCCCCAGCGTGCGTACCGCGCGCCAGGCAGTGACGCTGTCATGTTCCTCGGTGCCGTCGGCGCGGTGGTAGCGCACGGTGCCGGCGGCGTTTTGTGGCAGGCGCAACTGCTCGACGAACAGCACCAGGGTGTGCACCGGCGCGCCGTTGTCGTCATCATCGTCTTCGCCCGGCATGGCGCGCCCGGGTCGCACGAACCAGGCAATGCCGCGCCGCTTGAACAGACGCGTCAGGAAGGCCCAATCGGACTCGTTGTCTTGGCGCGTAAAGGCGCGTTGCGGGAACTGTTGCTGCGCCATTTCGACGGAAAGTTTGTAGTCGAAGGCAGCGGCCAGCAGCGGGCTGCGTTCGCGCCAGCCGGCAAGCACGATGGCGGCAATCTCGATTTCGTTCTTGTCGATGAACACGCGCGTGTTGGCGCCCAGCGCCATCACGCTGGAAAAAGCATCGCGCAAGACCAGCTGGTAGGTGGCCAGGCCGCCGTCGCTCTGGCCGGAAGCAGCTTCCGTGATCAGGCCGCAGACGCCGTGTAGCTCGCCCGTGTCGGTCACCAGTTGCAGCTCGGCCGCCAGTCCAATAAAACTTTTCAGGGGCAGGTCGCTCGAGGCCGACACGCACAAGATCGTGTAGGCGATGCCGCCGCACATCGACTCGGCGCCGTGCACGCGCTGGGGCAGCAAGACGCAATCGGAGATGCCGTCCGGGAAGGCGATCCGCAGGCGCAAGGCGCGGTGCAAGGTGTCGAACTGCTGGCCCGAGAACATCAGGTCGACCAGGTCGTTCATGTTTTCCATCGGTTACTCCAACGTGGCCAGTTAGCGGTTCAGGTCGAATAAAAATTCGCCGCAATCGTCACGCGCGGCACTGCTGAGTAGACAGGTGTCATAGCCGAGACGATTGCCGTGCGGTGCATCAAAGCGCACGGGCAGTACATCGGCTGCGCGCAGAATCAGGTGCAACTCGAAGTGGATGGTCGGCGTCGCAAACAAGGCCAGCAATTGCTTGAGCTGCGCAGCAGCCGCGCCGCCCGGCAGGAAGCGCTCGTAGTCGGCGATCGACAGCGGCCCGATATGCAGGCGCGCACGCGCGTGGCACTCGCGCACGCGCTCACCCAGCACGGCGCCTGCGCTCAGCGTGGCGCACTGCACGCCAAGCATGCACAACTCATTCCGATGCAAGCGGTCGAACGAGCCGACGAATTGCTCGAGCCGGATCGGCAGGTCGAAGTATTCGGTGAGGATACTTTCGATCATGCTGGCCGATACCGGGCGGTGCCGCAGCAGCGCCGCGTAATGCGCGACGACCGTGTCACTGAGAATACCGTCATCGTCACGCGCGGTCTTCTGGCCGGCCAGTGCCAGTTGCATCGGCAAGATGGCCGCGACACCGTCCTCGTCGAAGCGATGCTGCACGCGATGCTTGCAGGCGGCCTGAAAATACAGCGTCATGATCCGGTTATAGAAAATGTCGAAGAACGCGCGGGTGCCTTCATATTTGTCGTGCCGGATCTGGTCGACGATATCGTCCGTGTAAAAGTTCGGCATCATGCCGTTCACGCCGAAGAAGCCGAGAAACGCCGGCGTGAATGTCATTGTCCGCAATTGGCCAGCATCAAACGCCGCTTGCAAGGCGCTGCCGGAAGTAATCGGTGCGTCGCCCATTGCTGCCAGTGCTTCGATCTGGCTCGCCGGGAAATGCATCGACAGGCTGTTACGAAAGCGCACGTGGTGCAGCAAATCGCCGTCACACGCCACGCCGTTTCGGCGCAGCCACAGTTCGATCAGGCGCAGGGCCTGCACCAGGTCGAAGCGCCACGGCGCCTCAAACAGTCGATCCATTACGCCAGATTGGCGGCACAGCTGCGAGGCGCGCATCGGATCAGCTCCTTGCCGGTCGCGTGCGACACGACGGTCAGTTGAATGAAGGTGTTCAGTTGCGCGTAGTGGCCAAGGAAATGGTCGATGACCTGCGCAAACACGTGGATGCCACTCCCAACAAAGGCGGACTCGTCGACCGTCATGCGCACACCCACGCCATGCTGGCGCGCGCCGCCGTGCGCGTCAGGCATCCACGCACGCGCGCTGGTGCGCGCAAAACCGGTCACGCCGCCGATCTGGCGCAGGGTCACGTTCGATTGCGGCAGGTTGTGCAGCATCAGTAATTCGGTGAACGCTTCCAGGTTGACATCGGTCAGCGCCTGCTCGCTGAGGGCGATTTGTGCAATCAGGCGCCACTGCGCGGCCTGGGAAAAGCGGTACGTCGGCGTTGGCTTGCGCAACAATCGCACCGGATGGGGATTGCTGCAATTCTCAAGGCGCAGGTCACCGCCAGCTTGTCCCAGCGGCAGCCGGCTCGGCAAGTCGCGGTTGGTACAGAGCAGCGCGATCGACACCGTGGCCGCCTCCACCGCCAATGGGTCGAACTCGCTGTCGACCAGTGCCAGGCGCATCTCGTGTCCAGGGCTGATCCCGGCCAGCGTCGCATCGCGCCGCATCGTGTAGTAATGGCCCTTGCGACCGCCGGCCATGCCATGCCGCAGAGAATAATACGGATGGAAAATGGTTTGAACCGCGCCCTTGGGGGTATCGCGTACCATCCGCACCGCACTGACACTGTGGATGTCATACGCCGCCGGATGTTCGGCGCAGGCCAGCACGGCATATTCGGCCTTGGTATGGGTCAGATCGACTGGTGAGGCGGCGCGCGGGAACAGGTTGACGATGGGTGTGCAGGCAAGCAGAAAATTTTTCGTCGACAGCGCGCGCAGGATGCGCGCAGCGGACGAATCGGGCGCCACCGAGTCGACAGCCAGACGCAAGCGCACGCGCTGGCCGCCTGCGGGCAAATAGCTGCACAGCAGCGCCATGTCAATATCGAAAAAATTGAATTTCTCGGGACAGGCAAAGTATTCGAGCAGGATGCGATACGCCGGGTGCGACGTGGCCTTGAAGGGAATCACCGCTTCGTCGCTGCGAAAACCAACCGGCGCAAGCGGCACCTGTTCCAGGCGCGTCCAGGGTGCATCGTCAGCGCCCACATTGACATAGGCTGCGAGCGTGTGCATGAACAGCAGGTCGCGCACGCACGCGCGCAAGGACGGTTCGCCATCGATGTACACGCGCAGGGATGGCAGCGCCTGTTGCGCCAGCGTCCGGGTGGCATCGAATCCGCTGACGGTGAGGTCGATCAGCGCCGTGGCCCCGGCCACCATTCGATCGCCATGGTGGCCGGCGTGCACATCTGCACAGCGCACGCTGTCGATACGCACCGGCGCCAGCGTGACCGGATAAACGGTGTCGAACTTGCAGACGACGTCATCTTGCGCGCTCGCATGCAGGCAGGCGCCGCGTGGCACCGTGACAACGCTGGAAAGCGCCTTGGCGTCGGCCGTGCTGGCATCGAAGCGCGCAATCGACGTCGAGGGAAACGGTTGCGTAAAATGTGGGTAGTTCATGCTCAGCAGGCTGCCGGTGAACTGCGGGTAATTGTCATCCAGCAGTTTCAAAATGGTGGCGCCCATCATGACCATGGCGGCAATGATGCGCTGCACGCTGGGATCGCTGCAGTCATTGCCATCGAATCCCAGTACGCCAGCGAGTTGGGGATATTGCTCGATGAATTCGTCCACCATCCGCGCGGTGCTGGCATGCTCCCGTTCGTAATACGGCAGGATGTCGTCGATCATGCCTGCGGCCCCCGCGCCTGACTCACCGAATACTGCAGCGTTGACGGCTGCAGCATGGCGTTGAATTTTACCCGCGCGCGCGCCGCGCCCTTGATGGTCGCGTGGATGACGACATCGAGCCGGTTGGTGGAATCGATGGCTGGTGCAATCGAGGTGAAGACGTCGCCCAGACGCGGTTCAAAACGGTTGATGGTTTCCGTGACATACGCGCAGATGATTTTTTGATCGTCGCTGCTGCCAAGGCACAGCGCAGCAAAATCCATCAGGCCGAAGTTGAGTATGGTCTGGCGACATGCCGTGTAGTTGTCGAGGGTGCTGGCAGGCAGCGCCAGGCGCGTGTTAAACAAATCCTCCAGGTCGCGCGCGATCGAGGCATGTAGCTGGGCAAGGGACTGGGATGGCCGGGTAGACGGGGTGCCATGCGCAGGGGCCTGGCCGGCGGCCATCAAGCGGTCCCAGATGCCGGGCAAGAACAGATCTTTTTTCATGCTTCCTCGCCAGAAGTTGCGCAGCAGCATACGCTGAACCAGAGGCGAGTATCAGGTTATTGAGCAATGGCAATTTGCGACGGATCAATGTCTTTCGTGACGTTGCAAACCAGAGACAACCATGAAAAAACCGCCGGTGGCATCGGCCAGCGGCGGTTCTGTTTGATTGATTCAAGGAAGTGCTTACTCGAAGAAATCCTTGACCTTGTCCATCCAGCCCTTGCTTTGCGGGCTGTGCTTGGCGCCACCTTCGGCGGTCAGACGGTCGAACTCGCGCAGCAGGTCTTTTTGCTTGTCGTTGAGCTTGACCGGCGTTTCGACCACCACGTGGCAGAACAGATCGCCGTGGTAACCGGAGCGCACGCCCTTGATACCCTTCGACTTCAGGCGGAAGGTTTTGCCGGACTGGGTACCTTCAGGAATCGTGAACGACACCTTGCCGGACAGCGTAGGCACTTCAATTTCGCCGCCCAGGGTCGCCTTGGTGAACGAGATCGGCATTTCGCAATGCAGGTCGTCGCCTTCGCGCTGGAACACCGCGTGCGCCTTGATATGGATCTCGACGTACAGGTCGCCCGCAGGGCCGCCGTTGGTACCCGGTTCACCGTTGCCGGTGGAGCGGATGCGCATGCCATTGTCGATACCCGCCGGAATTTTCACTTCCAGCGTCTTGTTGCGCTTGATCCGACCCGCGCCGCTGCAGGCTGCACATGGCTCGGGAATGATCTTGCCGGAACCGTGGCATTTCGGGCAGGTTTGCTGGATGCTGAAGAAACCCTGCTGCATGCGCACCTGGCCGTGACCGGCGCAGGTGGTGCAAGTGACCGGCTGCGTACCCGGCTTGGCGCCGCTGCCGTGGCAGGTGTCGCACTTGTCCCAGCTCGGTACGCGAATCTGCGTGTCGTAGCCGGCTGCGGCCTGCTCGAGCGTGATCTCGAGGTTGTAGCGCAAGTCGCCGCCACGGTAGACCTGCGGACCGTTTGACCTGCCGCGCCCGGCGCCGCCGCCGAAAATATCGCCGAAGATGTCGCCGAAGGCGTCGCCAAAACCACCGGCGCCACCGCCAAAGCCACCAGCGCCCATGTTCGGGTCCACGCCGGCGTGACCATGCCGGTCATACGCTTCGCGTTTGTCCGGATTGGTCAGCATCTCGTACGCTTCTTTGACTTCCTTGAACTTCTCTTCCGACTCTTTATTATCTGGATTGCGGTCCGGATGATATTTCATCGCGAGCTTGCGGTAGGACTTCTTGATCTCTTCTTCCGAAGCCGTCCTCGAGACGCCAAGAATCTCGTAAAAATCACGCTTTGCCATGTGCGGGCACCTTGCTGTTTATCTGCTAATGAAACGGTCTATGCAAAAAAACCGAGCCGGGCACCTTTTGGGCTGCTTGCGGCTCGGCCTTCCCTCAATCGAGCCGGAAATCTCCGGCCCGACTGTAATTACTTCGCGTCCTTGACTTCCTTGAAGTCGGCGTCAACGACGTCGTCTTGCGGTTGGCTGGCTTGCTCGGCACCAGGCTGCTGGCCACCTTCGGCGCCGCCGGCTGCCTGCTGCGCCTGCATGTCGGCATACATCTTCTCGCCCAGTTTCTGCGCCGCGGTGTTCAGCGTGGCAGTCTTGGCATCGATGTCGGCCTTGTCGCCCGATTTGATCGAACCTTCGAGGGCCGAAATGGCTTCTTCGATGGCGGTTTTCTCAGCCGCTTCCAGCTTGTCACCATGCTCGGTCATCGATTTACGGGTCGAGTGCACCAGTGCATCGGCGCCGTTACGCGATTCTGCCAGCTCTTTCACTTTCTTGTCTTCCTCGGCATTGACTTCGGCGTCTTTCACCATTTTCTGGATTTCCGCTTCGGTCAGGCCCGAGTTGGCCTTGATCGTGATCTTGTTTTCCTTGCCGGTAGCCTTATCTTTCGCGCCGACGTGCAAAATGCCGTTGGCGTCGATGTCGAAGGTCACTTCAATCTGTGGCGTACCGCGCGATGCTGGCGGGATACCTTCCAGGTTGAATTCGCCCAGGCCCTTGTTACCGGCTGCGATTTCGCGCTCACCCTGGAACACTTTAATGGTCACGGCCGGCTGGTTGTCGTCGGCGGTCGAAAACACCTGCGAGAACTTGGTCGGGATCGTCGTGTTTTTGTGAATCATTTTGGTCATCACGCCGCCCAGGGTTTCGATACCCAGCGACAGTGGCGTCACGTCCAGCAGCAGCAAGTCTTTACGCTCGCCCGACAACACGGAGCCTTGAATGGCCGCGCCGACAGCAACCGCTTCGTCCGGATTCACGTCTTTGCGTGGATCCTTGCCGAAGAACTCTTTAACTTTTTCCTGCACCTTCGGCATACGGGTCATGCCGCCGACCAGGATGATGTCGTCGATGTCCGAAACTTTAACGCCTGCATCCTTGATGGCGATGCGGCATGGCTCCATGGTCGCGTTGATCAGTTCCTCAACCAACGACTCCAGCTTGGCGCGGGTCATTTTCAGGTTCAGGTGGACCGGCGCGCCGTTCGCCATGGCGATGTACGGCTCGTTGATTTCGGTTTGCTGCGACGACGACAATTCGATCTTCGCGCGCTCGGCCGACGCTTTGATGCGCTGCAGGGCGATTGGATCTTTTTTCAGGTCCAGGCCGTTGATCTTTTTGAATTCTTCGATGATGTAATCGATGATGCGCTGGTCGAAGTCTTCGCCGCCCAGGAAGGTGTCACCATTGGTCGACAGCACTTCGAACTGCTTTTCGCCATCGACGTCGGCGATTTCGATGATCGAGACGTCGAACGTGCCGCCGCCCAGGTCATACACGGCGATCTTGCGGTCGCCCTTGTCGGTCTTGTCCAGGCCGAATGCCAGCGCAGCTGCGGTTGGCTCATTGATGATGCGCTTGACGTCCAGACCCGCGATACGGCCGGCGTCTTTGGTTGCCTGGCGCTGCGAATCGTTGAAGTAAGCAGGCACGGTGATGACGGCTTCGGTGACTTCTTCACCGAGGTAGTCTTCTGCCGTTTTTTTCATCTTGCGCAGGACTTCAGCCGAAATCTGCGGTGGCGCCAGTTTCTTGTCGCGCACACCGATCCAGGCGTCGTTGTTGTCTGCCTTCATGATTTTGTAAGGCATCAGCGCGATGTCTTTTTGCACTTCTTTTTCGTCGAACTTGCGGCCAATCAGGCGCTTGACGGCGAACAGCGTGTTTTGTGGGTTGGTGACGGCCTGGCGTTTTGCCGGCGCGCCAACCAGGATCTCGCCATCTTCCTGGTAAGCAATGATCGAAGGAGTCGTCCGCGCGCCCTCAGCGTTCTCGATGACCTTCGGTTGACCATTTTCCATGATCGCCACGCACGAGTTGGTGGTGCCCAGGTCGATGCCAATAATTCTGCCCATGATTTTTTTCCTTGTAGGTACTGATGTTTGGATGCTTCGGATATAGGGAAAAACTGCGTGCTTTCAAGAGCTTAGTTATGAAAATAAGTAAGCTGCACGTCGTTTTTTTACTTACTTTGCTTGTGCTGCGGTGACAATGGCCGGGCGCAGCAAGCGGTCCGCGATCATGTAACCTTTTTGCAACACGGTGACCACCGTATTGGCTTCCTGTTCAGCCGGCACAACTGCCACGGCCTGGTGCTTGTTCGGGTCCAGCTTGTCGCCCTGCGCTGGCAGAATTTCCAGCAAGCGGTTTTTTTCGAAGGCCGAAGTCAGCTGCTTGAGCGTCATTTCAACGCCTTCCTTCAGCGATTCGACCGACGGGGTGTCGACCTTCAAGGCCATCTCGAGGCTGTCACGCACCGGCACCATGGCCTCGGCGAAACTTTCGATGGCAAATTTGTGCGCCTTGCTGACATCTTCCTGGGCGCGGCGGCGGATGTTTTCGCCTTCGGCCTTGGCGCGCATGAACGCGTCATGCATGTCGGCCAGTTTGGCTTCGGTCGCGCTCAGCTGTTCTTCCACGCTCGGCGAGCCGGCTGGCGTTTGCGCCTGGGCCGCATCGACCGGTTCGCCATTGGCTGCCTGGTTCAACTCTTGGTTTTCTTGGTCTTGCATTGAAAAAACTCCTGATATCAAGCACTAAATAGTGGGGATTGACCTGTTTTGCGCATGAACTTGCACACTCACAGGCAATCAAATGGGGTGATCTCCTACATTTTCAAGGGGATTAGCAAGCGCGTCCTTGAAAAAATTCCTGAAATGAATTGTTACACTTATTACTTGTTGAACAGATCAATGACAGAGATGGGGCTCTAGTATGGATTTGACAAGGCCAGTCGGGCGCGCACGACGCCCGGGGCCAGTCTGGAGGGTGTATGTATGAGATTGCAACTGATTAGCGCCGCAGTGCTTGCCTACACCATCCTGACAATGGCGTGGCTCTGTTACGTCAATCTGGGCAACCAGTACAACATTCCTTAATCGGTGGCGCCCAAGGCCAGAGCGCTGGCGCGGCCGATCGCGGCGTCCTGTTTTTCTTCATCGCGCTGGGCGCTGCTGAGCATGGTTGGCCAGCCGATCATGTGGTGTTCTGCGATGGTTCCCAGTGCGGCAATCCACTGCGGCGCCTCGTTCAGACAGGGGATGTAGTGAAATTCCTGGCCGCCGGCGGCGATAAAATCGTGTTTCGCCTCCATGCTGATTTCTTCCAGCGTTTCCAGGCAGTCGCTGGTGAAGCCCGGGCAGATCAGATCCACGCGCTTCAAGCCAGCTTGTGCCAGTGCGACCAGGGTCGGCGCCGTGTACGGCTGCAGCCATTCGGCCTTGCCGAAGCGCGACTGGAACGTCACCATGTACTCGCTCGCGTCCAGGCGCAGTTTGGTCGCAACCAGGCGCGCGGTCTTGTAGCACTCGCAGTGGTACGGATCGCCCAGCATCAGCGTGCGTTTCGGCACGCCGTGAAAACTCATCACCAGTTTCTCGCTGCGCCCGTGGGTATCCCAGTGCGCTTCGATCGAGGCGCACAGCGCGTCGATGTAGGCTTCGTCATCGTGATAGTGCTTGGCCATGCGCAGTTCCGGCACGTTGCGCACTTGCTTGTAATAGTCGAACACGGCGTCGTAGATGGAGCCGGTGGTGGTGGCGGAGTATTGCGGGTAGGCAGGCAAAATCGCGATGCGGTCAACCCCGGCCGCTTTCAGGCCGCCCAGCACTTCGGGCAGCGATGGCGAACCGTAGCGCATGGCCATCGTGACGGTCAGGTTGGCGTGGCCGCGCTCGGCCAAGTGCGCGCCCAGCAGCTTCGCCTGCGCCTGGGTATGCACCTTCAGGGGCGACCCCTCTTTGGTCCAGATCATCTTGTATTTCGCCGCCGATTGACCGGAGCGGAACGGCAGGATGATCAGGTTCAGGATGCACCACCATACCAGGCGCGGAATTTCGACGACGCGCGGATCGGACAGGAATTCCTTCAAATAGCGCCGCACGGCTTTTCTTGTGGGGGCGTCCGGGGTGCCGAGGTTGACCAGGATGACGGCGCTGGTGGGCACGGTGCCGTGCGTATGGGACGGTTCTGGACGTAAGGGCATCGGAAGGGTGACAGTGAAGATAGGAACTTGCCATTATAAAGTCCACTATTGTTTGCAAACACCTATTTGGGCTGTCCGTGCGCCAATACGACAGGTCAACCACACACGCGGCCCGTCGCTTGCGGTCAGTGCAATCTGTGCCCGGGCGTGAATGCCAGCGCCGGCCTTGCGCGCTGCGGCACCGGCGCGACCGCTGCATCCAATGTGAAATGGGCGACAACACCTTCGAGATGAATGGCCTGAGCGCTCATCTCGCTGGCAGCGGACGCCGCCTCTTCGACCATGGCGGCATTTTGCTGCGTCACCAGGTCCATCGCAGTGATGGCAAGATTGATCTGCTCGAGGCCGATGCTCTGTTCAAGGTTTGCCGCATTAATCTGGCCCACGATCACGGCGACCTTGCGCACGCTGTCAACCAGTTGCTCCATCGTGCCGCCCGCCTGACCTACCAGCCGGGATCCCTCGGCCACGTCGCCGACCGAGCTTTCGATCAGCTGCTTGATTTCACGCGCAGCCTGCGCCGAGCGCTGGGCCAGGTTACGCACTTCCGACGCCACCACGGCGAAGCCGCGCCCCTGCTCCCCGGCCCGGGCTGCTTCCACGGCAGCATTCAGGGCCAGAATATTCGTCTGGAACGCAATGCCATCGATGACGCCGATGATGTCGACGATCCTGCGCGAGGAACCATTGATCGCCCCCATCGTGCGCACCACTTCCCGGACCAGTTCGCCTCCGCGTTCGGCCATCCCGGAAGCCTGCGCGGAATGTGCCGACGCGTCGCGTAGATGCTGGACGTTTTCCTTCACCGTGGCGCTCATTTCCTCCATCGAGGATGCGGTTTCCTCCAGTGCACTGGCTTGTTCTTCGGTGCGGGACGACAGGTCCATATTGCCGGCCGCAATCTGGCTGGAGGCAGTCGCGATCACGCCGGTACCTGTGCGCACCTGGCCGACGATCTGCGCCAGGCTCGCCGTCATGCTGTTCAAGGCGGTGAGCAACTGGCCAATTTCATCCTTCGAGTCGACGTCGACATGGCCGCTCAAGTCGCCAGCGGCCACCTGCTCGGCCAGATCGATGGCACGCTGGATCGGTACCGTGATCGCACGGCTGGCCATCCAGGCAGACGCGATCCCGGCCAACAGCGCCGCGCCGCCCAGCGCCAGCATGAGCATGCGCGCCATGCCGATGTTGTCCAGCACCTCCGCGCCGCTGCGATGCGCCACGGTCGTTTGCAACACGTTCAGTTCGCTGATTGACGCCTGGAGTTGCTCCAGCGCGGGCAGGGTTTCCCGGTGCACCAGCGCGACGGCATCGTCGCGCCGCTCCTCGCCGATCAGCTTGGCAACCCGCGTGAACGACTGGACATAGGCCTTGCGCCGTTCCAGGATTGTCGCAAGCATGCGCTTGCCCTCGGGCAGGGCGACGAGTTTCTGGAGCGTCTCGAGTGCCGTGCTGATCGTCTTCTTGTTCGATTCCACCTGGGCCAGGATCGCCGCCCGCGCGCTCGCGTCACTGGCGATGAACAACTGCATCGTCAGCGCAGCATTGGCACGCGTGGTCGCAGCGATGCTGGCCGCCGCTTCTGCCTTGGCCCAATCGGTCTCGATGACTTTCTGGGTTAATCCACCCACAGTGCCAAGGCGGTTCAGTCCGACCCCCACGACACATAACAACAGCACGATCACGAACCCAAAACCCACCATCAATTTGGTGGCAATCTTCCAGTGTCCCACTTGCATCGACGTTCCAGTTCAGATCATGAAAACAGGCACCGCGCAGGGCCAACTCGCCTGACGGCAGCGAGGCATCGATAGAGCGAGGAGAAAGGGTGAAAAATGTCGCGCACCGGCCCAGGCTGCGTGGACACGATGCGAAATGCAGACGCACTTGTGATCAAGAATGCGATCAATCCTACCCACTGTCAATACCAAGCTTGAAGACCTGTTGTTAGTCTGCTCACTTCGGTGGTCCGCGTGGCCGCTACCAAACAGGTAGGTGCCGATATGGCGTGAAAGCGCCGCACGACACCAAAACCCGGAATTTAGTGCCGACTTTTGATAGACCGATATCAAACACGCTTCATTTCGACTCGATATATTCAAACACAGAGCGACGCAGCGCAAGACGCCGGAACGCCCAAGTACCGCACTTTTCGTGGCGGCACGGTCTGTGCGGCAATCGCACGTTTGACACTATCGGGAGAATCGCATGAGTGATCGTTTTGAAGCAGACATGATGAAAGACATGTTGTCCGACGGTGGCGAGGGTCCGGCCCAGTCCGGGTTCGACGCGGGCGAGGATGGCGCCGATCAGTGGGACGCCGGCGACGAGGCCGATGAGTTCAGCGCCGGCGGCGGCAGGCCGGAGGCCCGCGCGTACGCCGCCGACGACTTCGACGACACCGCCGACGATGCCTACGACGACCTGTTTGCCGGCTTTGACGACGTCGATGCCGCTTCCGGCGAATCCGACGCCCTGTCCTTCGAGGATGCCGTGGCCGATGCGCTCGAAGAAGACGACGCCGACGAATTCATGCGTCGCCTGCGCCGCATTGCGCGCGGCGCCCAGGCAGTGGGCCGGCGCGTCGGCCAGGTCGCGCGCGTGGCGGCCCCGATCCTGCGCCACATTCCCTTGCCGCAGGCCCAGGCACTGAGCCGTATCGCGTCGGTTGCAGGACGCTTGCTGGCCGATGGCGCCGATGAATTCGAGGCCATCGATCAATTGGTCGACGAATATGACGACGACGCGATCGACGCCGCTGCGCCCCTCATTGCCGGCATGACGCTGCGGCGCACAATGCCGCAGGTCGCGCGCATGCCGGTGGCGGCGCGGCGCCAGCTGGTGCGCGGGGTCACCCAGGCCACGCGTGCACTGGTGCGCCAGCAAGGCGCGCCGGCGGCGCGGGCAACCGCCCGTATCCTGCAAACGGCCCAGCGTGCCGTACGCGCACGCCAGATGCCCCAGCGCGGCGTGCCGCGCGCCGTACGCCGCGCCGTGCAGCGAGTGGCACAAACACCGAACGCGCTGCAACGGCTGGCACGACCGCTGACCACGGCCGGCCGGCGCGGCGCCACCTCCCGCGCTGGCGCGTATCCGTACGCCGGGCCGGGAACGCGCCGCATCGTCCTGCGTGGTGCGGGGACTGTGACGATCATCATCAGCAACCGCTAAATGCGGGTGCCGCCATGCAGCTCGCGCGCAGGTTCATCCAGGTACGTATCCGCGGTCTCGCGGCGCGGATGCGGCGCCTGGTCCGCATCACGCCGCGCACCATCGGACTGCGTGCGCAGGATATGCGCTACGCGCCTTCGCCCACCCACTTCGCCGCCGCCAACCGGCGCCTGGGCGCAATCGACGCCAACATCGAGCGTCGCTTCGTCCGCCTGGCCGGCACCTGGGCGCGCGCGCCGCTGCAACGCGCGCTGGTCGACGTGGCCCTGGTCGAGCGCGAAATCGACCGCGCGCGCCGGGCCTTCGGCCTGTTTTTTGAAGTCTTTGCGCAACGCGGCTCCAGCTTCGCCCCGGTGCTGGCGGCGCACGATTCCATCGCCATCGACTGCTATGCCGCCGTCCGGCAAGCCGACCCAAACATGTTCGACGCACGCCTCATCAAGCCCTTTTGTTACATGGAACACGGCTACTCGCCGGCAACCATGCGGCGCGGCGTCACACTCAACCGCCTGCTGGGCGAACCGAACCCGTTTCCACTGATCCGCATTCCCTGGGACCGCGACCATCCCTGGCAAGCCGTCTTCCTGCATGAAGTCGCTCACAACCTGCAAGCTGACCTCGGCGTCTGGCAAGAAAACCGGCAAGCCGTGGTACAGCGCATTCTCGGTGCGCACGCCAGGCCGGTGCTGGCCAGTGTCTACGGACGCTGGCACAAAGAAATCTTTGCCGACCTGGCCGCAATCTTGCTCGGCGGGCCGGCGGCGGCCTGGGGCATGGCCGAATTCCTGCTGCATCCGGCACCGCGCGTGCTCACCTACCGGCCAGGCAGCGCCCACCCGACCGGCTATCTGCGTGTGCTGATGCTCGCCGAAATGCTGCGCCGGCTTGGCTTCGCCGAGAATGCGACGCGCCTGGCGCGGGTGTGGCGCACGCTCTACAACCCGGCGCGCGGACACCGGCTGCCGGTCGCCTTGCTCGACAAACCCGAGCGCGTCATTGCCCAGGTGGTCGACGAGATCGCGTTCCAGACCCGGCGCAACCTGGCGCAGCGGGCACTGGTGGACGTGATCCCGTTTCACGCCGCCGACCACGAGGCCATCATCGCCGGTGCCCGTTTGCTGATGCAGGGGCAGGCCGAGCGCGTGCAATTGCCGCCGCGCTTCCTGGTCAGTGCGGGTGCTTACGCGCTGGCGTCGGGAAAAATCGCGCCCCGGGCGCTGTCGCGCCAGCTGGTCGGCATGATGACCGAACTGGCCGCGCCCGACCCACGCGCCCTCCCCGCCCGCCCCGCCCGCCCCGCACCTGCGGCACTTTTTCACTGAACCGACAGTCCAATCCAGACACAAGGACCATCATGCCCAATTCACTCATTCCCGCTGCGCCTGCCGGTTCCACCGGGCCCACCTTCCGCAGCGTCGGCGGACGCAGCATTGGCGGCGCCCGCGCCGCGCTCGACAACCTGATCCGGCGCGAACTGAAAGTTGGCGACCCGAACGACGCAGCCGAGGTGGCGCAGGCGCTCATGAACCGTTACCGCGACGACCCACGCGCCCGCGCCATGGCCCAGGAAGCGCAAGGCTTGCCCTACCTGCCGGCGCAGCCGGCCAGCACGGCGCTGCCGGTGCAGGAAGGCGCCACCAGCCTCGACCTGGCGCAGGCAAGCGACGACGTCGCCAGGGATTTGCGCACCTTAACGAGCAGCAACCTCACCAAGGACATCACGCCGGAACTCGAAGGCTGGACCCAGGCCATCAATTCAGCCATCATGCAAGGACTCGACACGGCCCGGCGCGGCATGGATACGCGCAGCCGCGACATCGCCTTTGCGATGCGGCGCCAGCTGGGTGACTATGCGCGCGGCGCGCGCATGCTGGGCGCGCTCACGCCGTCGCTCAGCGCCGAATACCGCAATCTCGGCCAGAGCCTCGACGAAATCTCGGCGCTCATCCTCGTCTTGATGGGCGAAGCGCTTGCCAATACCGGCATGGCGGGCGGGCGTTACCTGTTGCAGTCGCCGTTTTCCGATCTGCAGACGCGGCGCGACGTGGCGCTTAACGCGCTGCGCAACCTCACCGGTGCGGCGCAGGAAGCATTCGCGCCAAACGACTGGTCGCGCGGCATCGATGCGTATCGCCAGTTGTTCCTGATGTTCGAAGCGCAAGGCCATGGCGAACTGCGTGCGCTGCTGATGGAAAATGAACTTGCCCGTGTCATGGATGAGCTGATCCAGCTGGCCGGCAACGGTGCGGCGTCGGGCTTGCGCGCCCTGGGCGCGACGGCCTGGGGCCACCTGAACCGGTTCAAACGCTTCGTACAGTTGACGGTCAGCGTGATCACCCCACCGGCGCCGCCGCTGGTGGCGTTCCAGGACGCGCTGCTGGCCTTCGTCGACGGTTTCGCGCCGGCCGGCGGCGCACGCCTGCTGCGCGTGGCCCGGCCAGCGGTGCTGTTCTACGGCCTGTACGGCTCTGCGCAAGCCGGCAAGGCCGACAGCCGCCTGATGCAACTCGTGATCATCCGCGGCGCCATCGCCTTTGAATGCGACGGCCTCACCGGCCAGCCCGAGGCACAGATGCTCGGCGACCAGATGCTGTATTCCATCGATCGCGCAATCGATCTGTATTGCATCGGCGCGAAGGACCTTGGCATTCCCGAAGCCCGGGCCTCCGCCTACAGCTTCGTGCTGCAGGCGGCCAGGGATTACCTCAACGACGGCAATCCACCCGCGCAAGAACTGATCCGCCTGCTGGGCGAGGCGGCCTGCCTGCTGCGCCCGCCGTTGGCCTTGTCGACGACCGCAAACGGTTTCAGCGGTTTCTGGGACAACGCTAGCGTGAACACGTATGAAGCCGCGTTTGACCACAAACCGCATGGTCCGCACGACGAACATCCCTGGAACGTTGCCATGCTGGTCCAGGAAATCCAGTTGCTGCAACAGGCTGACCAGAAGCTGTTCGAGGTGGTCGGACAAATGTCCACGACCCGCCTCTTGTCCATCTTTATCGACATCCTGACCGACGTGTACAACGCCGCGCTGGCGCTGGTGGGCAGCAAACCGGCCGAACTCGTCGAAGCGGTGCCTGTCGTGCCAAGCACCGTCGAAAATGCGCTCAACAATATCCGCGACGTGCTGGAGAGACGCCTGCCGAACGGCGGCACGCCACCGCCAGGAAACGGTTATGCGCAGGGCAAAAAAAAGGCATCGGCCAGTCAAGCGGCTGACCATCCACCTCATCCTGCCGGAGAATAGCGATGACCTTCCAGACCACCGAAACCATCCAGCGGCTGTGGGAAACCTTCCTGCAGGAGCAGCTCACGGACATGGCGCCAGCCGAGCGGCAACCCTATGAACAGCAATTCGAAGACCGCTTTGCTGAACTGCTCGGCAAGGCCGCTGACGGCAACGCAGGCGACGCCTTCATTGACATGCTGGGCATGGGCGCCCGGGGCGCGGTCGAGTTCGACCAGATTTCGTACCCGCACATCCAGCCCGATTTCGACGATTCCAAAAATCCCAGCCAGGGGCATGCTGCCGCCGAGCTGTTTTTCATCTACCAGCACGAACGCATGCGGGTCTTCCAGGTTGTAGAGGTCCTGCTGCGTATGTTCCGGGCCGGCACCATGCGGATCCAGCGCGGGCCCGGTGCGCGCGGCTTGTACCTGCTGGAAAAATGGCAACCCCTGCGCTACAAGCTGCGCGACCGCATGCTGGCCTACCGTCGCGCCTTCAATTATGGCAACGCCGTGCCGCCGCCAGGCACCATCATCAACACCGGCTTCCAGCGCCTGCTCGTGGGCTTCATGGTGGCCGTGGCGCAATACTTCCGCGACCTCATGATCGGCGAAGTGATTCGCGGCGGGCAATTGATCGACCAGCGTCCGTTCGGCAGTGTCGCCACGGTGCAGCGCCTCGGCCTCGACTTGTCCTATGCGCTCGACCGTTCAACGTATGGCAATATTTTTTCACTGGCGATGGAAACCGGGCACTATTTGCGTACCGTGCTCAAACTGCTGGATACACCCGACATCAAAAAGGCGTTCGATGCCAACACAAAATGGGATGTGGTCGAGGCCGTTGTCAACCGCCACCTGGGCGGCGGCGCCGACCTCTCGCAGCGCGCCAAGATGGCCGAGAGCGGCCGGCGCATCCTGCAATTCGTCGCCGACAACGACTTCAAAACGTCCATCGATCCCGTCCTGTTCCAGTCGGTCATCCGCCCGATGGGCGCCCATGCCGAGGCCTGGATCGCCGCCTACCGCACCACCCCGGAAGGACGCGGCTTCCCGGGCGTGACGCCGGCACTGCGCAGCGTGCTGGGCAAGCAGTCCATGGCCGCCTGATCGGGATACGTGCCATGTCCACCAGCACCAACGGCCTGCACCCGATGGGCCACGGCCCGCGCATGAACCTGGGCGACCTCGCCATCGTGGCGGTGGCCGGCCAGATCGCCCATCCGATCGGCCAGGCCAATCCTTACCGCATCGGCAACGACGGCGTGCCGCGTATCTTGCCGGGCACGGGCGGGATCGTCCTGAACCACCGCATCGGCGACCGCTGCGTCGGCCTGGCGGGCGATCACATCGAGCCTGGCGTGGCCTTGCACAACAATGGCCGCGAGGTGGTGGGACCGCGCGACGGACCCAACAATGCGCTGCTTGCCTATGCCTGTATTGGCAACCGTGCACGCGTCATCAGCGGCCCGTGCCTGGGCAGCGTCGGGCGCGTCACCGGCAAGCATGGCGGCATCAACCATGTGCTGGTCGATTTTGCGCCGGGAATACTGCGGCGCCTGTGCATCGGCGACCGCATCCAGATCGTCAGCCATGGCCTCGGCCTGGCGCTGCCCGACCATCCCGATATCACCGTGCTCAACGCGTCGCCCGGCCTGCTGCAGCGCTGGGGACTGCATGCACATGGCGGACAGTTGCAGGTGCCCGTCACGCACCTGGTGCCCGGTGCACTGATGGGCTCGGGCCTTGGCAAAAATACCGGGTGCCGTGGCGACTACGATATCCAGTTATCCGACCCCGGCACGCGCCAGCGCTACCGGCTCGACAGTTTGCGCTTCGGCGACCTGGTCGCGGTCGTGGACGTCGACATGGCGTTCGGTGGACATTACCGGCGCGGCCACGTGACTGTGGGCGTCATCGTCCACGGCGACAGCACGGTGGCTGGGCATGGTCCTGGATTGGCGCCCTTGCTCACGGGACCGGCCAGGGTGTTGCGGCCTGTGCATGGGGCGCAGGCCAACCTGGCCGAGGTATATGGCTTGCGCCACCTCGGGCCGGCGCGGCGCTACTTGCCCATCCACGGCCGCGCGCGCACGCAGCAACGCATGGCTGCGCCGGTCAGGTCGCGCGTGGGCGCGAAATAATCGCTTGGTGCCTGTGCCTGTGCCTGTGCATGGCATGGCATGGCATGGCATGGGTAGTCTGGCACAAGGCATGACCACGTGCATAGCGGCACCTTACAACGCCAGCAACTCCCGCGCATGCCAGTTGAAATGCGCGACCAGTTCCCCAGATGAACGGCCCGGTCATTCACCTCGCTGGAGGCCGACATGGCTTGTTCGACCATGGCGGCATTTGGCCACCTTGCCGACGATATGCGACAGGCTGGCCGTCATGCCGCTCAAGGGGGCGAGCAACTGAGCAAGTTCATCATGCCGGTCGACCATGACGCCGCCTTCGGGGGCGTTTTATTGGCGCAGCCGTGCTTGCCTCAGCAAGCATCGCCTTCCTATCATGAAGCATTGACCAACCAGTGCTTTCCGGGAGACGCCATGGACACCCTGACCGAAGACCAGTTCGACGACCTGCGCGGCGCGCTGCGTGGGCAACTACTGCAGGCAAACGATGCCGGCTACGATGCCGCGCGCACGCTCTGGAACGCGATGATCGAGCGCCGTCCGGCCGTGATCGTGCGCTGCGCCGGCGTGGCCGATGTGCGCGCCGCGCTGGCGTTCGCGCGCGACCACCAGATGCCCCTGTCAGTGCGCGGCGGCGGTCACAATATTGCCGGCAGCGCCTTGTGCGACGACGGCCTGGTGATCGATCTGTCGGCCATGCGATCGGTGCAGGTCGACCCGGACCAGCGCCGCGCCCTGGTGGAACCGGGTGCGACACTGCATGATTTCGACCACGAAGCGCAAGCCTTCGGCCTGGCCACGCCGCTCGGCATCAACTCCACGACCGGGGTGGCCGGGCTGACGCTGGGCGGCGGCTTTGGCTGGCTCACCCGCACGCTCGGCCTGGCGGCGGACAACCTGCTGGGCGCCGACGTCGTGACCGCCGACGGTCAGTACCTGCATGCCAGTGCCGCCGACCATTCCGACCTGTTCTGGGCGCTGCGTGGCGGCGGCGGCAACTTCGGCGTGGTCACGCGCTTCGCGTTCCGCCTGCATCCGGTCGGCCCCGACATCACCGCCGGTCTGATCGTGTTTCCATTCGAGCAGGCCAAAGCCGTGCTGACGCAGTACCGCGACGCGGTCCACGCGATGCCGGACGACCTGACGGTGTGGGCGGTATTGCGCCGCGCGCCGCCCCTGCCGTTCCTGGCGCCCGAGGTGCATGGACAGACCGTGCTGGTGTTGCCGGTCTTTTCGCGCTTGCCCATGGCTGCGGTGCAGGATGCGATCGACCGCATCGCCCGCTTCGGCCAGCCACTCGGCATGCACGTCGGGCCGACGCCGTACGTCGCCTGGCAACAAGCCTTCGACCCGCTGCTCACACCCGGTGCGCGCAACTACTGGAAATCGCACAATTTCACGCAATTGAGCCTCGCGGCGATCGACGTCGTCATGCAGCATGCCGGCACGCTGCCGACGCCGCACTGCGAAATTTTCCTCGGCCTGCTGGGCGGGCGCGCGGCCACGTTCGCGCCCGACGATACCGCCTATCCGCACCGCGATGCGCTGTATGTCATGAATGTGCACACGCGCTGGGACAACCCGGCCGACGACGCCCGATGCGTGGCGTGGGCGCGGGACTTCTTCAGCGCCGCGGCGCCGCATGCCAGCGGCGGCGTGTACGTCAACTTCCTGACCGAGGACGACAGTGCGCGCAGCACCGATGCCTACGGCGTCAACTACCAGCGCCTGGCGCAGATCAAGACCAAATACGACCCGCACAACCTATTCCGCAGCAATCTGAACATTGTGCCGGCCTGAGCGCAACGACGCCTGCTATAGCGCCAGCAATTCGCGCGCATGCTTGCGGGTGGTGGCCGTAATTTCCAGCCCGCCCAGCATGCGCGCCACTTCTTCCACGCGCGCCTTGTTGTCCAGCACATCGATGCGCGAGACGGTCTTGCCGGATTCCGTCGTGCCTTTCGCCACCTGGAAATGCTGATTGGCCTGGCTGGCCACCTGCGGCAGGTGGGTCACGCACAGCACTTGCCGTTCCTGTCCCAGGCGTTTCAGCAGGCGCCCCACCACTTCGGCGACGCCGCCGCCAATGCCGCTGTCGACCTCGTCGAAAATCAGCGTGGGCGTGGTCGTCGCATGCGAGGTGATGACGGAAATGGCCAGCGCAATACGCGCCAGTTCGCCGCCCGACGCGACTTTGGCCAGCGGCCGCGCTGCGACGCCCGCGTGGCCCGCCACCAGGAATTCGACTTGCTCGACGCCGTGCGCGGTCGGCTCGACCGGATGCAAGGCGACGACAAAACTGCCGCCGGTCATGTTCAAGTCTTGCATCGCGGCCGACACCTGGGTGCTGAGCAGCCTGGCCGCCGTGACCCGCCTGGCCGACAGTTTGGCGGCAGCAGCAAGATAGTCGTCCTTTTTCTGCTGCTCCTGGCGTTTCAAACCATCGAGGTCGCTGGCATCGGCCAACTGGCGCAATTTATCCGCCAGGGCCGCGTGTTCTTCTGGCAGTTCATCAGGCGTGACGCGGAATTTGCGCGCCGCGTTGTGGATCGCTTCGAGGCGCGCTTCGACCTGGCGCAGGCGCGCCGGGTCGAGCTCGACCCGGTCGAGGTAATCGTTCAGTTCCGACACGGCTTCCTGGAGCTGGATCAGGGCCGGCTGCATGCAGTCGAGCACCGGCTGCAAGCCCGCATCCACGCTCACCAGTTTCAGCAATTTCTGGTTCAGCGAAGACAGCGTCGACAGGATCGGCTGGTCCGAATCGGAGATGACCGACAAGGCTTCCTGCGCGCCTTCGAGCAAGCTGGCCGCGTGCGACAGGCGGCTGTGCTCGTTGCCAATGTCGGTCCACTCGCCGGCCTTTACTGCCAGCTTGTCCAGCTCGCTCACCTGCCACTCAAGCCGTTCGCGCTCGATCAGCACATTTTTTGCATTGCTCTCGTAGTCTTCACGCTGGCGCGCCAGCGCCCGCCACGCTTTATGCGCCGCCGCGACGGCCGGCACCTCGGCCTGGCCGCCGCCGGACTGGTTGTCCAGCAGCACGCGCTGGGCGTCGAGTTTCAGCAAGGACTGGTGCGCGTGCTGGCCGTGGATGTCGACCAGCAAATCGCCCAGTTCACGCAGCTGCGCGGCGGTGGCGGCGACGCCGTTGATATACGCCTTCGAGCGGCCGGCATTGTCGATCACGCGGCGCAGCAGCGCCCCGCCCTCGTCGGCCGCCAGCGCATGCTGGGTGAGCCAGGCGGCGGCGCCATCGGTGACGGCGAAGTCGGCCGTGATGTCGGCCCGGGCCGCGCCTTCGCGCACCACGCTGGCGTCACCGCGCCCGCCCAGCGCCAGCTGCAGCGCATCGATCAGGATCGATTTACCGGCACCGGTCTCGCCCGTGAAGACGGAAAAGCCGGAAGAAAACTCGAGCTCGATCGTGTCGACAATGACGAAATCGCGGATGGTGAGGGTACGCAGCATGGGGCGGTGTTCCTAACGGGGTTTGGTCTGGAGCGATGGATTCTCGTTCCAGTGCAGCTTTTCGCGCAGGGTGTCGTAGTAGCTCCAGCCGTGCGGATGCAGGAACGTGATGGTATTGGGCGAGCGCGAGATGACGATGCGGTCGCCCACCTGCAGGCTGGCAAAGGTCTGCATGTCGAAATTGACGCTGGTGTCGCGCCCGTTGAGGATTTCGACCACGATTTCGCTCGCCTCCGGCACCACGATCGGCCGGTTCGACAGCGCGTGCGGCGCAATCGGCACCAGCACGATGCCCTGCAGGCTCGGGTGCAGCAAGGGGCCGCCGGCCGACAGCGCGTAGGCGGTGGAACCGGTCGGCGTGGAGATGATCAGGCCGTCCGAACGCTGGGCGTACATGAACTTGCCTTCCACCTCCACTTTCAGCTCGACCATGCCGGCGCCGGCGCCGCGCGAGACCACCACGTCGTTCACCGCCAGGCCCTGGGCAATTTCGACGCCGTCGCGCATCACCTTCGCTTGCAGCAGCGAGCGCTTTTCCGCCTTGCTGCGCCCTTCCAGGATATCGCTCAACACGGGAATCATGCGGTCGATCGGGATGTCGGTCATAAAGCCCAGGCGGCCCTGGTTGATGCCGATCAGGGGCACGTCCCACGGCGCCAGCTGGCGCGCCACCCCCAGCATGGTGCCGTCGCCGCCCAATACGATGGCGGCGCACGCCACCGCGCCGATGGCGGCAATCGACAGCGCCTCGATATCGTCCAGCGCCAGGTGCGCGGCGGTCGATTCTTCCAGCACGACGCGGTAGCCGGCCCCCCGCAGGAAGGCGAGAATGCCGGCGACCGGCTCCTCGATACCCAGGGTGTTGTGCCGCACGACCAGGGCGATGGTTTTTTGTGTTGCAGGCGTGGCAGACATAGGATCTCGGCGAGGGAACAATGGACAGGAGAGTAACCGATTCTCTCCTGTTCTGCCACGGGACGGCTGGCGAAGGCTGGATATCCATACAGTATAATGGCCGCCGCCGGGTTCCTGCAAGATTCTGCAGGATTCAGGCGAGGAAGGCCGACCCCAGCGTCATGAGAATTGCCAGCACGATGCACAGCATATGCAGCAGCATCAGCACCAGCCAGCGCAGCAGGGTGACCAGCTTGCCGCCGCCATACACCTTGCGCATCGCCAGCGGCAGGTAGATGACCATCCAGACCAGCAGGATGAAGTGGGTCCATCCCCAACCGGGGGGCACGGCGATCTGGAGCGACAGCATGGCAAAGGCGAAGGCGTTGGCATGCAAGGCAAACAGCAGGTGCGCGCCAAAGCGCCGTCCGGTGCCCAGGTAGAGCAGTTTCAACAGCAGCGCAAAGAACGGCATCAGCGCAAACAGGGCATACGGGCCGTAGCTGAAGAAGGTCTTGTTCATCTGCCGATAGACGTCTTCTTTTGGCTGGCTCAGGAACTTGTTCACGCGCTCGCCCCAGCCATGATGCAGCGTGTCGACCGCAGTGCCGACCCGCCCGGTGATATCTTCGCCATCGCTCTTGATGCGTAGCGGGGCGCCGGGCTTGGCCGGCGTGGCGGCCTGGCCGATGGCGACCTGGCCCGGCGCCACTTCCTCGTCAAAGTTCAGAATCTGGACCCCGCTCAATTTGAACAAGGCAAAGAAAATCAAGCTGAACGTCAGGTAAAGGCGCAACGGCTGCACATAGCGCACGCGCCGGCCCTGGATGTATTCCAGCGTCAGGCGGCCGGGCTTGAGCAGCAGCAGCCACAGGCTTTTCCACAGCTTGCCTTCGAGCGCCACGTAATGGCCGATGAATTCGTGCAGGAATTCGCGCGTGCTGGGCGGATGCAGCGTCGTTTCCTGGCTGCACTGATGACAGAAGTTCCCCGCAATGTCGGCAAAACAGTTGGGGCAAGTGCCGGGGGCGGCGTGGAGCATGGCGTCAGCGTTCAAGTCAGCGGTCCCAAAATAGCAAACAAGTATTGATAGTAGCGAAATACTTGCAAAAAATCATCATCCAATTGCGCGACTGCGTTCCCGGGGAAGGGTTACGATTCAAGCAATTGATGATCAAGGAGACACCATGGCAACAGAAGCGCCCGATCGTCGCGTGAACACCGACGCAAAAATCGAAAACGATGGCGTCAAGCGCCAGCCGCATGAACGCGACGAATCCCCGGACGGCCAGGACCAGGCGCCCACCGGTATCATGAAGCAGGCCGCGTCCGACCTGGCTCAGGGCCTGGTCGACACCGATCTGCGCAACACCCCTGGCATGGCGCCAGCCAGCGGCGCCGCCGGCCAGGCAAAACCGCAAGCCGACCGCGGCGATGCCATGCGCGACCACGATTCACCGAAACCAACAAGAGGAAACCAATAATGATCCCAACACCGCGCCTGCCCCTGGCCGTCGTCCTGTCCACTCTGGCTTTGGCCGCCTGCGCCCAAACTGCGCCCACCGCCACGCCAGCGCCAGGCCAGTACGCCGTCGGCTTCGGCCCCAGCCCGCAATTGCCGGCGCCAGAAAAATCCCTGATCCCGACGGTGCACATCGCCAAGGCACAGGGCTGGACGAATGGCGCCAAGCCGACCGTCGCGGCGGGCCTGGCAGTCACGCCCTACGCCACCGGCCTCGACCATCCACGCTGGCTGTATGTGCTGCCCAACGGCGACGTGCTGGTCGCCGAATCGAACAAGCCGGCCAACGAAAAAGACCCGGTCAGCATCAAGGGCGCCGTCCAGAAGCAGGTCATGAAGAAAGCCGGCGCAGGCGTGGCCTCGCCTGACCGCATCATGCTGCTGCGCGGCGTTCTGCCAAACGGCATGGCCGTCACCAAGACCGTGTTCATGGAAAACATCCGCTCGCCATTCGGCATGGTACTGGTCGGCAAAGACCTGTACGTGGCCGGTTCCGACGCGCTCTACAAATTCCCGTACAAGGAAGGTGACACCAAGATCACGGACAAGGGCGTCAAGGTATGGGACCTGCCAGCGGGCATCAACCACCACTGGACCAAGAATGTGGTGGCCAGTGCCGACGGCAAAAAACTGTATGTCACGGTCGGCTCGAACAGCAATGTCGGCGAAAACGGCATGGACATCGAAGCGGGCCGCGCGGCGATCTGGGAATTCGATCCGGCCACCGCAAAAGGCCGCATCTTCGCCAGCGGCTTGCGCAATCCAAACGGCATGGCATGGAACCCGGAAAGCAAGGCGCTGTGGACCGCAGTCAACGAGCGTGACGAGCTGGGCAACGACCTTGTGCCTGACTACATCACGTCGGTCAAGGATGGCGCGTTCTACGGCTGGCCGTACAGCTATTATGGCCAAAACGTGGACAAGCGCATCGAGCCGGCCCGCCCGGATCTGGTCGCCAAAGCCATCGCGCCCGACTACGCGCTGGGCGCCCACACGGCCTCACTTGGCCTGGCGTTCTACACCGGCGCGCTGCTGCCGCAATTTAAGAATGGTGCCCTGGTCGGCCAGCACGGTTCATGGAACCGCAAGCCTTACTCCGGCTACAAGCTGATCTACGTGCCATTCTCCGGCGGCAAGCCAAGTGGCCCGCCGCAGGACATCCTGACCGGCTTCGTCAAAGATGAAGTGGCGTTCGGCCGTCCGGTTGGCGTCGCCGTCGACAAGGCCGGCGCGATTTTGCTGGCCGATGATGTCGGCAACGTCGTCTGGCGCGTGACGCCAGCGGGCGCCGCTGCCACGCCCGCCGTCGCAGCGAAATAAGCGCACTCCCTCGAAGCGCGCCTCGAACCGGGCGCGTTTTTCATTTGCGCATCAACATAACCAGGAGTAATCATGATTCAACGTAAAGGTAGCGCCACCTGGACTGGTGGCATCAAGGATGGCAAGGGCACCATATCGACCCAGAGCGGCGTGCTGCAGGACGCCCAATATGGCTTCAACACGCGCTTCGCCGACGGCCCGGGCACCAACCCGGAAGAACTGATTGGCGCCGCGCATGCGGGCTGCTTCACGATGGCGCTGTCCGGCAAGCTGGGCGCGGCCAATCTGACGGCCACCAAACTGGCCACGACGGCAACCGTGTCGCTCGACAAGGTCGATGGCGGCTTCAAGATCACGGCTGTGCACCTGGACCTGGTGGCTACCGTGCCCGGTACCGACCAGGCCACCTTCGAGGCCATCGCCAAGGATGCCAAGGAAAATTGCCCGGTTTCGCAACTGCTCAACGCCACCATCACGCTGACCGCGACGCTCGAGGCTTAACAGCAGAAAATCGGCCGGGCGCATACAATCGTCGCCTCTTCATTACTTTTTCAGGACCTACGATGCGCATTCTGCACACCATGCTCCGGGTCGGCGACCTGCAGCGCTCGATCGATTTTTACACCACCGTGCTCGGCATGAAGTTGCTGCGCAAGAGTGAAAATACCGAATACAAATACACGCTGGCCTTCGTTGGCTACGGCAACAACCCGGACCACGCGGAGCTGGAGCTGACCTATAACTGGGACACGAAAAGCTACGACATGGGCACGGCATACGGCCACATCGCCATCTCGGCGGAAGATATTTATGCGACTTGTGATTCGGTGCGCGCTGCCGGGGGCAACATCACCCGCGAGCCGGGGCCGGTCAAGGGTGGCAGTACCGTGATCGCTTTTATTACCGACCCGGACGGCTACAAGATCGAGCTGATCGAACGGAAAGATGATGCGGGTGGGCGGGGCTTGAGCTAATCGCCTCCGATGCTAAAACGCCGGCTGCTGCCGGCGTTTTTGTATCTCTATCGAACCAACAACGCATTCACCGGCACCAAGTCCGCTTCGCGCAGCGAACCGGCGGCGGCCTTCAGGCGCAGTCCACTCATGATGGTGCTGTAACGTGCCTTCGACAAATCTGTCTGGGTGGAAAACAGCTGGCGCTGGGCATTGAGCACGTCAATGTTGATCCGCACGCCCACCTGGTAACCCAGCTTGTTCGAATCGAGCGCCGACTGGCTTGAAATTTCCGCCGCTTCCAGTGCCTTTACCTGCGCCAGTCCGCTGTTCACACCCAGGTAGGCCTGGCGCACACCGAGGACGGCGTTGCGGCGGGTCGATTCCAGGTCGTTGCGGGCCTTGTCTTCCAGCGCAATCGATTCGCGCACGCGCGAGGTGACGGCAAAGCCGCTAAAAATAGGCACGTTCAGCTGCACGCCGATGGCGTTGCTGGTGCCACGTGACGTGTTACTGACATCGCCGTTGCGCAGGGTGCGGCCGTTGGACGCGATCAGGTCGAGCGTCGGCAGGTGGCCGGCGCGGTTACGTTCGATGTCGCGCTTGGCCGATTCCAGCGACAGCTCGCTCACCGTCACGCCATAGTTTTGCGATTGCGCCGCCGACAGCCAGGGCTCGATCGTCGCCGGTGACGGGGATGCCAGGGTCACGCCGGGTCGCAGCGGCGCCAGGACAACGGCATCGCCGCCGACAATGGCCAGCAAGGCGCTGCGCTTGTTTTCCAGGTCGGCCGACGCGGCGAATTCCTGCGCGATGACCAAGTCATAAGCCGCTTGTGCTTCGTGAGTGTCGGTAATGGTCTGGGTACCGACCTCGAAGTTGCGCTTGGCCGATGCCAGCTGCTCCGTCACTGCGCTTTTTTGCGAGCGGGTCGATTCCAGCGTGTCCTGCGCGGCCAATACATCGAAATACGCCTGCGCGACCCGGGTGATCAAATCTTGCTGCGCCTGAGCAAATTGCGCTTCGCTGATGGCTTCCTGCAGTTTGCTCTGCTGGTAAGTTTGCCAGCGATCCCAACGGAACAAAGGCTGGGTCAGCGAGATTGCGTACTGCTTCGACGTATTATTGGTGTTGTTGATGACGGTGGTGGTGGTGCCGTCGGCATTCGGAATGACCTGGGCCGAGGCAAGGTCGCCCATGTTACGCGTGATCGCCGCAGTGCCGGCGATCGACGGATACAAGGCCGATTTTCCCTGTGGAATCCGCTCCTTCCCTGCCACTTCCGATGCGCGCGCGCTGGCGTACACGGCATCGTTCGCCAATGCCTGCTGATAGACCTGGATCAGGTCAGCGGCAACTGCACCCGGCGAAAAAAAGGCGCCGGCCAACAGCGCGGCGATGAGGGATTTCTGCATTGCTTGTCTCCACAGGTCTTCAAAAAGTTCAAATGCAGATCAATACGTGGGCATTGCCCCATCGACCTGCACGGCCCAGGCGTGAATGCCGCCCGTCAAATTCGTTACCTCGGTAAAACCGTTGCGTTCCAGGAAAGCCGCGACCTGCATGCTGCGCGCACCGTGGTGACAGATGCAGACGATTTCCCTGTCGTCGTCCAGCTCGCTGATGCGGATCGGCACCAGCGCCATCGGAATTTGCACCGAGCCTGGAATCTGGCAGGTAGCAAATTCCCAGTTTTCGCGCACGTCCAGCAGCAGCGGCGCATCTGCGCCCTCCTTTGTCAGCCGTGCCGCCAATTCAGGCGCAGTAATGTGTTGCATCGCCGGGCCTCTTAAAACTCGAAATGCGATGGCTGTGGCGCGGACGCCAGCTGCTTGACATTCGTTTCGAACACTTGCACGGTGTCCCAGGCGGCTTCGGCAACGCGGGTAATGATCACGCACTGCATGACCGGCGCCACGCCGACGATTGCGGCAATCCGGCCGCCCACCTTCAGCTGTTTCAGGAAGACCTCGGGCAACACTTCCAGCGCACCTGAAATGGCGATCACGTCGTAAGGTGCGCCAGCAGTCCAGCCTTCCGAACCATTGCCCAGCTCGATCGTCACATTGGTGACATTGGCACGCGCCAGGTTCTGCTGCGCCATTTCTTTCAACGCCGGGTTGATCTCGATGGTCGTCACATGGCGGCCTTTATAGGCCAGCAGCGCTGCCATGTAACCGGAGCCGGCGCCAATTTCCAGCACAGTCTCATGCTTCTTGACTTGCAATTCCTGCAAAATGCGTGCTTCCACCTTTGGATTGAACATGGCCGCGCCATTGCCCAACGGGATTTCCGTGTCGGCAAACGCCAACGAGGCGCACGCGGCAGGCACGAATTGCTCGCGCTTGACGATGTGCAGCGCATCGAGCACTTCCTGGTCCAGCACGTTCCAAGGGCGGATCTGCTGTTCGATCATGTTGAAGCGGGCTTGTTCAATGTTCATATAAATACTCAGTGGGAAATTAATGAATGCGATATTTTATCGTTGAACGGCCACTGAAAGCATATCTTAATGATTTGCTTTCGATGACCAGGGGAAATTGCGACAGTCTGCAGTTTAGCGGGGCTGAACGTACAAAACCGCGCCGTATGCGACACTCAGGCAGGGACGACGGGCGCGGACGGGGGCGAAGCAGACAACAAACCGTGCAGCGCCATGTCGAGGAAGGTATCGAGAAAGGCGGCCGGATCGAGTTCGGTGCGTTCGCACGGGCCAACCGAATGCTTCCAGGTGATCAGCATGAGCATCGGCGCGACCAGCACCTGTGTCATGACGGTCACGTTCATGGGCCGGAATTCGCCGCGCTCGACGGCGCGCGCGAGAAGGGTGGAAATCATCTTGGTGCCGCGGTTGATGACTTCGTCCTGGTAAAAGCAGGCCAGGTCGGGGAAATTGTTCGCCTCGGCCGTGACCAGCTTGATGATGCCCGAGGCCTTGGTGGCACCGAGGCGCTCCCACCACGACAGGATCACGCTGCGCAGCAAGGCGGCGCTGCAGGTTTCGTCGGCGGCAATCGTCACTTCGGCGGCGCCGATGGCCGGCACGATGGTGTTGCGCACCACCGCCTTGAACAATTCATCCTTGTTTTCGAAGTACAGGTACAGCGTGCCTTTGGACACCCCGGCGCGCTTGGCGACGTCTTCCAGCCGGGTGGAGGCAAAACCGCGTTCGACGAACAGATCCAGCGCCGCCGCCAGCAATTCCTGGGGCCGCGCTTCCTTGCGGCGCTCCCAGCGCGGCTTGGCATCAAACCTGCATTCCATGCATCTGTCCAATAACTAACTCATGAGTCAACAATGTATGCCGTGCGCTTGCCGGGGTCAAGCAACACCGGCAAGCGCAGTAGTATACTCGCGTCCTTGCGTCCTTCACACCACACTTATCCATGAACTGTCGCGACAACTGTGGCGCCTGCTGCACCGCCCCGTCGATCACCAGCCCGATTCCCGGCATGCCGGACGGGAAACCCGCGGGCGTGCGCTGCGTGCAATTGGGTAGCAACAACCTGTGCCTTATTTTTGGGCATCCCGAGCGGCCGGCGTTTTGCGGCGGCTTGCAGCCGTCCGTCGAAATGTGCGGAGACAGTCGCGAGTATGCGATGACGTGGCTGGCGACACTGGAGCAGGCAACGGCACCCTAGCAACTGATTTGCTTACTCGTAGATTTTTCCCGCGTAGAGAAATACTGCAAATTTTTTCCACGGCGCCGCAGATGCCAGCCCTTGTTCCGCGCCGAACGTCGAATCCTGCGCCCATGCATGCCCGGCTTCGAGAAAGTCCTGTATCGAATCATTCTCCCATCCGTTCTGAGCTTCTCCAACGGCACGGGCAACTGCGCGGTCAGCTCGACGACGGTCGTCCGCCAACGCTTCTACGAACGTAAGAAATGTAGGTTCATCTACGACTGCTTCCAGGTAATCACTCAAGTCCATCCAGGATCTTCCGCATATTAGATGCTCATTCCAACTCGTCCAGCGGAACGAAGCTTGAATAAAATCGCTGACAAATTTTTAGTTGTTTGTCTTCCAAACGCATATCAACGCTTTCGGCAGGTATGACCAGGCTCGCGTCATCGCAAGAACTTCCCCGCCTTCGCCTCCAGCAGCCTGACCAGCTCCGGCTGCATGTAGTCGTAGTCGTCCGGAATATCCAGGCAAATCACGCGCTTGCCATTCAGGTGCGCCCGGAACTGTTTCGAGAGACGGTTGCGATGCACCTTTTCCATGACGAAGATGATATTGGCCCAGGCGATTTGTTCGCTTGACAAGGGCACGTCGGCATCATTGCCCAGGCCGGCGGAGTCAGACTCGACGCCCGGCCAGCTGGCAAACACCTGCTCGGCGGTGGGACTGCGCAGGCGATTCTGGGTGCAGATGAACAAGGCACGTTTCACGGTTAGCCCCACAAAAGAAGGATGACAAACAGTCTAGCATCCACACCCGTCCGGCAGTGACTGTCCAGCAACCGCCGCACCAGTCGTGGTAAGCTTCGACGCCGCGATTTTTCTGGCTCATAAGCATCCTTTCCCAACCCACTTCATACGACCATTCATGGATATTATTTTCGCGCTCAAAGCCATCATCATGGGGCTGGTTGAGGGTTTCACCGAGTTCTTGCCGATCTCGTCGACCGGTCACCTGATCGTGGCCGGCAGCCTGCTCAATTTTACGGGCGAAAAAGTAAAGACCTTCGAAATCGCGATCCAGGCCGGCGCCATGCTGGCCGTCATGTGGGAGTTCCGGGCCCGCATCTCAGCGGTGCTGGGTGGCATGTTCAACGACAGGCGCCAGCAAAAATTTCTCCTGAACGTGGTCGTCGCCTTCTTGCCAGCCGCCATCCTGGGCCTCATGTTCAGCAAAATGATCAAGGCGAAATTGTTCGCCCCAGCGCCGGTTGCGATTGCCTTCATCGTCGGCGGTTTGTTCATCCTGTGGGCAGAAAAACGCCACAAGATGTTACCGGGTGAATCGCGCATCGCCTCGGTCGACGACATGTCCGTGCTCGACGCCTTGAAAGTCGGTTGCTGCCAGGCCTTTGCGCTGATTCCCGGCACCAGCCGTTCCGGCGCGACCATTATCGGTGGCATGCTGTTCGGCCTGTCGCGCACGGCGGCCACGGAATTCTCCTTCTTCCTGGCCATTCCGACGCTGCTGGGCGCGACCGTGTACTCGCTGTACAAGGATCGCGCGCTGTTGTCGATGGCCGACCTGCCACTGTTCGGCATTGGCGGTATTGCGGCATTTGTGTCCGCTTTCTTGTGCGTGCGCTGGCTGCTGCGCTACATTAGCTCGCATGATTTCACTATCTTTGCCTGGTACCGGATCGTGTTCGGCCTGTTCATCCTGACAAGCGTGCACTTCGGCTGGATCGTCTGGGCGGAATAGGGATTTGATGGATACCACTACCAGCGCGCGCGCACTCGACATTCTCCAGACCGTCTTCGGCTACCCGGCATTTCGCGGGCAGCAGCAGGAGATCGTCGAGACGGTCAGCAACGGCGGCGACGCGCTGGTCCTGATGCCCACCGGCGGCGGTAAATCGCTGTGCTACCAGATTCCGGCGCTGGTGCGCGACGGTGTCGGCGTGGTCATTTCCCCGCTCATCGCGCTGATGCAGGACCAGGTCGATGCGTTAGAAGAAGTCGGCGTACGCGCCGCCTTTTTGAACTCCACGCAAACCTTCGAAGAAACGCTACGCATCGAACGCCTGGTGCGCACCGGCGAAATCGACCTGGTCTACGTGGCGCCCGAGCGCCTGATGACGCAGCGCTGCCTCGACCTGTTCGACGCCTCGAATATTTCGCTGTTCGCCATCGACGAAGCCCACTGCGTGTCGCAATGGGGCCACGATTTCCGGCCTGAATACATCAAGCTGTCGATCCTGCACGAGCGTTATCCGAATGTGCCGCGCATCGCACTCACGGCCACCGCCGACCACCAGACCCGCGCCGAAATCGCGCACCGTTTGCAACTCGACGATGCGCGCAAATTCGTCTCCTCGTTCGACCGCCCGAATATCCGCTACCAGATCGTCGAAAAGGGCAATGGCCGCAAGCAATTGCTCGACTTTATACAGGCCGAACACACGGGCGACTGCGGCATCGTGTATTGCCTGTCGCGTAAAAAAGTCGAAGAGACCGCCGAATTCCTGAACGAAAACGGCATCCGCGCGCTGGCGTACCATGCCGGCATGGACCACGCCAAACGGGCCGCCAACCAGGCCCGCTTCCTGCGCGAAGAAAACATCGTGATGTGCGCGACGATCGCGTTCGGCATGGGCATCGACAAGCCGGACGTGCGTTTCGTCTGCCACCTCGACCTGCCGAAAAGTATCGAAGGCTATTACCAGGAAACCGGACGGGGCGGCCGCGACGGCATGCCGGCCAGCGCCTGGATGGCCTACGGTTTGCAGGACGTGGTGCTGCAACGGCGCATGATCGACGAATCCGAAGCAGACGAAACCTTTAAACGCGTGCTCGGGCAAAAGCTCGACGCCATGCTGGGCCTGTGCGAAACGCTCAGTTGCCGGCGCATGCGCCTGCTCGAGTATTTCGGCGAGCGTTCCGGCCCGTGCGGCAATTGCGACACCTGTTTGCTGCCGCCAATCAGTTTTGATGGCACGGTGCCGGTGCAAAAGCTGCTCTCGACCATCTACCGGGTCGACCAGCGCTTTGCCGCCGGCCACATCATCGACGTACTGCGCGGCGTGACGTCGGAGCGCATCACCCAGTGGCGCCACGACAGTTTATCGGTGTACGGCATCGGCAACGACCGCAGCGAGCAGGAATGGCGCGCGATCGTGCGCCAGGCCATTGCACTGGGGCTGGTGACGGTGGACCACGAATCCTACAGTTCGCTGAAACTGACCGATGCGGCGCGACCCGTGCTCAAGGGCGGGCAGACAGTACAGCTGCGCCAGTACCAGAAACCCGTCAAACCGAAGCGCCAGCCGTCGGCGCCCAAGGGGTATGTCGAGATGGACCTGTCGAAGTCGGAGCAGGCCATTTTCGACAAGCTGCGCTGGTGGCGCGTGGAAACGGCGCGCGCGCATGGCGTGCCGGCCTATGTCGTGTTCCAGGATGCGACACTGCGCGAAATTGCCAAGGTCAAGCCGACCTCGCTGGAACAGCTGCGCGGCGTGACCGGTGTGGGCGAGAAAAAGCTGGTGTCGTATGGCGACGAGATCGTGGCGCTGATCATCGATATGCAGTGACGGGGCAAGCAAGCTCAGCATGGGTACCGGCTTGCGCCGGTATGACGCTGTTTTAGCCGACAATCTAAAGACCGTCGCCCGGAGCAGGCCGGGGACCATAGCACGTCCGATAACGCGTTGCAGCACGCGGTTCTGCACACGTACCATGGTTCCCCGCCTTCGCGGGGATGAGCGATAATTGACCATCGCCGCATCCAGGACAGCCATGCAAACCCATACCCACCCGATCGCGTCGGAAGAACACATCGCCGCGTACCAGCTCACCACCCTCCACTTCGGCACCCCGGGCGCACGCCCGAAGGTGTATATCCAGGCCTCGCTGCACGCCGACGAAGTGCCGGCCATGCTGGTCGCGCACACGCTGCGCCGCCAACTCGAACAGCTCGAGAATGAGGGAAAAATCCTCGGCGAAATCATCCTGGTGCCGTCGGCCAACCCGATCGGCCTGTCGCAAGTGGTCCACGGCGCGCCGTTCGGCAGGTTCGATTTGTCGACCGGCGTCAATTTCAACCGTTCTTATAAACACGTCGCCGACGACCTGAAAAAGTCGCTCGAAGGCAAGCTCGGTCCCGATGCGGACACGAATATTGCGCTGGTCCGTGCACACGCGCTGGCCTCGCTGGCCAGTTGGCACCCGAAGGACAACACCAGCGAGCTCAAAAAGCTGCTGCTGACGATGGCCATCGACGCCGACATCGTGTTCGACCTGCATTGCGACAACGAAGCCGTGCTGCACCTGTACTGCGGCACCCCGCTGGCCGAGCAGGTGCAGCCGCTGTCCGCGCTGATGGGTGCGCACGCCCTGCTGGTGGCGCGCGAATCGGGCGGCGACCCGTTCGACGAAGCCTGCAGCCGCCTCTGGTGGGATCTGGCGGCCCACTTTGGCCCGGCGTTCCCGCTGCCGCCGTCCTGCGCGGCCATCACGGTCGAGTTGCGCGGCGAGATGGATGTCAGCTACGCACTGGCGCAACAGGACAGCGCGGCCCTGCTGCAATACATGGCGCGCAACGGTGTGGTGGATCTGCCCGTGCTGCCGCTGCCGGCCGCCATCTCTCAGCCCACCCCGCTCGAAGGCGTCGAACCGATCGCCGCACCCCATTCCGGCGTGCTGGTGTTTTTAAAACAACTGGGCGACAAGGTTGTGGCGGGCGAAGCGATTGCCGACCTGGTCAACCCGGTCAGCGGCAAGGTCACCACCCTGCACGCGCCGCACGCCGGGGTGTTGTTTGCCAGCACAGCCCACCGCCACCTTCTGCGGGGCATGAACGTGTGTAAAATCGCGGGGGTTGAGGCATTGCGCACCGGAAATCTATTAGGGGCGTAGAATAGGCCCTTGTTTCACCCGATTTCGGCGCGGGATGCATTCATTGCAACGACCACCGCTGACAGTTCCTGGAGAATTCCATGATCACCATTAGCTCCCTCGCCGCCACCTACAGCTCGGCTGTGACGTACAACGCGGCCACGGGCACCACCAGCACCACCGATGCAAGTGCCAGCAACACCACTGCCAGCACCACCGCGAACCCGAGCGGCCAGCTGTCGGCGGCCGTGGCCGCCAAGGTGACCCAGGCGCTGGCGCCGGCCACCGCCGGCATCAAGCAACTCAATACCTCGCTGACGCAGGGCCAGACCAAACTGTCGGCCCTGGGCCAGGTGCAAAGCGCCATCGCCGATTTCCAGACGCTGGCCAAGACCCTCGGCAGCAGCAGTACCACCGCCACGTCGGCCGACGTTACCAAAAACGTCAAATCGTTCGTCACCGCTTACAACGCCCTCAATACCAAGCTGGCCAGCTTGCAGTCGGGCGACCTGAAGACCGACCCCGGCCTGGCCCAGGTCAGCGCCCAGATGACCCAGACCTTGCGCGATGCCGGTGGCACGTCCAGCACGGGTGCCTTGAGCAAAGCCGGCATTTCGCTGTCCGGCGGCCAGTTGACCATCGATTCGACCAAGCTGACGGCAGCGCTGTCCGCCAATCCTTCCGCTGTCGCCGGCCTGCTGAGCGGGAATGGCAACGGCGTTGCCGACAGATTGAGCAGCAAGCTGGGCGCCCTGACGTCCACCGGCGGCGCCATCGGCCGCGAAACGTCGGCCGCCACGCGCGACATCAGCGCCACGGAAACCAAGCGCGCCACCCTGACCAAGACCCTGACCGCCCAGGCCACCGCCCTGGCCGCGCTGTACACCCAGCAGGAGCAGGCTGGCGCATCGGGCGGGGCGACCTCGCTGTTCGACATGATGGGTTAAGCGGCGCTGTTGGTTCAAAGCGCATCGTGAAAAATCAGCCCGACTGTATAGCGGTCGCCAGACAATAAACGGCTCACGCCGTGGCGCAGCGCCACCCGGCGCATGCCCCTGATGCCGGCGACAGGACGCTGGTTGACCGCAAACACGACAGCATCGCCCTGCCCCAGCGGCACGACGTCCGCGCGCGTGAGGCCGGGGCCGGTTTCGGTCATGACGAATTCCCCGCCGGTGAAATCGCACTGCGGACGCGACAGCAGGATCGCCACTTGCAACGGGAACACATGTTCGCCGTACAGGTCCTGGTGCAGGCAGTTGTAGTCCCCCTCCCCATACTTGAGAATCAGCGGCGTCGGCCGACACTGGCCCGCGCCATGGCAGCGCGCCAGGAAGGCCGCCAGCGTGGGCGGATAGCGCGTGGCGATGCGCATCTGCGTGTGCCAGCGGTTGGCCAGCGGCGCCAGCTGTGCGTACAGCGACTCGCGCAGTGCCTGCAGCAAGGGCGGCAGCGGATACCCAAAATACTGGTACTCGCCCTGGCCGAACCCATGGCGCGCCATCACGATGCGCGAACGGAAGCGCGCGGTTTGCGGATACAGCGCCGCCAGCCCGGCACATTGCGCCGGCGTCAACAGGGCCGGCAAGATGGCGTGGCCGCTGGCGTCCAGGTCAAGCGCAAGCATGGCTGCCCCAGCTAAATACCTGGCCGACGCGCCGGCCGCTGCGAACCTGGCTGATCGCGTGCCGCATCGACACGGCATACACGCCGCGGCTGCCTTGCAGCGGCCGGCGGCCGGCTGCGATGAGGGCCAGGTCGCCGCCGCGCAATGGCACTACCATCGGGCGCGACTGCATGCGCGGGCGCTGCTCCACCAGCACGCATGCGCCGCCGGTGAAGTCCACGCCGGGCTCGGAAAGAAGCGCCAGCGCTTGCAAGGGAAATACATCGTTGTCCTGGTGCAACGGCTGGAAGTCGCCGGGCAGCATCGTGCTGGTGTCGATACGCAGCAGTCCAGGCGAGGTCGCGGCGCCAAGCCAACGCGTCGCGATCGGCAGCAGGCAGGCTAGCAACATGTCCGGGTCGCAGCCGGCCCGCTGGCGCAACACGGCGTAGCCCTCCCGGTCGAGTTGAGAAGCGATGTCGGTCCAGTCAAGCGAAGTCAATGTCGTCATGGCAGACATGCTTGCATGGCGCGACCAGCAAACCACCCCGCTTCTTGCTAGTCCCTGAACAAATGCGCGAAGCTGCGGCTGACCGGCAGCTTTTCCGTGTGGCCGCGCAGCAGCACCTGCAAGCGCTCGGCGTCGACCCGCTCGGCGGCGGCAATCGCGTTCACATTCACCATCGTGCCGCGGTGGATTTGCCAGAACACGGCCGGGTCGAGTCCGCTCAATAAATCCTTCAAGGGAATGCGCACCAGCGCCTCGAACTCGGCGGTCACCACGCGCGTGTATTTTGCGTCGGACTGGAAAAACAGCACGTCGGCGACATCGATCAGGCGAATCTGGCGGCCGACACTGGCGCGGATCCACTTCATTTTTTCACGCGGCGCGTCCGGCATGGCCGCTTTCAGGTGGCGCAGGATGTCGCCCAGATCAGCTGGTTTCGCCTGCAGCTTGTCGCGCAGGCGCGCCAGCGCCCGGTCGAGCCGGTCGGCCTGCACCGGCTTCAACAGGTAATCGACCGCACCGGCGTCGAACGCATCGACCGCATATTGATCGTAGGCCGTCACGAATACCACGTGCGCCTGCTTGCCGATACGCTGCGCCACTTCAAGGCCAGACAGCCCCGGCATGCGGATGTCGAGAAAGGCGACGTCCGGCTCGTGCTCCAGGAAGCCGTCCCAGGCATCGTTGCCGTTTTCGGCAACCAGCACGACGCGCGCTTGCGGCCACGCCAGCGCCAGCATGTTCACCAGGCGCTCGCGCATCAGCGGCTCGTCTTCGGCGATCAGGACGGTCGTCATGGGGCCACCGGCAGGGCGATTTCGGCCAGCGTGCCGTCTTCCAGCGCGCTAAGCGACAGCGTGGCCGTGCCCGGGTGCGCCAGCTCCAGGCGCCGGCGCGCATTCGACAGCCCCGTGCCGTCGACCACGTCGTCCTGCAAACCGATGCCGCTGTCCTCCACCCGCAAGTGCAGCATGCCGTCGACTTGTTCGGCCGAGACCGTCACCTCGCCGCCCCGCAGCGCCGGCTCGATGCCGTGCTTGATGGCGTTTTCCACCAGGGTCAGCAGCAACATGCTGGGCAGGCGCAGCTGGGCCAGCTCAGTCGGCAGCACCAGCGTGAACCGCAGGCGCGAACCGAGCCGGACGTGCATGACGCGCAGGTAGGCATCGATCAGTTTGAAATCGTCGGCCAGCGTCACGGTGTCACTGCGCATTTCGTCGAGGCTGGCGCGCAGGAAGGCGATCAGGTTGGCGGTCAGTTCGGCGGCGCGCGGCGCGCCCTGCTCCGCCAGTTGCTGCACCGCGCCCAGGGTGTTGAACAGGAAGTGCGGCTCGATCTGGGCGCGCAGCAGGCGCAGCTGGGTTTCACTGAGCGCGCGCGCGAGGCGGTCCTGCTCGGCGTCGCGCTGCAGGGCGGCGGTGAGGCTGGCGTATTGGCGATTGCGGAAAATGGTGATCAGCATCATCGGCACCCCGAGCAGCAGTACCGAGCCCACGCCGATAATGCCAACAATGCGCGGAATCTTGTGCAGTTCGGCTTCCATCCCGCCGTCGCCGGTCAGCATGGCGATGACGAAGCCGAACAAGCCGCCGACGATGGCCAGCAGGATCGTCCGGCCGAGCGCGCGCACCATGCGCTGGCTCAGCTGGCGGTAGTTGAACCAGGCGCCGATCCACATCGTCAGGCAGGTAAAACCGATGGCGTTGGCGCCGATCAGGGCTTTATGCAAAGGAAAATTTGGCGCCAGCGCCAGTTGCAGCAGCAAGCCGGTGACACTGAACGCCAGCGCCATCCACGCCACGGGAATCCAGATCTTGCTGCCCTTGTATTTCAGGCTGAAATCGGCAAGTTGCTGGCGTTCGATCTCGGACAGCTGCGCCAGCCCGGTGGCAATAAAGCGGCGATACCCGAGCGGCGTGCGGCTCGCCAGTGACGGACAGGCCAGCACCGCCATTTGCTCGCGTTCCCATTCCTGGTACCACTGCACGAATTTTCGCCACATGATGCGCCCCTTGTCTGATCGAGCTTGCAGTGTGGTGCAGCAGCGCCCCGATGCAAAGCGCCAGGCGACCGGCGACGAGCTTCAGGTCACGAAATACGAATTATGCCTTGGTAAACACCAGGTCCCAGACGCCATGCCCCAGCTTGATGCCGCGGTTCTCGAACTTGGTCAGCGGACGGTAAGCCGGCTGCGGCGCATACCCTTCGGCCGTGTTGACCAGGCTGGGCTCGCTGCCCAGCACGTCGAGCATCTGGATGGCGTAGTCTTCCCAGTCGGTGGCGCAGTGCAGATAGCCGCCCGGCGCCAGCTTGTCGGCCAGCAGTTTCACGAACGGGGTCTGCAGCAGGCGCCGCTTGTTGTGGCGCGCCTTGTGCCACGGGTCCGGGAAGAACACGTGCACACCGGCCAGCGTAGCGTCGGGAATCATCTGGTTCAGCACCTCGACCGCATCGTGCTGGATCAGGCGCAAATTGGTGATGCCTTCTTCGCCGATCTGTTTCAGCAGGCTGCCCACACCCGGCGTGTGCACTTCCACGCCAATAAAATCCTTGTCCGGCATCGCGCGCGCGATATGGGCCGTCGTCGCGCCCATGCCGAAGCCAATTTCCAGCACCACCGGCGCCGTGCGGCCGAAGGCGGCGGCCGTGTCGAGCGGCGCCTTGACGTAAGGAATCAGGAACTGCGGCCCCAGTTCTTCCAGGGCGCGCGCCTGCGCGGTCGACAGGCGGCCGGCGCGGGTGACGAAACTGCGGATGCGGTGTTCGCTTGGGTCATACAACATAGGACGCGCAGCAGCGCCTGGCTTGGTATCGTCGGACATGAAATGGAAGAGTGAAGAAGGCAGTCCGCCATTATATCTCACCCCACCCTGCCCCTTTTCGGTGGCGACGCCGATGCAAGCTTTCCAAATATGCTCAATAATGTAACAAAATTACTTGATCACCAAGACAAGTCCGTACATCATCGCCCGTCCTCCGGCCCCATCAATTAGGAAAACTACATGCAAGCCCCTGCTACTACCGCAGCACCGATCGCCGTCCCGGCGCAAGGCCCCGACAACGCCGCCAGCCTGCGCCTGTTCGTCTTCGCCCTGTTCTTCATCTTCGGCGGCATTACCAGCCTGAACGATGTCATTATCCCGAAACTGAAAGACCTGTTCACGCTGTCGCACGCGCAGTCGATGCTGGTGCAGTCGGCCTTCTTCGCCGCCTACTTCATCGTCTCCATTCCGGCCGCCGCCATCGTGCGCCGCATCGGCTACATGCGCACCGCGGTGGTCGGTTTGCTGACCATGACCGTCGGTTGCCTGCTGTTCATTCCTGCCGCGTCGTCGGGCATGTTTGCCACCTTCCTGCTGGCGCTGTTCGTGCTGGCGTCCGGCGTGACCATCGTGCAGGTGGTGTCGAACCCCTTGATCTCGATGCTGGGCGCGCCAAAAACCGCGCACAGCCGCCTGACCTTCGCCCAGGCCTTCAATTCCCTCGGCACCACCGTGTTCCCCTACGTGGGCGCGATCGTCATCCTCGGTTCGCTGGCCACGGTCGACCACACCCAATTGACGGGCGCGGCGCTCTCGGCCTACCGCACGGCCGAATCGCAAGTCGTGGTCTCGACCTATATCGGCCTGGCCATTGCGCTGGCGCTCGTCGCCCTTGTGGTCTGGTTCAACCGCACCAAGCTGGTGGAAACACCAGAGCCTGCCACCAATATGCTGGCCGCATTCACGCTGTTGAAACAGCCGCGTTTTGCCTTCGGCGCCTTGTGCATCTTTATGTACGTGGGTGGCGAAGTAGCCATCGGCTCATTGATCGTCAACTATCTGATGCAGGCCGATGTGCTGGGCATGGGCGCCGAAGACGCCGGCAAGCACGTCGCCCTGTACTGGGGTGGCGCCATGGTGGGCCGCTTCATCGGCGCCTACCTGCTGCGCGTGTTCGCGCCAGGCAAAGTGCTGGCCTGCGCCGCCGCCGCCACGATCCTGCTGTTGCTGCTGTCGGCCAACAGCACCGGCCTGGTGTCGGGCTGGTCGCTGCTGGCCATCGGTCTGTTCAATTCGATCATGTTCCCGACCATTTTCTCGCTGGCCAGCGAAGGCCTGGGCAACCGTGCCGCCGAAGGCTCGGGCGTGATCTGCATGGCGATTGTCGGCGGCGCCATCGTGCCGTACATCACCGGTGTGGCGGCCGATGCCGCCGGCCTGAAAATGGCGCTGATCGTGCCGGCCATGTGCTACGCGTTGATCCTGGCCTTTGGCTGGTATGCGCGCAAGCCCGCAGTGAAGTAAGCAAGCATTTGCATCCGGAAGGGCGCCTGCGGGCGCCCTTTTTCGTTGAAAGTTTCTTGCAAGCTCCAGTGCGCGGCCTTCGTGCGACATTTATTAAGATTGCTTACTTAGTAATTTTTCAACACCGCCCAGCTCACAGGAAACCTATGGACACCATCATCGCGCCACCCGCCAGCACCAGCAAGGGCGGGCAAACCCTTCCCCTTTCCCTGCACATCAACGGCCAGCAGCACGACCTGCAAGTCGAACCTTTCGTCACCCTGCTCGATTTATTGCGCGAACGCCTGCACCTGACCGGCGCAAAAAAAGGCTGCGACCACGGCCAGTGCGGCGCCTGCACCGTCATTGTCGACGGCAAGCGCATCAATAGCTGCCTGAAACTTGCCGTCTCTCTCGACGGATCCGCCGTCACCACCATCGAAGGCATCGGCACCGAAGCCCAACTGCACCCGCTGCAGCAAGCCTTCATCGACCGCGACGCCTTTCAGTGCGGCTACTGTACGCCGGGCCAGATCTGTTCGGCCAAGGCACTGCTCGACGAGGGCCACTGCACCAGCCGCGCCGACGTGCGTGAATGGATGAGTGGCAACCTGTGCCGCTGCGGCGCGTACAGCAACATCACCGACGCCGTCATGGACGTGCTGAAACGGGGAGCCAAGCCATGATCCGCTTCGACTACCAGCGCCCGGACGATGTCGCCAGCGCCACCCGGGCCGCCCATGTCGGCGCTGCGCCGCTGCCGGAGGTGCGCTTCCTGGCCGGCGGCACCAACCTCATCGACCTGATCAAGGAAAACGTCGAGCGCCCGACCACGGTCATCGACATCAACCGCCTGCCCCTGGCGCAAATTAGCGCACTGCCCGACGGCGGTCTGCGCCTGGGCGCCCTGGTCAGCAATGCCGACACGGCCGACCACGCCGAGGTCAAGGCGCGCTATCCGCTGCTGGCGTCCGCCATCCTGGCCGGCGCCAGCCCGCAGTTGAGGAATGCCGCCACCAACGGCGGCAACCTGAACCAGCGAACCCGCTGCTACTATTTTTACGATACCGCCACGCCCTGCAACAAGCGCGAACCGGGCGCCGGCTGCGGCGCGATCGGCGGCGTGAACCGCATCCACGCCATCCTCGGCGCCAGCAGCGACTGCATTGCCACCCACCCGTCCGACATGTGCGTGGCGCTGGCCGCGCTGGACGCCGTCGTCAATGTCAGCGGCCCGGACGGCGAACGCCAGATTCCCTTCGCCGACTATCACCGCCTGCCGGGCAATGAACCGTGGCGCGACAATCACCTCCAGCAAGGCGAGCTGGTGACGTCGATCGACTTGCCGCCGGGCGATTTCAGCGGCCATTACACCTACCTCAAATTGCGCGAGCGGCTGTCGTATGCCTTCGCGTTGGTGTCGGTAGCGGTGGCCTTGAAAATCGAAGACGGCAAGCTGCTTGACGTGCGCATCGCCCTCGGCGGCGTGGCGCACAAGCCATGGCGCGTGGCGGCCGCCGAAGCGCTGCTCAATGGTCAAGCCGCATCGCCCGAACTGTTCCAGCAAGCTGCCGCACGCATGCTCGACGGCGCAGTGGGACAAGGCGCCAACGACTTCAAAATTGAACTGGCACGGCGCGCCATCGCGCGCGCGCTGGCGCAGGCCGTGGCCGCAACGCCACAGTCACAATCCGACAAACGCATCGCCTGAGGAGGCCACATGACAAGCAATCCAAGAATCGGCGACAGCCTCAGCCGCACTGACGGCGTCAAGAAAGTCACCGGCAGCGCGCCCTATGCGGCCGAACATTTTCCGGCAGATTTGCTGTACGGCTGGATCGTCTCGAGCGGCATTGCCAAGGGCCGTATCAAGCACATCGACGACAGCCGCGCACGCGCCATTGCCGGCGTGGTTGAAATCATTACCCACAAAAACCGGCCGCACATGGCCTTCCTCGACGGCAGCTACGGCGACGAGGTCGCCCCCCCCGGCTCACCCTTCCGGCCCCTGCACGACGACAAGATTGTCTACAGCCTGCAGCCAGTCGCGCTGGTCGTGGCCGACACGCTGGAAAACGCCCGTGACGCCGCCGCCCTGCTCGACGTGACCTACGAAACGGAAGAGCACAACACCGACTTCGGCATCGCCCTGGCGGACAAATACGAGCCGAAGAAAAAGCGCAGCACCTTCGAGGGGCCGAAAGCGCGTGGCAATGCCGACGAAGCGTTCGCGGATAGTCCGGTGCAACACCGGGCCACCTATCACTTGGGCAACCACCACCACAACCCGATGGAAATGCACGGCACCACGGTCGAATGGAACGACGGCAAGATCGTCGTGCACGACAAGACCCAGGGCGCGCAAAACGTGCAGGCGTATTTGTCGGGCATTTTCGGCTTCTCGAAAAAGGACGTGCGCGTGCTGAACCCGTACGTGGGCGGCGGGTTCGGCTCCGGGTTGCGACCGCAGTACCAGGTCGTGCTGGCCACGCTGGCGGCAAAAATGCTCAAGCGCTCGGTGCGTGTGACCATGACCCGCGCACAAATGTGGAGCCATGTGCACCGTCCGGAAGCGCAGCAAACCGTGTCGCTGGGCGCCGACCAGAACGGCCAGCTGCAAGCCATCATCAACCACGCGACCACGGCCACCTCGAAGTTCGAGGATTACATGGAAGTGATCGTCAACTGGGGCTTGATGAATTACAAATGCGACAACGCCAGTGGCGAATACACCCTGGCCAGCGTCGACACCTACACCCCGGGCGACATGCGCGCGCCCGGCGCCGCCACCGGCATGACCCTGTTTGAAATCGCGATGGATGAACTGGCCTACGCCACCAAGGTCGATCCCTTGCAGCTGCGCCTGCTGAATTATTCCGAGAAGGACGCGATGCACGACAAGCCGTTCACCTCGAAAGCCTTGCGCGAAGCGTATGCGCAAGGCGCCGAATGCTTCGGCTGGGCGCGCCGTACGCAGGCGCCGGGTTCCATGCGCGACGGCAATGACCTGATTGGCTGGGGCATGGCCACCGGCATGTGGGACGCCATGTTCCAGAAGACCGCCGCGCGCGCCACCATGACGGCGGACGGCAAGCTGGAAGTGGCCAGCGCCACGGCCGACATCGGCACCGGCACCTACACCGTCATGACCCAGGTGGCCGGCGACGTGCTGGGCCTGCCGCTGGCCGACATCACAGCCAAACTGGGCGACAGCGACCTGCCGGCCGCGCCGGTGGAAGGCGGCTCGTGGGGCGCGGCGTCCACCGGCGCGGCCGTGGAGCTGGCCTGCAAATCGCTGGCCGACGAATTGTTCAAGGCTGCCGGCAGGGTCGAGGGCAAACCGCTGGACGGGGCCAAGCGCGACGAGATCGCTTTTGTCGATGGCTTCATTGTCGTGCGCGCCAATCCCGAGAAACGCGTCAGCATGCGCGACGTGATGGCCGCCACCGGCAAGGACAAGCTCGAAGTGGAAGAGACCGCGAAACCGGGCATCCTCGACATGGCCAGCATGCTGCAAAAATCACGCAACACGCACAGCGCGATTTTTGTCGAAGTCAAAGTCGACGCCGAGCTGCACATCGTGCGCGTCACGCGCGTGGTGTGCGCGGTGGCGGCGGGCCGCATCATCAACCCGAAAACGGCGCGCAGCCAGATTCTCGGCGGCGTGGTGATGGGCATCGGCATGGCGCTGCACGAAGAAACGTTCACCGACCACAAGCTGGGCCGCTTCATGAACCACAGCCTGGCCGAATACCACATTCCGGTGAATGCGGACATCGAGGATATCGAGGTCATTTTCGTCGATGAACCGGATGCGGAAGTCACGCCGCTGGGCGTGAAGGGGCTCGGCGAGATTGGCATCGTGGGGACGGCAGCGGCAGTGGCGAACGCGATTTATCACGCGACCGGCACCAGGGTGAGGTCGTTGCCGGTGACGGTGGACAAGTTGCTGTAGACGGATGGCAGTCTACCGCGCCCAGAGGCGGCGATAGACGCCGTCCGGATCATGCTCGCGCACCTGCTTTTCCAGGTTGAACCGGCGGCCATTGCGCGGGTCGGTCCCGCGGCCGGCTATGTATAACCAGTTGCCCTGATTGCTGTAGACGTCGTAATCGATCAGTTGCGCTTCAAACCAGGCAGCGCCGGCGCGCCAGTCACAGCCCAGATCGTGCACGAGATAACTGGCCACAATCTGGCGCAGCCGGTTAGACAGATAACCGGTGGCATTGAGCTCGGCCATGCCCGCATCGACCAGCGCCTCGCCGGTACGTGCCTGACACCATGCTTCAAATTGGCGCGGGACGTGACCGGGCGGGCCCAGGCTGGAGAGCCCTCCGGCCCGATACAGGGCAACGCCATGCTGCAAGTGCAGAAAGCGGAAATAGTCACGCCACAGCAATTCAAACCAGATCCAATACGTGCTGTCGTTGGCGCCGTGCGATGCTTCAAACGTGCGCAGCGCGGCGTACACAGCACGCGCCGACAGCGCCCCGCAGGCGAGCCACGGAGAAAATTTGGTGGAATAGTCCACGCCAGTCAAACCATTCCGGGTGCGCTTGTAGGTATGCGCCAGCGCACGATCGAAATACTGGCGCAGATGTGCCGCGGCAGCAGTGGCGCCACCATCGAACGCCGCTTGCGCGTAGGGAAATGACGACGCTGCGGCGGCCGGCTGGATGTCCGCGCATACGCCGGGCGCCAGCGCCCACCTTGCGGCCAGTGTTGCAAAGGCCGGCGGCAGGGGCGGGATCGTTCCAGGTCGCGCAAGCGGCGCCGGGGGCACCACCTGGCCACGCTCGACGAGAGTGCGAAAGTTGGTGAACACATCGGGCAAGGCATCAGGCGAAAACGGCAGCGTGGCCGGATCGAGCAGGCTCGATTGCCACACTGCTTGCACCGTCAGGCCGGCGGCGCGCAGTGCGGCAAGCTCGTCGGTTTCTTGTGGCGCCGCAATCTTTTCGCAATGGATGGTGGTTGCGCCGATGGCTTGCGCCAGCGCCGGCAGTATCTGCGCGGGGTCCCCTTCAACCTCCAGCAACTGACTGCCCTGCGCCCCCAGTTGCCGGGCCAGATCTGCCAGGCTTGCGCGAACAAAGTGCTGCCGATGCCGGCTGGTGCGCGGCACGTTCCAGCGCGTCACATCGGCGCTGCCATGGCAATACACGAACAACAGGTGACCGGCGTGCGCGCAAGCGGCGCGCAAGGCCGGATTATCCTCGAGCCGCAGATCATTGCGGAACCAGTAGATGCGCGTTGGCGCGGACGTTGCGGCAGAGTCGTCATGCATGCGATGTCATGCCAATATAGGATCGTCGCCGGTCCCGGGACAGGCAAGCTGGGCGCTCAGCGGCCTGAAATACACATAGCCCTGCACGAAATCGCTCCCCATCGCGCGCAACACCGCCAGTTCGGCTTCGGTTTCGACACCTTCGGCCACCACATCCATGCCCAGCGTGTGCGCCAGCATGATGATCACTTCGGCGATCTTGCGCTTGTCGGCCTCGCTGTCGAGCTTGCTGACGAAGGAGCGGTCAATCTTGAGCGTGTCGATTGGCAGGCGCCGCAAATGGCTCAGCGATGAGTAGCCGGTACCGAAATACAGCATGTCGTAGCCCTGCTCGGTCAAGGCGTCCGCCAGACTGCCGAGCATCGCCAGCAGGAACGGATCGGACAGATGCTGGCGCGTGGACCGTTCGAATGGAATGAGCACGCCCACGGTGCGGTTCTGCTTCATGCGCAGGTTTTGCGCGGCCACGTTGACGGAGTAGCGCAAGGAACTGGCCAGATCGAGAATGCGGCTGCGCGTTTCCTCGTTGACGAGCGGGCTGTTACTCAGGGCACGCGACACGGTGGCGGTGGACACCCCCGCCAGGCGGGCGATATCCGCCATTTGCAGGCGGCGCTGGCTCACCGCGGTGGCGCCTGGCGCGCGTCCGGCTTTCGTCATGGGCTGCTTTCAATATGACCCGTCCGGGCAATCGATCATTGTAAGCGAGCCGCGGCGCGCTACGGCGTGCCGCTCAGGTTACCGCGGTCGGGACACCTGCGCGTTGCCAGCAGCAGCATCGCGCAGCGAAACAACTGCAATGTTTTACGCAGCATGGCGTTGCACCTTGATATCGATTGCTTTCGCCGCCGGCACCTTGCTCTCCCTGGCGTGATGCCACAGCGGAATGAGCGGATTGCACTCCGGGTAGTAGCCCGCGACACACCCCGCCGGAATGCTGTACTCGGTCACCCGCAAGCCGGCCACGCTGCGCGCCACGCCGTCAAGCGACGGCGTGAGCGCGGTCACCGTGTCGCCCTCCACCAAGCCCAGCCGATCCATGTCGACACGCGCCATGAACAACACCATGCGGGTGCCGTACACGCCGCGGAAGCGGTCGTCGTTCGAATAGATGGTGGTGTTGAACTGCCCGTCCGAGCGCACCGTGAACAGGCGCAGGATATCCGCGCCGTTCTCGTGCATGTCCGGGTTTTCATCGAGGGCATCCGGTGCGATGAAGGTCGCCTTGCCGCTCGTCGTGTTCCACTCCCGGTGCGAGGCGGCGACCGGCTTGCGAAAGCCGCCCGGCATCCACATGCGCTCGTTGAACTGGAAGAAGATCTCGGGGAAGGTTTTTTCGATTGCGTCGCGGATGCGCGCGTAATTGCCCACCCAGCCATCCCAGTCGACATGCGCCATCGCGGGCACGGTCGGCAGCAGCGCCTTGGCCAGACCGGCGATGATGGCCGGTTCCGACAGCAGGCTGGCACTGGCCGGCTCCGCGCGGCCTTTCGAGCCGTGCATGAAACCGGTGCTGTCCTCGATCGACACCGACTGTGCGACGCCGTTCTGGCGGTCGATCTCGATGCGCCCGACGCACGGCAGCAGGAACGCGACTTCGCCGTGGATGACGTGGTTGCGATTGAGCTTGGTGGCCACCTGCACGGTCAGGCGCAGGCGGCGCCAGGCGGCTTCCATCAGCACGGTCTCGGGCACGGCGCGAATGAAATTGCCGCCCAGTCCAATGAAGGCGTCGACCGCGCCGGACAGGATGCCTTCGCACGCCTCGACCGTGTTCATGCCCTTCTCGCGCGGCGGCGTAAAGTTGTACTGGCTGGCCAGCTGGTCGAGCGGCGCCAGTTCAGGTTTTTCGGTGATGCCGACCGTGCGCTGCCCCTGCACGTTCGAGTGGCCACGCACCGGACACACGCCCGCGCCCGGTTTGCCGATATTGCCGCGCATGAGCAGCAGATTGGTGACCATCGCGACGTTCTGCACGCCGTTCGTGTGCTGGGTCAGGCCCATGCCGTACACCGCCATCACGGCCTTGGCGCCCGCGTACACGCGCGCCGCAGTTTCCAGATCCGCCTGCGCCAGGCCCGATTCGCGTTCGATGTCGGCCCACGCGCAGGCTTTGACGGCGGTGGCGAAGGTGTCGAAGTCGTGCGTGTGGGTGGCCAGGAAATCGGCATCGAGCACACGCGCCATCGACGCGGCCTGCGCGGCTTCATCAAAAGCGATCAGCGCCTTGCACAGGCCCATGATGGCGGCCGTGTCGCCGCCGGCTTTCACTTGTAGATATTGGGTGCTGATGGCGGTCTCGCTACCGGTCAGCATCTCACCGGGCGACTGCGGATTGGTAAAACTCACCAGGCCCCGTTCGCGCAAGGGATTGAAGGTGATGATCGGCACGCCGCGCTTTCTCGCTTCCTGCAACTGGTGCAGCATGCGCGGGCTGTTCACGCCGACGTTCTGGCCGAAAAAGAAAATGCAGTCGGTGTGCTCGAAATCGTCCAGGGTGACGGTACCGACCGGCACGCCGATGGTTTTCAGCAGGCCGACCGAGGTGCTTTCGTGGCACATATTCGAGCTGTCCGGCAGGTTGTTGTTGCCGTACATGCGCGCCAACAGTTGGTACATATACGACGTTTCCAGCGACGCGCGCCCGGAGCTGTAGAACACCACGTCCTTCGGCGCGAGCTGCCCCAGTTCGCGGGCGATCTCGGCAAAGGCGGCATCCCAGCTGACCGGCAGATAGGTATCGCTGGCAGCATCCCAGCGCATCGGTTCGGTCAGGCGACCCTTTTCTTCCAGCGCGTGATCGGACCAGCTTTCCAGCGACGTCAACGTATGGCTGGCAAAGAATTCGGCATCGAGCTTATGCGCGGTGATTTCCCACGCGGTGGCTTTGGCGCCGCTTTCGCAGAATTCGGCAGGATGCGGATGGGCCGGCTTGGCCCAGGCGCAGCTGACGCAGGCAAAGCCGTCCGGCTTGTTCTGGTGCAGCAGCAAGGCCGTCCCCTGCGCGATGACGTTTTCGCGCAGCAAGATGGTGCTGACCTCCTTCACCGAACCCCACCCGCCGGCTGGCGCGTCGTTCTGTTTGATTTCAATTTTTTCGCGCATGCCGCCCCCAAGAAGAAGCAGTCAATGTGCTTTTGTTACGAAGTAGCGTCTGTTCGTTCACGCACGGAGGTCCTGGCGCGGAAAATAGCAACGGTTCAGATGTGGGCACGCGTGTGCAGATGCCCGAGAAGGAAGTCGGTACGCATGATGGAAAATATAAGAGGAAACGAATGTCTCCCATTCGGAATCATCTGTCTCCCGAATGGAATCGAATGTATTCCTTGACGAATTGAGGCGTCGACGGGCGAGCAGCGTGCAATTGAAGGAAACAGGGGGAGAGGAAAGCGCGAACTGGAGCGGGTGAAGGGAATCGAACCCTCGTCGTAAGGAGGGTAGGAAGGTTCCATCGCTGGAACCCTCCCCCCTAAGAACCGTACGTGCAAGTTTCCCCGCATACGGCTCAAGCAACCTAAAAGCACCTCTACTTGTATTTCGAGATGCCGGCAGGGTCGGCTGATTCCCTGGCATGGTATTGAACATGGCAGCTCGGATGCAGCAAAACCAAATTCGTCAGCTTGTCCGAGCCTCGTTGAGACCGCTTCACGATGTGGTGCAGATTCCAGCCACTTTCGCGGGTGATCTTCTGGTCGCACAGAGGGCAGAGACCTTCCTGCCACCACCACAACCACCGAAGTTTGCGGCGACCCTCGAGCGTCTTGTCCATTCGCTTTGCAAGCCGAATCGAAAAGTACCCGTCATACGCTGGGTCGTAGGGATTTGCATCGCTTTTGATCTTGACGTGATCGACCTTCCGATACCCCGCCAGTACCGGCAGCAACTTGTCCTTTTCCGTAAACCGCCAATCGCGCCCCTCGATGCACTTGAAGTAGCGTTGTTTGATCCACTTCTTCCCCTTGGCAGGATGACGACGACACGACCATCGCCATAGCGCATGCCAAATTTGATTGTCGCACCAGGCAAACGTCCGCGACGAATTCTGACTTCGATGATAGTTGGCCCAACCCCTGATAACCGGGGTCAGCTTTTCGATCACTTCCGTCTGACTGGCAGACTTTCTCTTGCGCAGCAGGGCGCGGATCTTGTCCAGAAAATTTTTCCTGTTCTTCTTCGATGGCAGGACCAGGAGTTGTTGCCCCAAGTACCTTACGTGCCATCCCAGGAAATCGAAGCCTTCGGTCACGTTCGTGACTTTGGTCTTCGTGGGCGACAAGACCAAGCCTCTGGTAATCAGGAATTTCTCTACCAGTGGTTTGACTTCATCCTCCAGCAATTCTCTCGAACTGCCTGTGATGATAAAGTCGTCCGCGTAACGCACCAGATTTACCTTGGCTGCCCTTGCCTGCCTCACCGTTGCGAATAGATTGGTGAGTTCAGCCTGCAGCCCATCGAGTGCGATATTTGCCAACACCGGGGAAATGATGCCTCCCTGTGGCGTTCCTGCCGTCGTTGGAAAAAGCTTGCCCATGTCAACGAACCCAGCCTTCAACCACTTACGAAGGATCACTTTGTCCATGCAGACATTCGCGATCAACCATTCGTGACTGATGTTGTCGAAGCAGCCCTTGATGTCCCCCTCCAGCACCCATTTCGGCGAAACGTCACGGCTAAGCACATTGCGCACTTGTCCGATCGCGTCTGCTGTAGAGCGTTCACGTCTGAAACCGTATGAATGGGGATCACCGAGTGTTTCGGCTACAGGATCTAACGCCAGCAGATGCAACGCTTGCATGGCGCGGTCACGCATAGTGGGAATGCCCAGGGGGCGTTTCTCACCATTCGACTTTGGGATATTGATGCGACGTAAAGGCAACGGTTTATATCTCTTCCTGCTGAGATTTTCTACCGCACTCCACTTCTCTTCTGGCGTACTCCAGGTTTGCTGATCCACACCTGGTGTTTTCCGACCACGATTCTCCGTAACGCGCCTCACAGCCAGCACTTTCGCGCCGGTGGATTTGGTCAGGAGCCTCTGCAAGGCGCGTACCGTCCGCCACTCCCCTGCTTTTACTGCCTTCGCAATCCTGGTCTGCAGCCTCGCGACACCTTGATAAACCTTGACCCAATCAACTTCATGCCAAGACTGCCAAGATGAAGAGGCGACATCACAAGCAATTGCACTTGTGTCCATATCAGCCTCCGGAAGTATGGAGCGGGTGAAGGGAATCGAACCCTCGTCGTCGGCTTGGGAAGCCGTTGCTCTACCATTGAGCTACACCCGCCTTGACCCTAACGGTAAGACGTACTACTCCCCTAACGGGGATGCGTTATCCCGATTAGGATGCGATTTACAAACCTATCTTACGACAGATCACCAGATGGAAGTCTGCACGCTTTCGCGTCGGGGCGATCGTTTCAGCCCCTATCCACCCCGTTACAGGGAGGCATTCGCTTTTTCCATCATCCTCTACCTGCTGCGCCATCAAATAACCTTGCGGTCATCCTTGTCTGCCAGACGGGCCAGACGACACAACAGGCTTTCCTCGTTCCGTATACCCAACAGGATTGGGAAGGTTCTGCCTTTTCGCCGGTGATACCAATGTCAGCGTGTTTGCACCAAGCAAGCAAACAACCGATCACATCGAGCCTCCAACCAATGCGTATGGCTCGTCAAGCTTGACGACGTTTAATAGCAGTTCACACGTATTAACCAACCAACCCAGCCTAGCGCCTCGTCCGGCCGCATATGCCGAACTCCTGCCACCTCCTCACGGACGCGGCATACCCCGAGGGGTGGCTACATTGTCAGAGCGCTTAGCACCCCACCGTTGCCAGTGACGCACCGCTCCTAGACTACGAGGGGCTGAACCCTCGGTCTTGCAGGTTCATTGAGACACCTCAAGACAATTGCGGCACACAGCCTTCGTCGTATAACAAGTACACTTTTGACTTCCAACTACCGTAAATCCACCCCGACTTGCCAGGTGGTGCACTGAATTTCCACACTCTTTACGTGGTGGGAAGGTCTCCGGCTAACCTCGCGACTCGAGTCGCACGCTTGGGAAGCTTCTGCTCTACCATTGAGCTACACCCGCGTGCCCCGCATTCTACGCGGGTTCTGACATGTTTGACAAATTTCAGACACGGCAGTTCTGACGAAAAATCGGATGGCCGCTTTTCTCGCTGGTGTGATGGCCGCCACGCATTGTCTGCGACACCAACAAGGCAACTGTAGCGGTCCATCGATTGATACAGCATGGGCCTGTCTCCTCGTCCTTGTGTCTTGTCCGCGCTGCGCTGCGCGCCCAGACTGCGTACCAACTCCACACGACGAATTGCATGCCATGACCGATCTTTTGCCCTTGATGAGCTACTGCTTTGTGATGTCGGTCACACCGGGACCGAACAATGTCATGCTCGCCGCCACGGGTGCCAATTTTGGCGGGCGCGGCGCGCTGCCGGCGATTCTGGGCATCCAGGCCGGCGCATTCGTGCAGACCATGCTCGTGTGCGTGGGACTGGGAAGTGTTCTGTTGGCCTATCCAACGGCACAGCAGCTGCTGCGCATCGCGGGATCCTTGTACCTGGTGTTTTTGGCGTGGAAACTCAGCAGGGCATCGGTGGGTGGGGCATCTGTAGCCAAGGCGGTGTCATTTGTTCAGGCGGCAGCATTCCAGGGGCTGAACCCCAAAAGCTGGGTCAAGGCCATTACCGTGGCGTCGGTTTTCATGCCTGTGGGGCACAACACCCTGAGCAGTGCGGTGCTGGTGGCGGTGATTGGCACGCTGGTGGGAACGCCTTGCAGTGTCGTGTGGGCTTTGTTTGGCGCCTCGATTCGTCACTTGCTGAAAGATCCGTACAAGCAGCGCGTCTTCAACCTGACAATGGGTGCCATCTTGCTAATCCTGGCCGTGATGTTTTTACGCTAGACTTTGAACATGTTCGCCATCGACCGTTCCTCCACCACCGCCCTGTCCGCGCAGATTGAGGCAAAGTTGCGCCATCTGGCCGAGAGCCGGGCCCTGCCTGGCGGCGCCAGACTGTTATCGATACGCCAGCTCGCCACGCAGTTAGCCGTCAGCACGAATACAGTCGTGGTGGCGTATGACAGGCTGGTCGCGGCAGGCGTCATCGATTCGCATGGCACGGCGGGTTTTTTTGTGCGCACAAGGACCGACGCCAGCAGCGCGGTTCCCGATGACGTCGCGCTCGAAGCGGGCGAGGAGCAAGAGGCGGTGTGGTTGGCGCAGCAGGCAAACGATCAGCGCGCTGGTGTCTTGCAGGCCAGCAGCGGCGCATTGCCGCCGACCTGGCTGCATGACGCGGTACCGGCCACGGCCGTGCAAAAGGCGCTGGCGCGTAGCCCTGCCGGCATGGCCTCGCGCTGTCCGCCGCAGGGGCTACCGGAATTACGTGAGCACATCGCGCTGCTGTTGCGCGGCATCGGCGCGGCCGTTGACGCGAGCCACATCCTCACCACCTTTGGCGGCACCCATGCCATTGACCTGATTTGCCGTAGTTTTTTGCAAGCCGGCGACACCGTGCTGGTGGAAGATCCCGGCTATTTTCTGATGTTTGGCCGTTTGCGCCAGGATGGCATCCGCCTGGTGCCCATCAAGCGCCGCCCGGATGGACTCGATCTGGCGGCATTCGAGGCCGCTTGCCGCGAGCACCGCCCGCGCCTGCTATTCATGCAAACGGCGCTGCATAACCCCACTGGGTGGAGCAGCAGTGCTGCCAATTTGCACAAGGTCCTGATCCTGGCGCAGCAATATGGCGTCCTGATCGCTGAAGACGACGTACACGGCCATTTTCAGCAAGGCCACAGCACGCGGCTGGCATCCCTGTCCGGCCTCGATGGCGTGATTTATTACTCCAGCTTTTGCAAGGCACTCAGCCCTGCCTTGCGCCTGGGCTATCTCGCCGCCGCCCCTGCCCTGCTGCGCGTGCTGATGCGAGCCAAGATCCATTCCATCATGACGATGCCGGCGCTGAATGAATATGTGCTGCTGGAGGTACTCAGAGCCGGCAACTTGCGCAAACACCTGGACCGCCTGCAGCGCAAGATCATGGTGGCGCGCAACGCCAGTGCGCGCCAATTGAGCGCGGCCGGCGTGCTGTTCGAGCAGCCGGGCGATGCAGGGATTTTTTTGTGGGGCACCATGCCACAAGGTCTGGACGTTGACTTGCTGGTGCAAGACGCCTTCCGCAACAAGATCCTGCTGATGCGTGGCGCCGCCTTCTCGGCACATAACACACCCGACCAGCATATCCGTTTCAACGTCGCGTTCAGCCAGCACCCACGCCTGAGTAGTTATCTGCAAGAGCGCTTGCAGGCTGTTGCGGGAGCGCGCTCAAGTTTGGCACGCGTCAGCGGCGCCGCCAGTTCGGATGCGAACTGTTAATTCCACTGCATTCTGGGCTGCGCCTCGGCCAGCGCCGGTTCGTCCGCCGTGTGCAGCACCATCCGGTTGCGCCCCGCCGCCTTGGCCTGGTACAGCGCGCGGTCGGCGGCGGCGATCAGGGGCGCCACCGCGTGCCCGCTGGTGGCGCTATCGGCGATGCCGATGCTGACGGTGCCGTTGAGCACGGTCGCGCCCCATGCCACGCGCAAATCGGCATAGCGCTGCAGCAGGCGTTCGGCCAGTAGGGCGGCGGCAGGCGCGCTGGTGTTGGGCAGTACGATGCAGAATTCCTCGCCACCGTAACGGCCCACGGCATCACCCTGCCGGACCAAGGATCGCAGCAGCGCGGCCAACTGGCGCAGCACCTCGTCGCCGGCCGGATGGCCGTGGCTGTCGTTAATGCGCTTGAAGTGATCGACGTCGATCATCATCAGTGCCAGCGCCGCGCCGCTGCGTTTCGCCAGCGCCACCTGACGCGACAGCTCTTTCTCGATGCTGCCGCGATTGAGTACGCCGGTCAGCGAATCGGTCGAGGCCAACTGGCGCAAATCGCTCGCAAGGCGGTAATTAATCATCAGGATCAGGCCGAACGCGAGCGCCATCTGCGCCAGACTGGCGACCATGAACACACCGGGGCTGATTTTGCCGGGGGCGAACAGGTAGACCGTGTTGGCCGGCGCAAACAGCGCAGCCAGCACGCGTGCCAGCGTAGCGCTACCGAGGGCCAGGAAGGAGGCGCCGGCGAGCCAGTACGCGGTGCGCAAGGGTTGCGCGACGCGAACAAACAGCGCGCGTGCGCAGGCCAGGTTGACCAGTGAATGTACCAGCCAGTTGGCGGTAATGCGGCCCTGGACATCGTTCCTGACGACCAGGAACCAAAACGTCTGCACGCCCATCCCGACCGCCAGCGCGAGTGTCAGGCGATAACTGCAGGGCTGGTCCTTGAATGCCTCGATACCATTGAACATCATGCCGAGGCCAAGCCCGATGCCCATGGCCATGATCACCATGGCCGCGGGCGGCGGCGTGTCGACCAGCAGCCCGGCTCCGGAATAACCGGCGCCCAGCAGCACCATGCCCACCGCCCACTGGCGCGCACCCTTGACCCTGCCGGAATGCAAGGACACCAGCGCCAGCATCGCCGCAAACAGCAAATTGATGCATGCCATCGTCAGCATCATGGTGCGCAGGTCCAGCCGTAGTGCAATGTTCACGGCAAGATCCAGGTAAAACAATTAACAGCTGCGGTCTGCAAGACTTTTCCCCAATAGAAACCGAATGTCGGCCCACCGAGGATTGTATAACAGGCATCTATGTTAAAGATTTCATTTCTTCAACTATTGTTTCCGCTACCGGGTGACGCGCTTGCGGCGGCTGGCGGCAAAAGCGGCGATTCCCAGGCCAAGCAAGGCGAGCGAACCCGGCTCGGGGACGTTGGCGCCGGCCCTGGCAGGAGCATTGATCAAGACGTTGGTGAACAAGTAGCGCACGTCGGCGTAATTGAAGTCGCCGCCTTTCGCCAAATCTTCGAATGCCACCACGACGCCGGCAGGCAGGGCGCGGTCGCCTGCGTAGGTGGCGGCATAGATATGGTTGACGCCGTCGCTGTTCAGGCTTTTTTGCGAGTACCAGGGACCCACGCCGGTGGTCGGGGTGATGGTGACCATCTTGAACACCAGCGCATCGCCGGCTTGCACGGTGCCGAAATTGAGCGTGTCATTGTTGTGCGCGGTCTTGTTGTTGAGACCCTGGATCGAACTGGCGACGCCGTTGATCAGCACCGTGATCTCCTCCGTATAAGAAGCGGTGGCGCCCACGAAATACGCCAGCAGGTCGCCGCTTGCCGCCGCCGTGAAGGTGTACTCCGTCACATTTTGCTTGCCCGCCTGGGCATACAGAAGCGGTCCGGCCTGGACGCTGCCAGCGAACGCGAACAGCAAAGCGGCAGACAAGGTGGCAAACGATTTTTTCATGTGATTTCCGTTAAGAATGTATACGTGCAATAAAGCAATAACTGTTCCACTATACACATTCCTCATGCAATCAACCACTTATCGTCATGCCGTTCCATAAACTAGTCCGCACTGTAAGATTTTTCGACAGTGCGGCATGCCGCGCCACCACACTTCAAACGCGCAACGTGCCCTCGATCGAATCGTCCAGCGTTTTCCCGATCGCGGCGCCAATCAGCATCTTGATGCCGGCAATTGCCTTGCCGTGCTTGTTGTCCCAGTAATACGCATCCGTCGGCACGATTTTGATGACCGTGATGCGCGGATCGTCTTCGCCTTCGGTGAACCAGGTTTTCAGGATCGGCGTCCACAGTTCCTTGATTTTTGCCTTGTCGGTCGAAATGGTGGCGTGGCCGGACAGATGCAGGAACTCCGAGTGGGTCGACCCTTGCAAGTACAGCTTCACGCTCGGGTCCACGGCGATCTCGGCGTTCTTGTGACTGTCGCTGGAACTCAGGAACCACAGCGTGCCCTGGTCGTCGACCTGGCGGATGTTCATCGGGCGCGCGCCGCTCGACGCGCCGCTGTAGGTGGCGGTCACAAAAAAACAGGTATCGGAACTGTCGACGGTTTCCTTGATCTGCTTGACGGCGTCCGCGCCGACGAGGTCGCGGTGGTTTTCTTCGGGCTGGTTCTGGTTGATCGAATCCATGGTGTGTCTCCTGTTAAGTGATAAACAACTTTAATCCAAGACCAGGTTGCCGAACGTTCGCCAACTCACCGATACGTCACGCAGGCAAAGCGCCGCGCATGATAAACTTGCCCCCTATTAAATCAGGGGGACAGTCAGTGACTCAGCTGGTCAAGACGGGTATTGCGGGACTCGATGAAATCCTGCACGGCGGGGTTCCGCGCAATAACAACCTGCTCGTCGAGGGCCCGCCCGGCTCCGGCAAGACCACGCTCGGCCTGGGCTTCATCTACCACGGCGCCGTGGACCACGACGAACCGGGCGCCATCGTCTCGTTCGAGCTCGACCCCGTCAAACTGCTGCGCGACGCCGCCGGCTTCAACTGGGACCTGCAAGGCCAGATCGACCAGGGCAAGATCAAGATCATCCAGACCAGCCCGGCCGTGCTGCTGAGCGAATTTCGCAGCGACGACGGCGTCTTTGCCGCCACCTTGCGCGGCATGGGCGCCAGGCGCCTGCTGATCGATGGCCTGACGCCCCTGCGTTTGTACGCCGAAGCGCACGCCATGCAGTTTCGCGAGGACGTGCACCTGCTCATCGAAGGCCTCACGCGCCTGGGCGTGACCACCCTCGTCACCGCCGAGAAGGACGAGTCGATGACCGGCGTGCTGGCCCATGAACGGTTCGTGTTCGACACCATCATCACCCTCAGCCGCGAAGAAAACCGGCGCCGCGTGCACCGCCGCCTGACGGTGATGAAATCGCGCGGCCAGGATTTTATCGGCGGCAGCCACACCCTGCGCATCGAGCCGGACGTGGGCGTGCACGTCTACCGCCGCGCCCAGTCGCGCCCGATTTCCCTTTACGACCAGCCGACCTCGGACGAGCGCATGTCGACCGGTTCGCCCGCCATCGACACCATGATGGATGGCGGCATCTACAAAGGCTCGGTGACGATGGTGAGCGGCATTTCCGGCACCGGCAAAACCGTGCTCGGCGTCCAGTTCCTCAGCCACGCCATCGCGAGCGGCCACAAGGCGCTGCTGGTGAGCCTGGACGAACATCCACGCCAGTTGATGCGCAATGCCTTGTCGCTCGGCTTCGACCTGCAGGCACTGGTCGACGCCGGCCAGCTGGTGATCCACTACGAGTCGCCGCTGGAACTCGAACTGGACGTGCACTTCGAGCGCATCGTCAAGCTGGTCGAGTCCGGGAACGTCGATTGCGTGGTGCTCGATTCGATTGCCGTCTACGAAATGACCAGCCGTAGCGAGGTGGCCGATTACCTGTACGCACTGGCGACCTTCTTCAAGCACCGCCTGGCGACAACGCTGTTCAACTACGAAAGCCCTGAATTGCTGGGCGTGTCGCAGATCAGCGAAGAACTCAAAGGCTCGCACCTGGTCGACAACATCATCCTGCTCAACTACGTCGAAATTTCGACCATGCTGCGGCGCGCGATCGCCGTGCCCAAAGTGCGCGGCAGCCGCAACCTGCAGATCACGCGCGAATACGCCATCGGCGCGGGCGGCCTGCTGCTGATCGATGAAACCGGCTGCGACGTCCAGGCCGTACCGCAGTTGCCGTTCTCGGCCTACTACGGCCTGTTGTCACGTTCACCTTCGCGCCAGAGCCCGGCGGTGGAAGAAGCCGTCGCCGGCGGCGCGCCCATGCCGCCGGACGCCGACTTGCCGCTCGAACCCGCCGCGTGATCAACGTCACCCTGCCCGATCACGTTCCGGTCGACTGGGACGACTGGCGCACCCCGCTGCAGCAATTCACGGACGCCACCGGTCTCGTCGCCAGCGCCTGGGACGCCGCCGGGGTGCGCCACATCGGGCCGCTGGTCGGCTCGCGCCTGGGCATCCTGCTGGCCGGCTCGACCCTGTGGGCCGAGGATGGTCCCGGCACCCAATTCGAGCGCGAGATGGTGCTGGCGACGTGCGCATCCGGTGTTAGCGCCGCCAGCCAATTCGACGATGGCTTGCGCGTGCAAACCCAGCCCTTGCTGCTGCGCGGCGCCGTGTATGGCGTGCTGGTGTTCGGCTGGCGCTACGCCGACTTCAGTTCGCCGCTGGCGTCCGAACGCATCGCCCGGCGCATCGGCCTGCCCGGCCACTTGCTGTGGAACGAAGTGCGGCTCGATGCACCGGTGTCAAACCGGCGCATGGACACCTACGCCGCCCTGCTCGGCACACTGTCGAAAACCCTCGACCGGCAGCGCGAAACCATCGACGACCTGACCCGCGTGAACCGCACCCGCGAACTGTTTTTGGCCACCGTGTCGCACGAAATGCGCACGCCCTTGTCGGCGCTGTCGATGCGCATCGAACTGCTGCTGCGCACCGTGCCGGACCTGGCGCCACAGGCGGTGGCCGGCCTGGAAGCGATGCGCGTGCACGTGCGCCAGGAAGCCGGCATGGTCGACGACCTGATCGACGCGGCGCGCACCCTGACCGGGCAGATGTCGATTGCCCGTGCGCCCATCAATCTGGGCCAGGTGCTGCGCGACGCCATCTCGACCGTCGAAACCCATGCCCACGCCAAGCAGATCCTGATGCAGGTAACGCCGGCCGACTACGGCGACCATATCGTGCTGGAGGCCGACGGCCGGCGCCTGCAGCAGGTGGTGTGGAATTTGCTGTTCAACGCAGTCAAATTCACGCCCGAGGGCGGCGTGATCCGCATTGGCATTCGCCGCAACGGCGCCCTCCTTGAAATCGATATCGCCGACTCGGGCCAGGGCATTGCGCCGGAAGACCTGGCGCACGTGTTCGGCGCCTTCAACCTGCAACAGCAAAACAATGGCACCGGCCTGGGACTGGGCCTGTACATCGCGCGCCGCATCATTGAACTGCACGGCGGCACGCTCAGTGTCAGCAGCGCCGGGCGCGGGCTGGGCGCGACCTTCGCGATCCGCCTACCCGTTTAAGAAACTGCGCAGAAAACTCGGCGTCTGGCCGGTCCAGCGCTTGAACGAGCGCCGGAAATTGGTCGCATCATGAAAACCCAGATAGGTCGCGGCCTGCTCGTTGTCGTAGCGGCGCATCTGGAACAGGTACAACGCCACATGCGTGCGCACCTGGTCGAGCTCGGCCTGGAAATGGGTGCCGTGGCGCGCCAGGTGGCGCTTCAGCGTGGCCGCGCTGGTGCCGAAGGCGGCGGCGGTCCCTTCCAGCGTCGGGGCGCACCGGATTTGCTGCAGCAGGTAGTCGTACAGCGCCACCAACAGCGCCGGCGCGTCTGTGGCGTGGGCGATTTCGTCCAGCGCCACCGCGGCGGCCGTGGCATTCCCGCGCGGCCAGGGCTGATCCAGCCAGTGCGCGTCGATCAGCATGGCGTCGAGGTGGCAATCGAACTGCAGTGCCGGCCCCAGGTGCACCTCGTGCTGCTCGCGCTGGCGCGGGGCGCAGCGGTTGAAACAGAAGCGCCACGGCAAGCGCTGGCCACCCAGCCAGCGGCACAGCGCCACCACCGCCGTCATGTGCATCTCCACCAGGAAGGGCAACTGGCCGGGCGCGCCGAACGCGTCGCTCCAGTACAGCACGGCCAGATCACCCTCTTCGCGCCAGCGCGGGCTCAGTAATGGGCACAATCGGCTTTGCCACGCGACCAGCGTATTGAGCGCCTGGCGCAGGTTCTGCGCGTGCAGCAGGGCGTGACTGACGGCGCCGTAGTGCCCTGGCAGCATCTGCTGGCCCAGCATGAAGCTGGTGTCGGGACTGGCCAGCGCGCCGTTCACGTTGGCCAGCAATTGCAGATAGTCGCGCGGCGCCAGCAGATCGCCGGCGGCCGGCACGCCCAATGGCAGCAAGCCGGTGCCGCGCACCAGGCCGGCCGCAGCCACGTCGCGGCTGCGCGCGTAGTCGAGCACCAGCGCCGGCTGATGGCGGGCCGGGATGAACGGGTCGCCAGCCTGGCTGTAGCGGATCACGCCGGCGCCGTGGCGCTCTGGTGCACCGCCTGGTTCAGCGCGCGCAGCACAATCTCCGGCGCGTCATCGGCCGCGGCGCAGGCGTGGCGCAGCGTCAGCGGCACCAGCGTGGCGCCCGCGTGGTGGCGCATACGCCCGACCATGTCGCACAGGTGGTGCGCCAGGACCGTGGCCTCGGCTTCGCTGGTGCCCGGCATCAGCACGGCAAAGCGGTCGCCAGCGTAACGGCACAACAGATCGTCGCTGCGCAAGTTCAACAGCAGCATGTGGCCGACTGCCTGCAAGGCGCGGTCGCCTTCGGCCTGGCCGAAGCTGCGGTTGATCAGGTGGAAGCCGTCGATGTCGAGCAGCGCCACGGCACAGTCTTCGCCGGGCCGGCGCTGGCGCTCCAGGCGGATCTGGCGGCGCAGATAGTCGGCGTCGGCCAGCTGGGTGATGCGGTCGAAGGCGCGGTGGTCGCGAAACAGGCGCTCGCGTTTTTCCAGGTGCTGGCTCAGATTGGCCTGCTCGTGGCGCCAGTAATGCACGCCGACCGTCAGCGTCAGCATGCCGACCCCCACCAGCGCTTCGAGCCAGTGATTCCATTCGAAGGCTTTGCCCATCTTGAAGAATTCATCCATCAGGTCGGCCCAGTTGCCCAGCATGATGGCGGCCAGGCCGCAGGACAGCCAGCGCGTGACCATGCCGCCGGGCCGGCTGCTGAGCAGCATGACGAGCCAGCAGCAGGCCAGCAGCGTGGTGCCGCCTTCGCTGACGATGTCGCGCCAGTCCCACGTGTGAAACGGCTTGACCGCGCCCACACTGGCGTACAAAACCAGGATCAACAGCGCGAGGAGCGCACAGGCAAAAAACGTGGTGCGGTGGAGCTTGAGCATGGAAGGGAACCGGATAAATGGGCGCCAGCTTAGCCGCGCCGGATGACCGGACGATGACATCGTGGCATTGCTGCGGGAGGTGCAAAGGGCGCACCATTTTCCTCGAAATGGCAGTTTCGGCCGCTGGCCCGGGCGGTTGGCAGGTCATTTCAGCTCATCTGGTCAGGCGCAGCGCCAGCCGGCAGTTTCGTGTCACGCAACGGACACATTCCGGCGACACACTGCGGCCACTCCCTTTACCGCGAAGCTATGACCCCTCCATGAAAATCTCCGCCCCCTCCCCTGCCTGCCTGCGCTTGTCCCAACTGTCGCTGGGCGTGCTCGCACTGCTGTCCGCACCGGCCCAGGCCGCCCCGGTAGACCTGCTTGACGCCGCCAGCACGGTGGTTGTCACCGGCCAGCGCGCCAGCATGCGCAATGCCATCGCGGCGCAGGAAAAGGCCGACAACATCGTCAGCGTCGTCAGCAGCGACGACATCGGCGGCCTGCCCGACAAGAACGCGGCCGAAGCGCTGGCACGCCTGCCGGGCGTGTCGGTGCAGCGCGACCAGGGAGAGGGCCGCTACGTCACCGTGCGCGGACTGGGTCCCGATCTGAACAGCACCACGATCAACGGCGCGCTGGTGCCGTCGCCTGAAGCGGGACGCCGCGGCGTGGCGCTCGATGTGCTGCCGGCCGGCCTGATCCGCTCGCTGGAAGTGACCAAGACCCTGACGCCGGACATGGACGCCAATTCGCTGGGCGGCACGGTGGAAGTGAAGTCGCTGTCGGCGTTCGATTTACCCGGCAAGCTGCTCTCCGCCAACCTGGGCGCCAGCTACGACCAGAACACCAGCCAGACCAGCCCGAACGGCGGCGTGCTGTGGGCCGACCGTTTCATGGGCGGCACCCTGGGCGTGGCCGCCGGCCTGTCGCTGGAAAAGCGCAAGTTCGGCTCGGACAACGATGAGACGGGCGGCGCCTGGAACGGCAACAAGTTAAGCGGTTTCGAATTGCGCGACTACCTGCCCAATCGTGAGCGCAAGGCCTTCGCGCTGAATGTCGACTACCACCCGCTGTCCGGCGCCAAATACTACCTGCGCAGTTTCCTCTCGCAGTTCAGCGACGACGAAGTGCGCGACCGCATGACGGTCGGCACCTTCGGCACCGCCAGCGCAACGGTGGCGGACGGCGAAACGAGCAGCGCGCGCGTCGAGCGCCGCCTGCGCCAGCGCAAGTACACGCAGGACATCCGTTCCATCGTGCTCGGCACCGAGCAGCAACTGGCCGGCTGGAAGCTGAACCTGGTGGCGGGCAGCAGCCGCTCGACCGACGAAACCCCGGACGCGCTCAAGGACGGCCGCTTTCGCGGCAGTTTCAAGGGCGTCGGCTTCACCAACACCGAGATGCCGCAACTGATTGCCCCCGCCACCGTGTTCGATCCCGCCAACTACAAACTGCAGGGCATCACACTGCAGCAGGCGGCGGCCAAGGACAGCGAACACCATGCGCAGATCGACCTGACGCGCGACCTCGACCTTGCCGGCCTGCGCTCCACCCTCAAATTCGGCGCCAAGACCAGCCGCCGCGACAAGGTCAACGACACCAATGAATGGACCTTCGGCAGCAGTTATTTCAGTACCGCCGCGCGCGCCATGGCCGGCTATGTGACGGGCGACACGCTCGACTACAAGCTGGGCAATATCGGCTACGCACTGAACCCCGCCGCCCTGCGCGCCGCGGTGGCCAACCTCGACCGCAGCGGCGCGCGCCTGGCGCTGGAATCGACCGTCGCCGACTACAAGATGAACGAAGACATCGACGCGGCCTACCTGCAGAACAAATTCCATTTCGACGACTGGAGCCTGCTGGCCGGCGTGCGCGCCGAACACACCAGTTTCAAAGCCAACGGCCAGCAGATCGACGAAGACGCGCTGCTGGCGCCGGTGCAGCGCCAGCGTTCGTACACCAACTGGCTGCCGTCGCTGCAGGCACGCTACGACCTCGATCGCGCCACCAGCCTGCGTGCGGCCTGGAGCAACGCGGTCGTGCGTGCCAATTTCAGCCAGCTGGCGCCCGGCATCAGTCTGGACAGCAGCACCGAAGCGGTGATCGGCAACCCTGATCTGAAGCCGCTGCGCGCCCACAACCTGGACCTGGGCGTCGAGCGCATCCTGGGCAGCGACGGCACCATGTCGGCCTACCTGTTCTACAAAGACATCAAGGATTTTACGTACACGACCAACCTGGCCGGCACCGGCGCGTGGAAGGATTTCAGCAGCGCCGTCTCGTACGCGAATGGCCAGACCGCCAGCGTCAAGGGCCTGGAACTGTCGTACCAGCAGCCGCTGCGCATGTTACCAAGCCCGTTCAACCGCCTGCTGGTGGGCGTCAACGGCAGTTACACCAAGTCTGACGCGGATATTGCCCGCTACGACCTGGCCACGGCCACTACCCTGCACCGCAGCGTGCGCTTCCCGGGCCAGTCGGACCGCGTGCTGAACCTGATGGTGGGCTACGAACACGGTCCGCTGACCGCGCGCATCGCAGCGAACTACAAGTCGCCCTACCTGCTGGAAATGGGCGAGGACATCCTGCGCCCTGAACAGGACCGCATCGTCGACGCGCAGACGCAAGTGGACTTGTCGCTGTCATACCAGCTCACCAGGCAGGTCCAGTTCGTGTTTGAAGCGAACAACATCAACAACGAAAAATACTATGTCTACCAGGGTGCGAAGCAGTACAACACCCAGTACGAACAGTATGGCCGCACCTATAAAATCGGCCTGAAAGTGAGCATGTTCTGATGGCGAAGCTGATCCAACAAGCGGCCCTCGCCGGCCTGCTGGTCTCGTCGCTGGCAGCAGCAGCGCCCCTGCCAGGTCTGACGGCCAAGGCCCGTGAACTGGCCGCGCTGCCGGACGGCGGCTGGCTGACGCTGGACAAGCAGGGCCTGCACCTGCTCGATAGCGCCGGCCAGCAGCGCGCCGTGCTGCCGATCCGCGCCAAGCAACTCGACCTGCGCCCACTCGATGGCGGCGTGCTGGCGGTGCTGCTCGACGCCAACGCGGAGCGCGCGCTGCCGGTGCTGGTCGATTTGAAAGCGGGCCGCCTGACCGCACAGGCGCCCTTGCCGGCGCCGGCGTTCGGCATCGAGGCGATCTGCCTGTACCGCGACGCGCAGCAACTGGACCACGTGTTCATGATCGGTAAGGACGGCAGCTCGGAACAGTGGGCGCTCACCGGCGCGCAGCCGCAGCTGGTGCGCAAGCTGGCCATGCCGACCCACGTCAAGCATTGCCGCGCCGACGATGGCGCGCACACCCTGTTTGTCAGTGAAGGAGGCATCGGGCTGTGGGCCTACGACGCCAATGCCGAAGGCGGCGCAGCGCGCGAGCCGGTGGCGCTGCGGGCGCCGTTCGGCAAACTGGCGGGTGGCGCCGGCGCATTGACCGTCTTGCCGGACGGCGTCGCCGTGCTGGACGCCAAGGGCGCCACGCTGCACCTGCTGCACCGCGATGGCGCTAAATGGACGGCACTGCCTTCGCGTGCCGGCGGCGGCGCCGAGCAACTGGCCAGCCGCAGCGTCGATGGCCGTCTCGAACTGCTGCTGCCCGAAGCCAAAGGCTGGACCAGCGTCGCGCAGACTTGGCGCGCGGCCGCACGTCCGGCCGCACGGCCCATCGCGATTGTCATGCCCGAGGTACAAACCGAACCGGTGGCGCGCCAGGGCGATGCCGCCGACGACCCGGCGATCTGGGTCGACCGTGCCAACGCGGCCGGTTCGCGCATCCTCGGCACCAACAAGAAACAGGGATTGCTGGTGTACGACCTGCAGGGCAAGCAGACCCAGTTGCTGGAAGTGGGCCGCCTGAACAACGTCGACCTGCGCCAGGACATCGCCTTCGCCGGCCAGCGCGTCGACCTGGCCGCCGCCACGCAGCGCGACGACAACAGCCTGATGCTGTTCACGATCGACGCGCGCGGCACCGTGGCCGAATCGATCCGCATCGCCACCGGCTTGAATGAGATATACGGTATGTGTCTTTATCGGCCAGTGGACGGCGGCCTGCAGGCCTTCGTCAACGACAAGGATGGCCGGTTCCAGCAGTATCGCATCGATCTGAAAGCGGGCCAGTACAGCGGCACCTTGCTGCGCACGTTCAAGGTGGCGTCGCAGCCGGAAGGGTGCGTGGTCGATGACAAGCGTGCGCGTCTGTTCCTGGGCGAAGAGAAGCGCGGCGTGTGGACCACATCGGCGGATACGTCGCAACCGGATGCGCTGAAGATGGTATTGCCGGTGGGGGCCGACCTGGCAGCCGATGTCGAAGGCATGGCGTTGTACCAGGCCGGCAAGGCGGATTATCTGATCGTGTCGAGCCAGGGCGATAACAGTTACGTCGTGCTCGATGCTGCGGCGCCGTTTGCGGTGCGCGGGCGCTTCCGGGTCGGGTTCAATCTGGAGAAGGGGATCGACGGCACGTCGGAGACCGATGGACTGGATGTCAGCACGGCCAATTTCGGCGGGGCGTTCAGCCAGGGCATGCTGGTGATTCAGGATGGCTATAAGCGCTTGCCGGATGGGCCGCAGAATTTTAAATATGTGGGGTGGGGGGCGGTGGCGAAGGCGCTGGGGCTACAGTAAGCGGGCATCGTTGGCTTTCAAACGTCATCCCGGCGAACGCCGGGACCCATATCACGCTGCCGAAGTCGTACAGAGCGCATAACTGCAAGCTCAGCATGGGCCCCGACTTTCGTCGGGGTGACGGTTTTAAGGGCAGTGGCTCGTTTAAAGTCCCGGCGCCGCCGCTTGATCCAGCAAGCCCTGCGCCATCTTCAAGCCCTCCACCATCACCTTGAAAGCCTGGTCCTTGGCCGCCTGATCCGGCACCCGCAATACATACGACGGGTGGTACACGGTCACCACCCACCTGCCCTGGTGCCGGATCGGCGTGCCCAGCGTATCCTTCAGCGCTACGTGATTCGTCCCCAGCACCGCCTTCAATGCCGTACTCCCCAGCGCCACGATCACCTCCGGCTGCACCGTTTCCAGCTCCTTCTCGTACCAGTAACTGCAAGCCTCGATTTCCTGTTGCGCCGGCGTTTTATGTAGCCGCCGCTTGCCGCGCGGCTCCCATTTAAAATGTTTCACTGCATTGGTGAGGTAGATCGTGCGCCGCGCCACGCCCGCATCGCCGAACACGCGCTCGAGCAACTGCCCGGCCGGCCCGACAAACGGTTTTCCCTGCAAATCCTCCTGGTCGCCCGGCTGCTCGCCCACCACCATGATGCGCGCCGTGGCCGGCCCCACGCCCGCCACGGCCTGCGTCGCGTGCTGCCACAAGTCGCAGCGGCGGCATTGGTCCAGGCTCGATGGCTGCGCGCGCCCGGGTTGCGCAGCGGCCGGCGCAATCGGAATGGTGGTGCCGCGCCGGCTGCCCACCGCTTCCATCTGGCCGGTGCGGCGCGCACCCATGGCGGCGTTGCTGATCATTTCCGGCACCACGGCGCCTTCCGGCAGGTTTTTCCAGAAGCGCGACGGGATGTGGCTTTGCAATAGCTGCGCATTCAGGCGCGCAGGATTGAAAATGCTGCGGTAATAGGTGAGCCAGAGCGCTTCGCCGGAGTCGACCAGCTCGGCACCACTGTTCACCAGCGCGCCGGTGTTGTGCAAGGTGGCGCCGTCCCACATGACGCTGGCGTCGGGCGTGGCAATCAGCCAGCTGACCTTACCCATGCGCGCCACAAAATGTTCGGCCACCTGCGCCAGTACGTCGTGGGCCGGTTCGAACCACGCGACAAAGCGCGGCGCGCCGGCTTCCTCGGGACGTTCGCGAAAGCGGATGTAGGCATGCATGTCGTGCTCCTCGCGGCGCACGGCTTTCGCCATCTGGTGCAGGCGCGCGCCGTCGACGTCGGCGGCAGATTGCACATCGTGCTCGCCATGCGTCCAGCGCCACACAACGCGGTACAGGAAGGCCCAGCGATCATGCTGGCGGCAGCAGGCGGCGTTCTGCAGCATGTCCATCAAACTGCGTGGAATGCTGACCCTGGCCTGCGCCGGCGTCGCTGCGGGCACAGGCGCACTCATCAGCAAATCGGCAGCGCCATCCTGCCCGGCCCACGTGATCGCGTCGGGGGCAATGGCGTGCGCCAGCAGCGCGCGCGCCGCGTCTCGCCATTCGATAAAATTGGCAACCAGCAGCGGCTCGCCCGCGGCAACCGTCTCGACAGCGGCGAGGCCGGCTGCGCCCGACGCTGCCGCGCTATTCATGCCGCCTTCAACTCCGGCCACAGACTCATTTGCTCAGGCGCCGTGGCCAGTGCGCGCCGCAGGGTGTCGGAACTGGCCGCGCCCTGCACCGGCGAATAATCGGCCGTGATGATGAAGGGCGCGATTTTCTTCATGCTGCAGCGCAGGCGCGAGAGATCTTCCCAGCGCACCCGGCGCAACCGGCGCAATTCGATAACCCGTTTCGCGTTGCGCAGGCCGATGCCGGGTACGCGCGCAATCATGTTCGCGTCGGCGCGATTGAGGTCCATCGGAAAATGCTCGCGGTGCGCCAGCGCCCACGCCAGTTTCGGGTCGATGTCGAGGTCGAGGTTGCCCGCGACCGGCAACAGTTCACGCGCTTGAAAACCATAGCTGCGCAGGAGGAAATCGGCTTGATACAACCTGTGCTCGCGCATTAGCGGCGGCGGCGCCAGCGGCACGCTGTCCGGGCTTTGCGGGATCGGGCTGAAGGCGGAATAGTAAACCCGCTTCAGTTTATAGCTGCTGTACAGCGTCTCGGCTGTATTCAAAATGGTTTGATCGTCGCTGGCGTCGGCGCCGACGATCATTTGCGTGCTCTGGCCGGCTGGTGCAAACTTCGGCGCCTTTGGCTCCTGTTCCTTCTCGTCCAGCTTGCGCCGGATATTGCCCATTGCCAACTTGATGGTGTGCACGCTCTTTTCCGGCGCCAGGCGCGTCACGCTGTCCTGGGTCGGCAACTCGATATTCACCGACAGCCGGTCGGCATACTTGCCGGCCAGTTCGATCAGGGCCGGGTCGGCGTCGGGAATGGTTTTGAGATGGATGTAGCCGCGGAACTGGTGCACTTCGCGCAGTTCACGCGCCACCGCCACCAGTTGCTCCATGGTGTAGTCGGCCGAGCGGATGATGCCCGAACTGAGGAACAGCCCGTCGATGTAATTGCGCAAATAAAAATCCTGCGTCAGTTTCACCACTTCGGCTACGGCGAAGCGGGCCCGCGGCACATTCGAGCTGCGCCGGTTGACGCAATACTGGCAATCGTAGATGCAGAAATTGGTCAGCAGAATTTTGAGCAGCGAAACGCAGCGCCCATCCGGCGTGTAGCTGTGGCAAATGCCCATGCCGGTGGTGGCGCCGATGCCGTCCTTGCCCTCGGAGCCGCGCTTGGGCGCACCGCTGCTGGCGCAGGAGGCGTCGTATTTGGCGGCGTCGGCCAGGATTTCGAGCTTGTCGGTAAGTTCCATGGGCGCAGGGCTGACTGTATGGATGTACAGTATATATCAGCCCTGCGTGCGCACAATTGGTATTGACGCCGGGTTCGGTTCAGACGCGGTTCGCCTAAGTGCCTATCCCAGTAGGTAGGAGGAAGCGGATGCCGACATGCGCGTCCGCGATGCATGGCGAGTGTGGGCAAGGCGAGAGGAGGACGCATGGCTAGCCACGCTACGACGAGGCAAGTCATATATGACGGCCAGTCCACACTTGTCAGGCGCAGCAGCAGCGACTCCGCACTACTGGGATAGGCACTAAACCGGTTCTGGCGCCAGCCTTCTTGCCTGCGTCAATTCCGCCTCATCCATCTTCAGCACCAGCCGCTCCAGGTACCGTGCAGCTGTCGCCAGCCCCACGCCCGCGGCCCGCTGCAGCCAGCCGTGGGCCAGCACCAGGTCGCGCAGCACGCCCTGGCCGCTGGCGTACATGACGCCCAGGTTGAATTGCGCCCGCGCATGCCCCTGGCGCGCTGCGCACAGGTACCAGAAATGCGCCGCCTCGAAATCGCGTTCGACGCCGTGGCCGGTGTCGTAACGCAGGCCCAGCGCGAACTGGGCCAGCGCGTGGCCGCCGTCGGCCGCCTTGCGGTACCAGCCATAGGCTTGGCGCGGATCGCGCATGCCCGCGTCGTCACGGTCGAACAGCGCACCGACCATGTACTGGGCCGGGCCGTAATCCTGCTCGGCCGCGCGCCGGTACCAATCCATTGCGCCGACATAATCCTGCGCCGCTTCGTAACGCAGCGCGAGGTCGAACTGGGCCCGCAAATGGCCCTGTTCTGCGGCCTTGCGGTACCAGCCGACCGCACCGGCAGGGTCCCGCTTGACGCCGCTGCCGGCGTCCAGCATTTGTCCGACGTGGTACTGCGCGCTGGCGAAGCCCTGCTCGGCGGCCAGACGGTACCAGTGCGCCGCCTGCGCCAGGTCGCGCTCGACGCCCTGACCATGTTCGTAACGCAAACCGAGGTTGTCCTGGGCGCCCGCGTGGCCCTGTTCGGCAGCCTTGCGGAACCAGTCAAGGGCGAGGGTTTCGTCCCGGATCACGTCATGGCCGCTGTCGTAAATCAGGCCCAGGTTGAACTGCGAGCTGGCGTGGCCCTGCCCGGCGGCCTTGCGGTACCAGCTGATGGCCTTCTGGCTGTCCTGCGGCACATCCTGGCCCTTGTCGTAGCGCAGCGCCAGGTTGAACTGGGCCGGCGCGTGGCCCTGCTCGGCGGCCTTGCGGAACCAGGCAATCGACTGCTGCGCGTCGCGCGTCACGCCCTGGCCGCTGTCGTAGCGCAGGCCCAGGTTGAACTGCGAGCGCGCGTAACCCTGGTCGGCCGCGCGCCGGTACCAGGTGATGGCTTCGCGTACATCTTGCGGCACACCCTTGCCGGTTTCGTACATCATGCCCAGGTTGTGCTGCGCGCCGGCGTCACCCTGTTCAGCGGCCTGGCTGAACCAGTGCATGGCCTGCGCCGTATCGGTTGTCACGCCCTGGCCCTTGGCGTACATCCAGCCCAGGTTGTACTGGGCCGGTGCGTAACCCTGCTCGGCCGCGCGCTCGTACCAGTAGGCGGCCTGACCTTCATCCCTGGCCACGCCCTGCCCTTTTTGAAACATCACGCCGAGGTTGTACTGGGCCTGCTCAAGGCCCGCTGCCGCGGCCTGGCGGTACCAATGGATCGCCATGAGGTCGTCCCTGGCGACACCCTGGCCATTCACGTACATGAATCCCAGGCTGTGCTGGGCGTTGGCCACGCCGCGCTCGGCCAGCCCCTTCGTGCGCAGGAATTCAGCGGTGTGCTGGGATTCGGCAGCAACCACGGAGGGACGGACCCCGGACGGGGCGGCGGACAGGTTCTGCATGGCCCTATGCGCGGCTGGCGACGGCGATGCTGCCGCGCATCGGCACCAGCTGGGTGTGCAGCACGCCCATGAATTCGGTCAGCGAGATGGGGCGGTGATACAGGTAACCCTGCATCGTCAGGCAACCGTTTGCCTTCAGATAGCGCGACTGCACATCGGTTTCGACGCCTTCCGCAATCAGGTTCAAACCGAGGCCGCGCGCAATCGAGATGATCGCCAGAATGACCGGATAGTGGCCGTGTTCTTCCTTGATCTCCTTGACGAAGGACTGGTCGATCTTGATGGTGTGGATCGGAAAGCGGTGCAAATACGACAGCGATGAGTAACCCGTACCGAAATCGTCGATCGCCACCGACACGCCCAGCTGGCACAGCTTGTTTAACTGGTCGATCGCGTATTGCGGATTGCGGATGCAGATGTTTTCGGTGATTTCGACTTCGATCTGGTCCGGCGAGATGTTGTAGCGCACCAGGGCGCCACGCATCTTTTCGAAGAAGTCGCCGCGGTCGAGATATTGTGGCGACAGGTTCAGCGACAGCCGGATCGCCTGGCCACCGGCCGCATTCCAGATCAGCATGTCGCGGCACAGGGCACCGATCATCCAGTCGGAAATCGGCAGCATCAGGCCGTTTTCTTCGGCGAACGGTAAAAACTCGCCGGCGCTGAGCAAGCCGCGGGTCGGGTGATTCCAGCGCATCAGCCCCTCGGCGCCGACGATGCGCCCGGTGATGACATCCATCTGCGGCTGGTAATACATTTCCAGCTCGTTGTGCTCGAGCGCGCGGCGCAGGCTTTGTTCCAGCGCGATCTTCTGATGCGAGACGTCGAGCATCGACTCGTGATAAAAACTGTGGCCGTTTTTACCGAGTGCCTTGACCTGGTACATGGCGATGTCGGCATGGCGCAGCAATTCGTCGATCGATTCGCCATCGCTCGGGTACACCGCAATCCCGATCGACGCGGAGATATGGACTTCGTGGCCATCGAGGTCGAACGGCGCCTGCAGCACTTCGAGGAATTTTTCGGCAATCGCCTTGGCGTCGTCACGGTCGCGCAATTCGGGCAGCACGATGGTGAATTCGTCGCCGCCCTGGCGCGCCAGCGTGTCGCCGCGGCGCAGGCATTCTTTCAGGCGCAAGGCGGTTTGCTGCAGCAGTTCGTCGCCCTTGACGTGGCCGAGGGTGTCGTTGACCAGTTTGAAGCGGTCCAGGTCGATGAACATCACGGCCAGTTCCGTCACTTTTCGCTTGGCCTGGATGACGGCCAGGCCCAGGCGGTCCTTGAACAGCATGCGGTTCGGCAGGTCGGTCAGGATGTCGTGGTAGGCCTGGTACGAAATGACTTCTTCGGCGCGCTTGCGGTCGGTGATGTCGCGCGCGACGCCGTAGGTACCGAAGAACTCGAGGCGCTTGATATCCTGGTCGGGCAGGTGCATGCCGATCGCGTTGAGCGAAATCGTCATCAGCGTGGTGTTGAAGGTGCGCTCGCCGCTGGCGGCGCTGTGACCCCGATGGCACTTCAGGCGCAGTTCGACATTGCGCGACGCGCGCTCGTCGACGCGGCGCTCGTTGAAGGCGTAGCGCGCGCGCTCAAAGTCGTCGTCGTGCACCAGGATCGAGTAATGCTGGCCAATCAGCTCTTCGCGCGTAAAACCCAGCAGCTGGTAGGCCCGGTCGTTTACAAAAGTGAATTTGCCTTCGTGGTTCAGCGTGTAGATGATATCCGGCGAGCTGTCGACCAGGTAGCGATAAAGCTTTTCCGAGTTTTCCAGTTGCGTGGCGATGCGCGCGTTGGCCACCGCCAGGCGGCGCTTCTGCAAGGCGTTGCCGACGGTTTTCAGCAGCTCTTCGCGGCTGTAGGGCTTGCGCAGGTAATCGTAGGCGCCGCGTTTGAGCGCGCCGATGGCCGCGTCGATGCCGACTTCGCCGCTCATCACGATGACATCGCCGTCGATACCATTCTCATTGATGAAATCCATGATGTCGTGCCCGCTCATGTCGGGCAGGCGCAAGTCCAGCAGGATCAGGTCGAAGCGCACGCGCGTCAGCTGCGCCAGCGCCTCGGCGCCGTTGGTCGCGGTGACCATGTTGTAGTCGAACGGGCGCAGTAGTTCATACAGCGAGGACAGCAGGCGCGGCTCGTCGTCGACCAGCAGCAGGCGTGGCTTGTCGTCGTCGAACAGGTGCGTCGGGGCCGCTTCAATGTCGATGCCCTTCGGCGCCGGCATCAGCGGCACCAGATTGACCGGGGGCGGCATCAGGCGGCCCCCAGTGCGCGCAGCGTCGGCGCAACACCCAGGTTGCTGTTCGCTGGCAGCAGGATTTCAAACGAGGTGCCGGCGCGGCTGCTGCGGCAGGCGATCTGCCCGCCCAGTTGCTTGACCAGGCTGTCGACGATCGACAAGCCCAGGCCGTGGTTCGGTCCGCGCTTGCTGCTGCTGACCTCGGAAAACAGCTTGGCCAGTACGTCGGCTGGCAAACCCGGACCGGTGTCGCTGACGACCAGCTCCAGGTACAGCTTGCGGTCGCGGTTGATATGGCCCCGGTTAATGATGTCGATGCGCCCGCCCCGTGGCGCCAGCGCCTCGATGGCGTTCTTGACCAGGTTGACCAGGATCTGCTTGACCACGTCCGGATCGCCGTCGATGCGGCGCGCCGGTTCGTGCATGTTGACGACGATCTCGACATTGTCCGGGATGAACGCGGTGGCGCGGAACAGGCGCATGACTTCCTCGGCCACACTGGCCAGGTCGGCCGTGCGCGGCGCATCCGGATCGGGCTTTAAATCGGCCAGGCCGCTGATCAGTTGCCCAACGCGGTCGATTTCTTCGTTGAGGATCGACATTTCGCCGGTGACCGGTTCGCGCTGCGCCAGTTTGTGGTCGAGCACGCTCAGGTAATTCTTGATGATCGACAGCGGGTTGTTCACCTCGTGCACGACGCGGCGGGTGGCTTCGCGGTAATCGTCGGCCACCTGCGCCAGTTGCTGGCGGCTCTGGCCCTTCTCGGCCAGTGCGCTGTCCAAAGCGATGGCCGCCTGGGTGCCGAACGATTGCAGGAAACGCTCGCGCTTTTGCACGGACGGCACTTGCCAGCTGGCCACGCCACCGATGATGACGCCCAGGCAGCGCTGGCCAGTGACCAGCGGCAGGCAGACCAGACTTTCGCTTCCCAAGATGCGGAACAATTGTTCTTCGGCGAGGCCGAGCGTCTGGCCGTCGCGCCGGATGAAGGCAAGTTTGCGGCCCAGCGCGCTGTCGGCCACCAGGCCGCCTTTTTGCAGCGGGATGGAAAACTGGCCGATGCGCTGCTGGGTGCCGGTGGGGGCGCCCACCAGGGCGTGGCCGGTCGGATTTTCCAGCAAAATGCAGGTGTTGTCGAAGTCGAACAAGATACGGGCCGAGCGGGTGACGCATTCGAGCAAGTCTCCCGAATCAAGCTGACGCGCGAATGATTGGCCGATCTCCGACACCAGCACCAGGTTGCGCACTTCGTCGGCCAGGCGTTGCTGGACCGGGTCGATTGTGACCGGCGCAAAGGCGGCCGGGGCCGGGATATCGTCGGCGCCCGCCAGGTCGATGCCCAGGTGTAGCGCCGCTTTCTCTACCTGGCGCACGGCGCGCGTCAGCATCACTTGCGCTTCATCGGCGTCGATGCCACACAAGACGCCAGCCTGTTCCACCTGCTCGTTGTCGAGGCTGTGTGATGACAGCACATGCGCCAGGCGCACGATGCGGATCAAGGGATGGCTAGCTGCCAGGCGCGCGCTCGGCTCGTGGTGGTACAGCACGGCGTCGGCCAGGAAGGAGTCGAGCTGCCAGCGCTCGATCATCCAGGCGCCCGCTTCGGTATGGGTGATTTCGAGGGTGCGCTGCTCGACCGCGCACAGGTCTTCGTCATCGCGCGCGGTGAAATTGAAGGCGTATTCCTTGGGCGCGGTGGCGAGCAGCGCCAGCCGCCCCACATTGTGCAGCAGGCCGGCCAGGTAGGCTTCTTCCTGGTGCGCGTACTGCATGCTCTTGGCCAGCTCGCGCGCGATCACGGCGGTGGTCAGGGCGTTTTTCCAGAATGCGCGCAGGTCGGTGCTGCCGGAATGCGGGAAACTGTTGAAGGTCTGGAACACGGAGTCGCTGATCACCAGCGTCTTGATCATGTCGGTGCCGAGCGAGACCAGCGACTGCTCCAGGTTCACCGTGCGGCCGTTGCGGTGGTAGGCCGAACTGTTGGCGACGGCCAGCAGCTTGGCCGTCATGCCGGCGTCGTTGGCAATGAGCGCCGCCAGTTCAGGCATGCCGAGGTCATCGGCCTGGAGGTGGCCGAGCAGCTTGATAAGAATCTGCGGCATGGCCGGCAGACGGGCAATCAACAAGCGATTGCGAATATCCTGATCAGGTTGGTGCATGGTCTCAGCAAGGCGGCCACAACGATGGAAGAGCGGAGACGCCGATTGCAGGCCCCCACCACTAATTGGTATCTCATCGCCAGAACATGCTGTTTTTTACAACGATGTTCAAAGCTTTAAGTATCCATCTTAGCATAAACACATAAAATTTCCTGAGTGGAAATAGTTCTTTAGTAGAAGTGTTACGCTAAAACCACGTTACTATCCGTTACATTCGACGGGCCAGAATACGCCTGTAATGACGCGCACTCAGCCACAGGGACAAGGCGCCCACGGCAAAGGCGGCCTGCCCCAGCGCCAGCGCCAGCACCGAGTGCGAGAGGGCCGGCGCGACCACGCCCGCCACAATTGCGCCGGTCAGGGTCACCATAAACGACTGGCAGGAAGCGGCTGTACCGCGGATGTGCGGGAACAGATCGAGCGCCATCAGCGTGGCGCCCGGCCCGATCAGGGAGCTACCGAAAGTATAAAAAAACAAGGGAAGGACTGTCCATGGCAACGCCGGCGGGAGGAAGGCGTGATAGGCCACATTGCAGGTCACGGCGGCCAGCATGAAACAGAATCCGATGCCGATCTGGCGCACGAACGGCACCTTGCCGGCGATGCGGTTGGCCGCCAGCGCGCCCAGGAAAATGCCGGACACGCTCGGGATGAACAGCCAGGCAAACTGCGACGGTCCCAGGTGCAGGTGCTCGGGCAGCAGCACCGGGGCCGCGGAAATGTAGAGGAACAGGCCGCCGAAGTTCAGCGCAATCACGCCGACCTTCATGTGGAATAAAAACGAGCCGAAGATGGCGCGGTAGTTGCGCGCCACGAAGCGTGGATTGAACGGCTGGCGGCGTTCGCGCGGCAGCGTTTCGGGCAGGCACCGCCAGCAGTACAGGCCCAGCGCCACGGTGTAGACGAACAGCGCCAGGAAAATTGCGCGCCAGTCGAACAAGGTGACGATCCAGCCGCCCAGCACCGGCGCCACCGCGGGCGCGATCGAAAAGATCATCGTTACCAGCGAGAACAGGCGCGCGGCCGGTGCGTCGGCATACAGGTCGCGGATGATGGCGCGGCCCACCACCACGCCGGCACCGGCCGAGACACCCTGCAAAATGCGGAAGATCCACAGGTAGTGGACCGAATTCGACGCGGCGCAGCCAAAGGTGGCCAGGGCGAACACGATCAACGCGACGATGATCACGTTCCTGCGCCCGAAGGCATCGGACAAGGCGCCATGCCACAGCACCATGCCGGCAAACGCCAGCATGTAGATCGACAGCGTTTGCTGGACTTCGAGCAGCGAGGCGTGCAGGTTAGACTGAATCTGCGGGAACGCCGGCAGGTAGGCGTCGATCGAAAACGGGCCGAGCATCGACAGTGCCGCCAGCACGGTCGCCAGCGCCCCAAAGCTCAAGGGAGCGATGTAGCGCAGCGGCGGCAGCGGGACCGGGACGCGGTGATCGGGAGGGACGTTGTCGGGCTCTGGAGGGAACATGTTTACCTTGGCCCGGCCGCGGCCAGAACAGATATCGTTATCCCGTCATCCCCGCGCAGGCGGGGACCCATACCACTTACGCCCAGTGCTGCAGCGAATCGAAGGTGCTATGGGCCCCCGCCTTCGGGGGGATGACGGTTTTAAAGGCGCGGATTACTGCGTCGGCGCGTCAGTTACCGGCTTGGCCTGCTCGCGCCGGTTGTATCCCGACACCATATCAAACCTGAACAGCCGGCACTCCAGCGCACCGTTGAAAAATGGCGTTTTGCGCGCTTCTTTCAGGCGCAGCAGCTTCGGCAAGGTCAGGTCGGCGGTGAACAGGAACACCGTCCAGCCGGCGAAACGCTGTTTCAGGGTCGTGCCCAGCGCAGAATAGAAGCCGGCCGCCATGTCGTCGGCAGGAATGGTGGTGTCGCCGCGCACGCCGATCCGCTCGCCGTACGGCGGGTTGGTCAGCAAGATGCCCGGCTGTTCGGTCGGCGCCTGCACCTGCTGGGCTTCGATCTGTTTCAGCGGCACATCGAACAGGATACCGGCCACTTTCAGGTTGTGCCGGGTCATCGCGATCATGTCGCCCGAAATGTCGGAGCCGAAGATGGTTGGCTCAAGCGGCAGCGGCAGCGCCTTGATCGACGCCTTCATGTCTTGCCAAACCGCCTTGTCGAAGCCGTGGAATTTTTCGAACGCGAATTGGCGCCGCGCGCCGGGCGGGATGCCCTGCACCATTTGCGCCGCTTCGACCAGAATGGTGCCGGAGCCGCACATCGGGTCGAACAGCGGGGTGCCCGGCTTCCAGCCGGCCACGCGCAGCATGCCGGCGGCGAGGTTCTCGCGCAATGGCGCGTCGCCCGTCTCTTCACGCCAGCCGCGTTTGAACAGCGCTTCGCCGGAGGTGTCGAGGTAGATCGTGAAGTTGCGCTGGTCAAGGAAGCCGACGATGCGCATGTCGGGTTCCTTGGTGTCGACCGACGGGCGCTTGTCGAACTGGTCGCGGAAGCGGTCGCAGATGGCGTCCTTGATTTTCAGGGTCGTAAATTCCAGGCTGCGCAGCGGCGATTTGACGGCCGTGACGTCGACGCGGATGGTGTGGTCGACGTCGAACCAGTCTTCCCACTTTTGCTCCATGACCAGGTCGTAGATATCGTTTTCGTTGGCGTAGCTCGAGTGGCCCATGCGCATCAACACGCGCGAGGCGATGCGCGAGTGCAGGTTGACGCGGTAGGCGTCCTCCAGAGCGCCGGAGCAATGCACGCCGCCGGGGACCTGGTTGTGGACTTTGAACGTGGTGGAGAGTTGGGCGATTTCGCCAAGTTCTTCAGCGAGTGCTGCTTCCATGCCGCGTGGGCAAGGGCAAAAATAGGATGCCATGGGGGACCTTTTATCCGTTGTTTACCCGTCATCCCCGCGAAGGCGGGGACCCATAGCACGCGTGCAGCACTCGGAGGTGCGCGTCACCAGCATCAGGGGTATAGGTTCCCGCCTGCGCGGGAATGACGGTTTTTAATGAGGTGGTGACGATAATTACGCGTGATTGCTAACTGGTTAAAACGGTTTGACGACAACGAGGATGACGATCAGAAGCAGCAGGATGACCGGCACTTCATTGAACCACCGGAACCACTTGTGCGACTTGGTATTCGCGCCGCGCTCGAATTTCTTGAGCAGCGAACCGCAGGCGTGATGGTAACCGATCGCCAGGATCACCAGCGCCAGTTTTGCATGCAGCCAGCCGCCCTTGAAGCCGTAGCCGAGCCACAGCCACAGGCCGAACACCAGCGCAGGAATCATCAGGATCGAGGTGAACCGGTACAGGCGCCGGCCCATGCCGAGCAGGCGCTCGAGCGCCGCGGCATTGGTTTCCTGCGCCAGGTTCACAAAAATGCGCGGCAGGTAAAACAGCCCGGCGAACCAGGAGGCGACAAAAACAATGTGCAGTGCTTTAATCCAGAGCATAGATTCCTTATTGGCGGATTTCGCCGTGACCGAACACGACGTACTTCAGTGACGTCAAACCTTCCAGCCCGACCGGGCCGCGCGCGTGCAGCTTGTCGTTGGAGATGCCGATCTCGGCGCCCAGGCCATATTCAAAGCCGTCGGCAAAGCGCGTGGAGGCGTTCACCATCACGGATGCGGAGTCGACTTCGCGCAAAAAGCGCAGCGCATCGCTGTAGTTCTCGGTGACGATGGCATCGGTGTGCTTCGACGACCAGGTGTTGATATGGTCGATCGCCGCATCCATCCCGTCGACGATTTTGATGGCCAGGATCGGCGCCAGGTATTCGGTGGACCAGTCTGCCTCAAGCGCATGCGCCAGATACGGATAGCCGGTCAGCAGCGCGTACGCATCCGGGTCGGCGCGCAGTTCCACTTCTTTCGCCGCATACAGGGGTGCTAGTTGCGGCAGCACGGTCGCGGCGATGGCACGGTCGATCAGCAGCGTTTCCATGGTGTTGCAGGTGCCGTAGCGGTGCGTCTTGGCGTTGAGCGCAATCGGCAGCGCCTTGGCCAGGTCGGCTTGCGCGTCGATGTAGACGTGGCAGATGCCGTCGAGGTGCTTGATCATCGGGACGGTCGACTCTTTCATCAAGCGCGCGATCAGGCCCTTGCCGCCGCGCGGGACGATCACGTCGACATATTCCGGCATCGTGATCATGGCGCCGACGGCCGCGCGATCGGTCGTGTCGACCACCTGCACGGCGTCGGCCGGCAAGCCGGCGCCCAGCAGACCTTCGGCCACCAGCCGCGCCAACGCGCGGTTGCAATGGATCGCCTCCGAGCCGCCGCGCAAAATGGCCGCGTTGCCGCTCTTGATGCACAGGCCGGCCGCATCGACGGTCACATTCGGACGCGCTTCGTAGATGATGCCAATCACGCCCAGTGGCACGCGCATCTGGCCGACCTGAATCCCGCTCGGGCGGTATTTCATGTTGCTGATTTCGCCGATCGGATCGGGCAGCGCGACAACCTGGCGCAAGCCTTCGACCATCGTATCGATCGCTTTATCCGACAGCGCCAACCGGTCGAGCAGCGCCGGCTCCAGGCCAGCGATGCGGGCCGCGTTCAGGTCGAGGGCATTGGCGGCGCGCAGCAGGTCGGCCTCGCGTTCGATCGCGGCAGCAATCAGCAGCAAGGCCTGGTTGCGGGTCGCGCTCGATGCGCGCGCCATCGCGCGCGAAGCCGCGCGCGCCTGGCGGCCCAGTTGCTGCATGTAAGCGGTGATGTCCATCATGTGCTCCATTTTTTACCTTGCCACTTTCAGGGCCAGTTGCAGCATCGCGTCCCACGCGTCGCCCGCGTAGGCCTTCGCGCGCAAACCCTTGACCATCCGGTCGACCTGCGCCGCATCCTGCAGCGCCGCTTCAAGAACGGGCAGCGACAAGCGCCGCAGGGCCGGCTCCATCATGCGTTCGCGCGGGCCCCAGATACGGTGCTCCTTGAGCAGTGCGCCCAGCGGACGGCCCTGTTCCATGCCGGCTTTCAGTTTCAACAGCGTGCGGATTTCTTCGGCCACTGCCCATAAAACCAGTGGCAGCGCTTCGCCCTCGCCTTTCAGACCCTCGAGCATGCGCACCAGCCGCGCCGGGTCGCCGGCCAGCATCGCTTCGGACAATTTGAACACGTCGTAGCGCGCCACGTTCAGCACCGCGTCGTGGATCTGCTCGAACGTCAACCTGCCCGGTTCGTGCAGCAGGCCGAGCTTCTGGATTTCCTGGTGCGCCGCGAGCAGGTTGCCTTCGACGCGGTCGGCAATGAAGTCAAGCCCCTGGCGGTCGGCACTCTGCTGCTGCGCGGCCAGGCGCGTACCGATCCAGCCCGGCAGCGCGGCCCGTTCGATGTTCGGGATGTCGATGTAGACGGCGGCCTGCTGCAGGCTCGTGACCCACGACGCCTTGGCGCTTTGCCAGTCCAGCTTGGGCAAGGTCACCAGGGTCAGGTTATCGGGGCTGAGGTCCTTCGCATACGCTTGTAAAGCCGCGCTGCCATCCTTGCCCGGTTTGCCGGTCGGGATGCGAAGCTCGATCAGCTTCTTGTCGCCGAACAGCGACAAGGCCTGGTTTGCGGCCAGCAGCTCGCCCCATTTGAAGGTGCGCTCGACGGTGAGCACGTCACGCTCCGAATAGCCGTTGGCGCGCGCGGCGCGACGGATCTTGTCGGCCGCTTCCAGCGCCAGCAGGTGTTCGTCGCTGGCGATCACGTACAGGGGCGCAATCGTCTTGGCCAGGTGACCCTCGAGCGCTTCCGGCCGCAGCATCATGGCAAGATCACCCTAGATTGGCTTGATGGCCGCCAGGCGGCGCAAGACCTGCTGCACCAGGTCGGTCTGCATGTCGCGGATCAGCAAGGCTTCTTCCGACTCCTTGGCCAGTACCGCGTCTTCATTGAAGGCGATATTGCGCTTCAGGGCGATCTCGGTCGGTCCCAGCAGCTCGACGCCGGCGCCATTGCGCACCTTGAACACGAAGGTGTAGGTCAGCAGGTATTCGCGCACGCGGCCCTGGCTGTTCAGCGACAGGATGGTTTTGCCGCGCGTTTCGCTGACTACGTCCACTTGCGCCTCGGCGCCCTTGGCGGTGGTCACGACAGTGAGACCATCGAGCCCGCGCAAGTTGCGGCGCAGCTCCGCGCCCAGCGGCGAATTGTCGGGGAAGCCCAGATAAATGGTGTGGAACGGCAGGTTGTAGCCTTCCGATCCACGCAAATGGAAACCGCAGGCCGTCAGCGTGGCGGCCAGCACCATCATGCACAGTGCGCGGGCCAGCCGGGAGTTAAATAAGGTCATCGCTTACACCACAATGCTGATCAGCTTACCGGGAACGACGATGATCTTCTTCGGCGTCGACTCTACAAATTTTTGTACCGCTTCCGAGGCCATGGCCAGCGCTTCGATGGTGGCCTTGTCGGCATCCTTGGCGACCTTGATCGAGCCGCGCAGCTTGCCGTTCACCTGGATCATCATCTCGATCTCGGCCTGCTCCAACGCGGCCGGGTCGACCTGCGGCCACTGCGCATCGAGGATGTCGCCGTGCGCCTGCGCAAACCCGAGCTCCTGCCACAGCGCGTGCGTGATGTGCGGCGCGACCGGGTTCAGGACGCGCAGGAACATCGACAAGCCTTCGGTGAGCACGGCATCGGTCGCCGCGCCCGCTTCCAGCTTGCTGGACTCGAGCGTGTTGAGCATCTTCATGCAGGCCGACACCACCGTGTTGTACTGGATGCGCTTCAGATCGTAGTCGGCTTGCTGCAAAATCTTGTGCAGCTCGCGGCGCAGGGTTTTGTGCGCTTCCGTCGGGGTACCCGCTTCGGTGGCTGCCAACGCCGCCGTCACGTTGCCCGATTTGGCATACGCATACGCCCACACGCGGCGCAGGAAACGGCTGGCGCCTTCGACACCGGAATCGGACCACTCGAGCGTCTGCTCTGGTGGCGAGGCGAACATCGTGAACAGGCGCGCGGTATCGGCGCCATACTGGTCGATCTGCGCTTTCGGGTCGATGCCGTTGTTCTTCGACTTCGACATTTTTTCGGTGCCGCCGATATTCACCGGCTGGCCATCGGCTTTCAGCAGCGCTGCGTGCGGGCGGCCCTTGTCGTCCATGGCCAGGTCGACATCGGCCGGGTTGAACCAGCTCTTCTTGCCGGCGTCGTCTTCCCGATAATAGGTCTCGTTGAGAACCATGCCTTGCGTGAGCAGGTTGACGAAGGGCTCGTCGAATTTCACCAGGCCGAAGTCGCGCATCACCTTGGTCCAGAAGCGCGCGTACAGCAAGTGCATGACGGCGTGCTCGATGCCGCCGATGTACTGGTCCATCGGCATCCAGTAATCGTTGCGCGCATCGACCATGCCATCCTTCGCGCCGGGCGAGGTATAACGCATGTAATACCACGACGAATCGACGAAGGTGTCCATTGTGTCGGTCTCGCGCCGGGACGCGGCGCCGCAGATCGGGCAGGCGCAGGCCAGGAACGCTTCGTATTTATTCAGCGGGTTGCCGGTGCCGTCCGGGACGCAGTCTTCCGGCAGCACGACCGGCAGGTCTTTTTCAGGGACCGGCACGGCGCCGTGCTCCGGGCAGTGGATGATCGGGATCGGCGTGCCCCAGTAGCGCTGGCGCGAGATACCCCAGTCGCGCAGGCGGAACGTTACCTTCTTGTCGCCCAGCTGCATGCCAGCCAGGTCGCCAGAGACGGCGTTCACGGCAGCGATGTAATCGAGGCCGTCGAACTTGCCCGAGTTGATCATCAGGCCGGCTTCCTTATCGCCGTACCAGTCCTGCCAGGCTTCGAGCGAGAATTCCTTGCCTTCGATGGCGACCACCTGCTTGATCGGCAGGTGGTATTTTTTGGCGAAGCCGAAATCGCGTTCGTCATGCGCCGGCACGCCCATCACGGCGCCGTCGCCGTAGGTCATCAAGACGTAATTGCCGACCCAGACCGGCACCTGCTCACCCGTCAAAGGATGGGTAACGAACAGGCCGGTCGGCATGCCCTTCTTCTCCATCGTCGCCATGTCGGCTTCGATGACGCTGCCCAGTTTGCACTCGGCGATGAAGTCGACCAGGGCCGGATTGGTTTGCGCCGCCAGTTGCGCCAGCGGGTGCTCGGCGGCGACGGCGCAGAACGTCACGCCCATGATGGTGTCGGCGCGCGTGGTGAAGACGTACAGTTTGCCATCGCCCACCAACTCCCCTGCCGCGTTGGCGATCGTGTGCGGGAACGCGAAACGCACACCCACCGATTTGCCGATCCAGTTGGTCTGCATCACGCGCACGCGCTCCGGCCAGCCCGGTAATTTATTTTCGGCGTAGTCGAGCAATTCGTCGGCGTAATCGGTAATGCGCGCGTAGTACATCGGGATCTCGCGCTTTTCGATGAGCGCGCCCGAGCGCCAGCCACGACCGTCGACCACCTGCTCGTTGGCCAGCACGGTCTGATCGATCGGGTCCCAGTTCACGGTGCCGGTCTTCTGGTAGATGATGCCTTTTTCGAGCATTTTGAGGAACATCCACTGGTTCCACTTGTAATACTCGGGCGTGCAGGCCGTCATTTCGCGCGACCAGTCAATCGCCAGGCCCATCGATTCCATCTGCGTGCGCATGTGGGCGATGTTCGAGTATGTCCATTGCGCGGGCGGCACGTTGTTGGCCATGGCCGCGTTTTCCGCCGGCATGCCGAATGCATCCCAGCCCATTGGCATGAGGACGTTGTAGCCGTTCATGCGCAGGTAGCGGTACATCACGTCGTTGATCGTATAGTTGCGCACGTGGCCCATGTGCAGCTTGCCCGATGGGTAAGGCAGCATCGAGCAAGCGTAATACTTGCCCTTTGGGAAACGCGGGTCGTTTTCGACGGCTTTATACGCGTCGATGGCTTTCCAGTGGGCTTGGGCGGCCTGTTCGACGTCGGCGGGACTATATTTATCTAACATGGTGTTCTGCGGCCAAATGAGAGGTGGAACCGGACATTATACCGGCTGCCATCGGGATAAAAAAAAGCCCGGTACGAAGACCGGGCGGTAAATTACTTCAGGATCAGTTGCAGCGCCGGCTTTTCGCCGTAATCCTCGTAGCGCTCGTTCAGGCCGGCCACGCAATACGTCAATTCTTCGAGGACGTCGGGCGCCCTGGCTTGCAAGATGGCGGCGTCCAGCACCACGATCTGCAGCGCTTCGTTCGGGAACAATTTAAATTTGCTCATGCCGTCTTCATCGCGCAGGTAACTCATGCAGTCGATCCAGGCGTCCATGGTGCCCGCGTAGGTGTCCGGAAAACCGAATGCCTTCTTGCTTTCGGCGTGGAAGCTGGCCATGTCGATAATGACGGCGCCCTTGAGTTCAGCGATCGCCATCAGGCGCCCAGGTCCAGCACGTCCTGCATGTCGAACAGGCCCGTGGTTTTATCGGCCAGGAACTGCGCGGCGCGAATCGCGCCGTGCGCGTAGGTAACGCGGCTGCTCGATTTGTGGCTGATCTCGATGCGCTCGCCGGTGCCGGCAAACAGCACGGTGTGGTCGCCCACGATGTCGCCGCCACGGATGGTTGCAAAGCCGATCGTCGACGGGTCGCGCGCGCCGGTGACGCCTTCGCGGCCATACACGGCGCATTCTTTCAGGTCGCGCCCCAGCGCGTCGGCAATGACTTCGCCCATTTTCAGTGCGGTGCCCGATGGCGCATCGACCTTGTGGCGGTGGTGCGCCTCGATGATTTCGATGTCGTAGCCTTCGGACAGGCTTTTGGCCGCCATTTGCAGCAATTTGAGCGTCACGTTCACACCCACGCTCATGTTCGGCGCGAACACGATCGCGGTTTTTTCGGCGGCGGCGCGGATGGCTGCCTTGCCGGCGTCGTCAAACCCCGTGGTGCCGATCACCAGCTTAATGCCGTGTTCGGCGCAGTACGCCAGGTGTTCGAGGGTGCCTTCAGGGCGGGTGAAATCGATCAGGACATAGGCCCCGGCCAGGCCAGTGGCGAGGTCGGCGCTGATGATCACGCCGGCTGGCTGGCCGGCAAACGCGGCCGCATCCTGCCCAATGGCGTCGGAACCTGCGCGGTCGAGCGCGCCCGACAAGGTCACCTCCGGCGCGGCGGCAATCGCCTCCACCAGCATGCGACCCATGCGCCCGCTGGCGCCTGCTACTGCAATCTTCAACATCGTGCGTCTCTTATTTCTGTGGCAGGGTCGATTTCGGCGGCGCATCGGCCGGCGGCGCGATTTGCTCCTTGACCCGCGACGGGCCGGCGATGCGGGCGATGTACTCGCGCTCGCTCGGCAGGTTACCGCCGTCGAAGCGTTCCAGCTTGTCATCCTTGAAATACAGGGTGACGCGGCTGGTGGTCAGTTCGCCATTGCCGCGCGCCAGGTAAAACGGATAGTCCCAGCGGTCTTTGTGGAACACGTCCTGCAGCAGCGGGGTCCCGAGGATGAACATGATCTGTTCGCGGGTCTGGCCCACTTTGACCTGCTCGATCATTTCCTGCGAGACGAAGTTACCCTGCTGCACGTCCGGCCGATACGGTGTAAATACCCACAGAAATTTTTGCAGGTTGGTCACTTTAGTGGTCTGGGCGCCGGCGTTGGCCGTGGCGGCGCTTTTCTCGGCATCCCGCGCGATCGCATCCTGACTGGCGGCGGTCGCGAGAGGGCTGGTGTCACGCAATGCGGCGCAGCCCGACAGGGTCAGCGTGGCGACGGTCAGGCCGGCCACCAGGGCCGCGCGTGCGTGGAAACGAGGAGAAATCGACTGCTTGACGTGCATACATAACCTCAAAACGTGTGAGCCAGGGCCCCAAAACGCTATATCATAAAGCACTATTTCAATCTACGAGCAATAACATGAGTAACAATCCTACCGACCTGAAGGCCAGCGGCCTGAAAGCCACCCTGCCCCGCCTTAAAATCCTGGAAATTTTCCAGAACAGCGAGGTGCGCCACCTGACTGCTGAAGACGTCTATAAAATTTTGCTGACGGAGAATATGGACGTCGGCCTGGCCACCGTGTACCGCGTGCTGACCCAGTTCGAGCAGGCCGGGCTGCTGCACCGCAACCACTTTGAAACCGGCAAGGCGATTTTCGAACTCAATGCCGGCTCGCACCACGATCACCTGGTGTGCCTGGATTGCGGACGGGTGGAAGAGTTCTACGATGAAGAAATCGAATCGCGCCAGCACAAGATCGCCGCCGAACGTGGCTTTCATATTGCCGATCACGCGCTGGCGATTTACGGCAATTGCACCAAGGTGGCGTGCCCGCATCGCGGCTAGTCAGCTGCCTGAAATTCGGTTGCGTGTTATGGGTCCTCGCCTTCGCGAGGATGACGTTGGCTAGCTCGTACGCTAGTGGTTACTCAGTGCATTCGACAATAGCTTGGCCGTAATATCGACGATCGGAATCACCCGCTCGTACGCCATCCGGGTCGGCCCGATCACGCCCAGCGTGCCGACCACTTTGCCGTTGGCCGCATAGGGGGCGGTGACAATGCTCATCTCTTCCATCGGCACCAGGTTCGATTCGCCGCCGATAAATATCTGCACCCCGCCCGCCTTGCTGGACACGTCGAGCAACTGCATCAAGCCGGTTTTTTGCTCGAACATATCGAACATCTGGCGCAGCGAACTCATGTTGGACGACAAATCGGCCACCGACAGCAGGTTGCGCTCGCCCGAAATGATCATGGCGTCCGAGTCGTCGGTCATCGCTTCGCTGCCTGCTTCCACCGCGGCCTGCATCAGCCGGCCCATGTCGTCGCGCAACTGGCGCAATTCGCCGCTCAGGCGCAAGCGCACCTCATCGAACGACAGGCCGCCAAAATGCTGGTTCAGATAATTGGCCGACTGGATCAGCTGGCTCGGGGTGTAATCGACGTCGGTCAGCAGCAGCCGGTTTTGCACGTCGCCGCGCGGGTCGACGATGACCAATAAAATGCGCTTTTCGGACAAACGCAAAAATTCGATCTGCTGGAACACCGAGGTGCGCCGCGGGCTTTGCACCACGCCGGCAAACTTGGACAGCGACGACAGCATCTGGGCCGCATTCGCGATCATTTTTTGCGGCTGCAGCAGCGGCATGCGCATGCGCGCTTCCACCGAATGCTCGTCGAAATGCTGAACGGTCAACAAGGTGTCGACAAAGATGCGGTAGCCGCGCGGCGTCGGGATGCGCCCGGCCGAGGTGTGCGGGCTGGACACATAGCCGAGCTCTTCCAGGTCGGCCATGATGTTGCGGATGGTGGCCGGCGACAGGTCGAGCCCGGAGATTTTGGACAGCGCGCGCGAGCCGACCGGCTGCCCGTCGGCGATATAACGCTCGACCAGAGCTTTCAGCAGGGTTTGGGCACGGGTGTCGAGTTGCATGAATAGACTGGAAGGATGGATGCGCCCCTATTATGCACGCTGACCGCGCAGCCATTCCAGCAGTTCGGTAAAATCGCGGCAGATCGCATCCGGCACCACGCCATGCTCGAGATGGCGCGTGCTGCCGGTGCGGTTGAGCCACACGGCGCGCAAGCCGGCCCGCTGGGCGCCTTGCACATCGAGCAGGATATCGTCGCCCACGTAGACAGCATCCTGCGGCGCCACCCCCATCGCGGCACAGGCCGCCAAAAAAATGCCCGGATCCGGTTTGGCGCTGCCATGGGCGCCGGCCGATAGCGAAAACGAAAAATGCTGCGCCAGGCCGATCGTTTGCAGATCGGCATTGCCATTCGAAATGGAGCCGACCACTGCCAGCGCGCCGATTTCCTGCAAAGCCGGCAGCACGTCTTCATACAGCTCGATGGTATTGCGCGCCTTGTAATACACCTGCATCGCGTGCTCGACACCGCTGGCATCCTCGCCCGCCTCGGCGAAGGCGGCGTGCAGGCCGGCGCGGCGCAGGGCGCCAAAGTCGAGATGGAAATCGGGTTGCTCCTGCAACAGCGCCATGCGCGCGCTGCGCAGTGCTTCGATCGAAAAGCGCTGCGCGACGCCGGGCGCATGCTGCGCCAGCCAGGCTTGCACAAGTTCTTCGGCACGCGCAATGACGGGGCCGATCGGCCACAGGGTATCGTCGAGGTCGAACAAAACGGCGTGGGGTGTGGTCATGGAATGCAGCCTGAAAGCGGATAATCAACCATCGTAAAGGATTTACCTGGTCTTACATGAAGATACACGCGAATGGCGCTGCGGCTGGGCAAATGCACTAGAATGTCGGCACAAAGATTATTCAAGGGCGCGCTGCCTGTGACAGCGGGCCTTTCCCTGCTTGTTTTGGAGAAATTATGAAAAGTTCGATCCTGCGTACCGGCCTGGCGCTGGCATGTGCAGTGAGCCTGGCCTCCTGCGGCGGCGGCAATACTGGCACGCTGTACCTGGCTGGCAACTTCAGCGGTGTCACCCTCGATGGCCTGATCCTGCAAAACAATGGCGGCGCCGATCTGGCAATTGCGGGCGTATCACCGGGCGGTTCAGGCAGCTTCCAGTTCAAGGACCTGGTCCCGAGCGATTCGATCTACAACGTGACCGTCAAGGCCCGGCCAAGCAATACTGAAAAGTGCTCTGTGGCGAACGGTTCCGGCAATACCGGCTTGTACAGCGTCGGCTCGGTGGTGGTCACCTGCGTCATTTTCACCCACAAGCTGAGCGGCACGGTGACCGGACTCGGCAACGCCGGCGCCAACGCCACCGACAAGAAGCTGGTCCTGGTCAACGGCTCGAATCAGGTGACGGTCACACCGGCAGCAGATAGTGGCAACGTGACATTCTCCATGGCGCCGGTGTCGCAAGATTATCCATATGGCATCACTGTGCTCACGCAGCCAACCGGCAAGACCTGCACCGTCACCAAAGGGATCGACAAAATGGGCTTGGTCGATATCCTCCCTACGAATGCTGACGGGACCCCGAACGCGGCCGCCCCCGTGGTTACTTGCACGCCAGCCAGTGGCGCCTAACATTATTCACAAGGAATTCGCATGACTTTATTTACAGTGCGCACCGGCGCTGCACTTTTTCTGGCCGCCAGCCTCGCGGCTTGCGGCGGCGGCAGTGACAAAGCCAAGTTCCCGGTCTCCGGCACCGTCTCGGGCCTGTACTACGACAGCCTGACCCTGACCACCGGCTCGCAGACGCTCGAGATCAAGAAACCCGGCCTCGATTCGTCTGGCGTGGCCAATGTCGTGAACTACACCTTTCCGCAAATTCTCGAATATGGCGATGTGTACTTCGTCAAGCTCGTGAGCAACCCGGCGCATCAAAGCTGCTCGGTCCTCCAGACTGCGGCGGACAGCGCGGGCCATACCGCCTCGATCAATGTTAGTGTCACGTGCAGCATCAACGCCTACACGGTGAATGGCTATATCTCTGGCTTGAAGGGCGACGGCCTGACATTGATCAACGGCAGTTTGGATGGCACCCTGACGCCGACCAAGGCAACTGTCGACGCCAATGCAGCAACCGAGGCAGCGGCAGAGGCGGCCGCAGTCGCCGCCGGTGGCGCAGTCGGCTCTGGCGCAAAAACACCTTCGTTCAGCTTTGCGACTGCCGTCGGGTTCGACCAAGCCTATGGCGTAACGATCCTGGCCCAGCCAAAAGGTCAACACTGCACCGTCACCAATGGCGCCGGCTTGATGAAGGATGCTGCGGTCCTGAACATCGCGGTAAAGTGCGAGGATAATCCGGCCTGAGGATGAGATATAGGCGCAGCTTATATCTAATATTATGAAGATAAATTGGATTTATATGCTGTAGCGCAGCATACTGCATCTGTCTCCTCCAACTCTCCTCAGAAAAGAATTGGATTTCAAGCCCGCTCTCGAGTGGGCTTTTTTTTGTCCGCAATTCAGGCGGCGCGTGCCGCATTGGTATCGACCCAGGCCGCAAAGGCGTCGATGAAGCGCTTCAAAAATTGCCGGGTGCCGTCGTTGTTGAGCCTGCCGTCTTCGCCCAGCAGCTTGCCGGCGCCGCCGATGTAAGCTTCCGGCTGCTGCAACAACGGCATGTCCAGGAAAACCATCGACTGGCGCACATGGTGGTTGGCGCCAAAGCCGCCCGCGGCACCCGGCGAGACGCTGACGATCGCGGCCGGTTTGTGGGCCCAGACGCTGGCGCCGTATGGACGCGAACCAACGTCGAGGGCGTTCTTCAGTACACCCGGCACCGAACGGTTGTATTCGGGCGTAAAGAACAGCACGCCATCCATCGGCGCGATGCGTTCGCGCATGCGGGTCCACGCCGGTGGCGCAATCACGCCATGTCCTTCGAGGTCCTCGTTAAACAGGTCCAGGCCGCCGATCTCGACGATTTCCAGGGACAGCGACGGCGGCGCAAGTGCCATGACTTCGTGGGCGAACAGGCGATTCAACGAATCCTTGCGCAGGCTGCCGATAATGACGGCAATCTTTTTAGGCAGCATGACATTCCTTTCTATGAGTTCAAGATGCAGTGCCGCGCGCTGCGCAGCACTGCAGGCCGGCGTCAGACTTTCGCTGCGCCATTGACGACCAGGTGATGGCCAGAGACCCACGCGGCATCGTCGCTGGCGAGGAAAATCACGGCCCCTTCCACGTCGGCAACCGAGCCGAGGCGTCCGAACGGCGACAATTGCGCCAGGGCCTGGTAGTCGCTTTCCTGCAGCTTGGCGATGACACCGGCGTCACGCAGCGGGCCGGGCACGACGCCGTTGACCGTGATGTTGCGCTTGCCCAGTTCCTGCGCCAGGCATTCGACGTACAACCGGCCTGCCGCCTTGCTGCCGGCGTAGGCAGTGAAGCCGGCGTTCGGCACAATCGTGGTGGTCGACGAAATGACGATGATGCGCCCGCCGTCAGTCACGTGCCGCGCACTTTCGCGCAGGGTGTAGAAGGTGCCGAAGACGTTGGTCTTGGTGACCTTCTCGAACATCGCGTTGTCGATCTCGGTGATCGGCGTATCGATCAGCTCCATGCCGGCGTTCGCCACCACGATGTCGATGCGTCCGAACCGGGCCAGTACTGCGGCAAACATCGCATTGACGGCTTCCGGATCGCTGACGTCGCCACCGACGGCCATTGCCTGGGCACCTTCGGCGACGAGCGCCTCCACGTTGGCGGCAGCGGCAGCCGCGTCGCTGTTATAGGTCAGCGCGACGGCAGCACCTTCCTTGGCAAAGCGGCGCGCCAGGCGCAAACCGAGTCCGCGCGAAGCGCCCGTGATGAGAACAACCTTGTTGGTCATGCGCATGATCATGCTCCTTCGACGTTGCGTGCGGTGGAAACGGCGTTGTCTTGCCACTGGACCAGTTCCTGCTCGATGTTGGCCATTTTGCGGCGCATGCCGCCCATTGCATCGCCGCCCAGGGCTGCATGCACGGGCGGATGGTCCGCTTCCATCAGGTGGATGATCGCCAGCGCCCCCTTCTCGGGAACATTCGGCTGCTTGCCTTGCAGGCCGCCAATGGCGCCGCGGAATTTACCGGCCGGCGTGCCTTCGTAGTCGTCGATTTTATTGGCGGCGTACGCCAGCGAGCGGCCCGCAAACTGCGTCTCGAAGACCCCGATGGTCAGGACCGTTGCAAAGATGCCGAACGAGGCCAGTTCACCGGCCAGCGCTTCACCCAGGATGCCGGTCGCGCCCTTGGCGGCAGCGTACACGCCCATGCCGGGGTAGCCGATGAAGCCGCCGATGGCCGAAAACTGGATGATGTGGCCGGAGCGCTGTTTGCGCATGGCCGGGGTAACCGCGCGGATGATGTTCAGGCCGCCAAAAAAATTCAGGTCGAACACACGTCGCGCTTCCGCATCCGACATCTCTTCCACCGCGCCAACCGTGCCGGCGCCGGCGCAGTTGGCGACAATGTCGATGTGGCCGAAGCGGGCCAGCACCTGGGCCACGCCGGCTTGCACCGCCGCGTCGTCCGTCACATCTGCCAGCACGCCCATGCCCTGCGTTGGGTGCTTGCTGTTATAAATATCGACTTCTGCCTGCTTGCGGAAAGTGGCGGCAACCAGTGCGCCTTTTTCCAGCAACTGGTGAACCAGCTCATGTCCCAAACCTGACGAGGCGCCGGTAACGAGAACGACTTTGCCATTTACTGATTTCATATTTGCTCCAGGGTTTTGATTTGATTCCACCGGGTGGCGGTACCGAGACCCAATAGTAAGTTTTCAATGTCCGGCCAACAAGCCGGTTTTGCCGGATGCACCGTCTCACCCATTGGATCATTAAGGCGGCAATTGTCCAGTCGACTGGACGCAGCTTCCCGGCATGCTGCATTGCGCCCGCATCGCTTAATAATTACGATGCGCTACCGCCGGCAGAACCGATCGGCACACATTGAGAGAGAACTGATATGAAACCATTGAATACGTCAAATCACCCCACGCCAGCGGTCATGGTCCTTGGCCGTCTCATGATTGCCACGCTGTTCCTGGTGAGCGCCGCCGCCAAGGTGATGGCGCCCGGCGCCACGATCGAATTCATCGCATCGACCGGCCTGCCATTCGCCATACTGGGTTTCCTGATCGCCGTGGCGGTCGAAGTTGGCGGCGGCCTGCTGCTGGCATGCGGTATACAGACGCGCAGCGTTGCCATCGCTTTGGCCGTTTTTTCGGTGGCGACCGGCCTGGTATTTCATCACGATCTGGAAAATCAAATGCAGCTGATGGAATTGCTGAAAAATATCGCCATCGCCGGCGGATTGCTGCATATCGCCGCAATCGAGGAGCCCGCTGGCGGCATTCAACGTGCCACACACGGAAAACGCTGGAAACTATAAAAAATCCAGCTGCGGTGAATAATCACTTATGCGGCTCGAATATGTTTGACGACGTACATATACATTAATTCTGGACGGCAGCGACGTTACCCTTCAAACTCGCGAATTGTATTCGACAGATTGGATAGTGCGTGAGCCGGCTTGATTTAAATGATTTTTTTATCTTTGTAAATGTCGTCGATCGGGGTGGATTTACTGCCGCTGGTAATAACCTCGGCATGCCCAAATCAACGCTCAGCCACCGCATGCAACAGCTGGAAGCCGAACTGGGCGTCCGTTTGCTGAGCCGCACCTCACGCCGCTTCGGCATGACAGAAGCGGGCGAAGAATTTTACCGGCACGCCGTGGCCACGTTGCGCGAGGCTGAACTGGCCGAAATGTCGGTGCGGCACCGCCTGTCGGAACCGGTCGGGACGATCCGCTGTACCGCCGGCATAGCCACCATGCACTTCGCCATGTCGGGGATGATTGCTGACTTCATGCGCCTGTACCCCAAAGTCAATGTCATCGCCCACGCGGCCGACCGCACCGTCGACATCGTCGGCGAGAACTATGACGTGGCGATCCGCGCGCACGGCGCGGCCCTGCCCGATTCCGACCTGGTGCAGCGCACCCTGGCGCCGGCTCCCTGGTGCCTGTTTGCCGGCAGCGCCTATGTCGCCGAGCACGGCGCGCCGGCCACGCCAGCCGAGCTGAACGACCATCCCTCGATTTTCTTCGCGCGCGCCAACGCCCCGCTGCACTGGCGCCTGCGCCATACAACGCTGTTGACCGAAGAAGTCGCCGTCCCGCTTGCGCCCCGCCTGCAAAGCGACGACATGCGCAGCCTGCAGCAAGCCGCCATCAACGGACTGGGCATCGTCGCCTTGCCGAGCTATATCGCGAAGGCCGCCGTCGATCGGAGCGAATTGCAGCGCATTTTGCCCGAATGGATCGCCGGCGACGCCATGATCACGGCGCTGGTGCCGTCGCGCAAAGGCTTGCTGCCGTCAGTGCGCGTGTTCCTCGACCATCTCGCTGCGGAATTTCCAAAAATCGTCTTGCTGTAATTCATTGTCCCATTCTCTGACCGGCGTAACGCTGCGCGCGCAGCGCCGGTCAGGGTAGTCCAGTGTCACGAAGCGCTTCTGCCCAAGCGCGCCGACGTCGTCCCTCCCTCCTTGCTCCGCCTCACCCCGTTCTGGCGGCGCGAGCATTGCTTCGCAGCGTCCATCTGACCGGACGCAGGTTCCGGAAAACCCATCTTGCTGGGGGGTATGCCCCTCTCTACCATGGTGTTGCTTCGCCCTGGCGGAGACAGTAGCGCTTCGGCACAAGGCGGCCCCCCCAGCGATACCCGCGCTGATTCCAGGCGCCTCACCTTTCTCTTAAATCATGCTGCAACTTCCTGTGAAGGCTGCCGGCATTCGCTCGTCCCGGTACATCGGACAGGCTGTTTGGACATCATCGCATGCGGCTATTTTTGCTACGCTTTTCCAAATTTTTCAGTTTCTCAACGGGTCGTGCCCGCAAGGACGGCGTCCTCGGCCGGACCGACGTTGCCCCGTCCGCGCTCACCCTCGCGGCGGCGCAGCCCTGGCGCTACTGTTCCGACATCGATGGGCTGCGCGCACTGGCCGTCTGCGCGGTACTGATTTTCCATGCTTTCCCCAAGGCGCTTCCTGGCGGTTTCGCTGGCGTAGACATCTTTTTTGTGATTTCCGGATTCCTCATTACCGCCATCCTGGCCAGGGATGCTGCCCACGGCGGGGTAAGCCTCGCACGCTTTTATTCCAGGCGCGCACGCCGGATCTTCCCGTCACTGGCGCTGGTGCTGGCCGCTACCCACGGACTTGGGTGGTTTGTCATGCATGCCGCAGAGTTCAAACAATTAGGCAAGCACATCTGGGCGGGAGCGGCTTTCGTCTCCAACTGGGTGGCGTGGAATGAAGCAGGGTATTTCGACCGGGACGCCGCCAGCAAACCCCTGCTGCACCTGTGGTCGCTCGCGATCGAGGAGCAGTTTTATCTGGTATGGCCGCTCGTGCTCACGCTGGCCCTGCGCTGGCGCCGGGCCGCCGTCACGCTCTGCGCCGCCATGCTCGTGCTATCGTTCGGCGCGAATGTCTGGCTGGTGCGCGAGCATGCCGCCGCCACGTTCTTTTTACCGGCCACCCGCTTTTGGGAATTGCTTGCCGGCGCCATGCTGGCGCTCGCTCCCGCCGCCCGACCGACACCGGGGCGCAACGCCGATACGCTATCGATTGCAGGACTGGCGCTGTGCTTCCTGTCATTTTTGCTGCTGCGCCCGGAATTCGCGTTTCCCGGCTGGTGGGCACTGCTGCCTGTGCTGGGGGCCTGCGCCGTGCTTGCGGCGGGTCCGCAAAGCTGGGCCGGCCGCACGCTGCTGGCGCATCCGCTGGCGGTGTGGGTGGGAGGGATCAGCTACCCGCTCTACCTGTGGCATTGGCCTCTGCTGTCGTTGACCGTCATCGTTGCCGGAGCGCAGCCTGTTCCGGCCTGGGTGCGCTGCGCTATTCTCGGCGCCAGCGTCCTGCTTGCCTGGCTGACCACGACCGCCATCGAAGCGCGCTTTCGATTCGGGCCGCCGCGCATGGCCAGGCTGGTGGTGCCATGCCTGGCCTTGCTGTCGATCGGCTTCGTGGGCAGCCGGGTCTACGAACGGGACGGTTTCAGCTTCCGCAGGGGTTCCGATGCCCATGCTGACGTGGCGACGGCCAGCCTGGGCCAGGGAAGGGAATTTGTACGCCAGGAATGTGCTGTTGTCAGCCAAACCCATCCCGGTTTGTGCGCGACCGATCTGCGCACGCCGCCGCATTTCGCCGTGTGGGGCGACAGCAAGGCCGAAGCGCTGTTCTGGGGCCTGGTGCGCCGTTCGGCGCCCAACCAGGGCTGGATGCTGTTAGGCCAGCGCGGTTGTGCGCCGATGAGCGGCGTGGAACGAACCAGCGCCTTTTTGCGCGATCGCCCGCAGGACTGTGCACAGGCAAACCGGGCGATCTTGCAGGCATTGATTTCTGAGCGCTCTATCCACACCGTCTTACTCGCCTTCACGGATCGCGACATGATCGGGCCGCGTTTTGCCTACAGTTCCCCGCGCGAAAACATGGATCCGACTGCAGATGACAAGGTTCTGGTTCTTGCAGGCGTCGAGCAAGCCGTCACCGCCCTCGAACAGGCCGGCAAGCTAGTCGGCGTAGTACTCGACAATCCGCGCTTGCCTGATCCGGAACGTTGCATGGACCGCGCCGTGCTGGCGTGGCCGGGTGTGCGCACGGCGCTCGCGCTGGGCACCAGGAGCAGTGCCCCCCGCTGTGATTTGCCCTATGCGGATTACTTGAAGCAGCGCCAGGCCCTCGATCAATTGATCATGCAGATCAAACACCGCCACCCCCAGATGATAGTGTATGACCCAGGCCCGGTGCTGTGCGATCAGTCGACCCGGCGCTGCCCGATGACGATGGATGGAAAATACCTGTACAGCTACGGCGATCACGTCTCGGACTTCGCCAATGGGCGCATGGCCGATGCGTTGCTGCCGTTGTTGCCGGATTAAACGCCTGGCATGGCGCGCGATCATGCGCTCCGGCACCCGGTCCGCAACGTCCATGACGCCAGACACAGGTTCCGGGAAACCCATCTTGCCGGGCCCTGCACCCCTCCATACCATGCAACGCATGCCGTTCATTCCGACCGGCTACCCGCACGCTGCCACCCGCACATTGAAAGGATCACCATGAAATCGTTCACCTTCCCACGCCTTGCTGCACAGGCCCTGGCGGCCGCCCTGCTGCTGCCACTGGCCGGCTTTGCCCAGCAGGCACGCCCGTTGCCCGACTTCGTGCCGGTACTGCCGGCGATCAAGGCGAAAGCGCTCGACATTCCGGCGAAAGGCTACCTGGTCAAGCAGGTCAAGCAGGACGTGTATGTTGTCACCGACGGCGCTTACCAGTCCGTCTTCGTCACCACCGGCAAGGGCGTGGTGCTGTTCGACGCGCCGCCCACCTTCGCCGACAAGCTGCCGGAGGCGGTGGCCGAGGTGACGCGTGAACCCATCGTCGAACTGGTCTACTCGCATACCCACCTGGACCACATCTCCGGCGCCCAGTCGCTGAACAAGAAAATCAAGGGCCTGCGCATCCTGGCCGAGGAAGGCGCGGCCAGTTTGCTGCGCGAAAAACGCGACCCGCGCCGGCCGGTACCGACGCAGACGTTCCGCGACCACTACCAGCTCAACCTGGGCACGCTGCATGCGGAACTCAAACGCAGCGACTGGCATTCCCCGCACGGCGACCTGTTCATCTACCTCCCGCAGCGCAAGTTCCTGATGGCGGTCGACACGGTTGTGGCGGGCCACGTGCCGTTCCTGGACTTCGACCTCACCACCAATATGCACAGCTATCTGAAGGTGTTCGATGAAGTGCTGGCGTACGACTTCGACGTGCTGGTGGCCGGCCACCTGACCTACCTTGCCGGCCGTGCCGACGTGGAAGACACCAAGGAATACGCTTACGACGTCTACCACACGATCAAGCGCATCCACGACGGCAGCGACCAGATGGCCATCGCGACGCACGCGGCGGAAAAATATACCTGGGATAACAAGTTCGCACTGTACCGCACCGTACTCGACGGCATGATCGACAGTTGCACGACCGAGGTCCGCGGACGCTGGATCAACCGCCTGGCCGCGGTCGACGTGTTCGGTGAAAGCCACTGCCGCGCCGCCCTGATCTACGCCCGCTGGGACGACTAATTCCGACCAGGAGCATACCGCATGAAAGCATACGTCATTGAAACTGCCGGCGGCCCGGAAGTGCTGCAACTGCGCGAGATCGACGCGCGGCGCCCGAATGCCGACGAGGTGCGTATCCGCGTACGCGCCTTCGGCCTGAACCGCGCCGAACTCTACCGCCGCAGCGGCAGGATGGGCCCGATCACCGGCCAGGTCGTGCCCGGCATCGAGGCGGTCGGCGAGGTGCTGGAAGACCCGTCCGGTACCTTCCACGCCGGCCAGCGCGTCGCCACGGCAACCGGCGGCATGCAGGTGAACCGCCCCGGCAGTTACGCCGAGGAGGTCACCGTGTTGCGCAGCAATGTTGTCGACCTGGACGGCACCACGCTGGGTTGGGAAGAACTGGCGAGCTTGCCCCTGAGCTATCTGACGGTGTGGGGCGCGCTGGGCCGCCTGATCGACACGGCACCCAAGCTGACCGTGCTGGTGCGCGGCGCTTCGGCCGCCGTCGGCCAGGCTGCCGTGGCCTACGCCAAGGCGCGCGGCCAGACGGTGCTTGCCACCACGCGTTCGCTGGAGAACACGGCGCGGCTGAAGGCGATCGGCGCCGACGCCGTCATCATCGACAGCGGCAGCGTGGCCGAACAGGTGCGCGCTGCCGCGCCGCAGGGGGTCGATGTGGCGCTCGACGTGGTCGGCGCCGGCACCGTGCTCGACACCGCCAGGTCCGTCAGCGCATTCGGCACGACGGTCGTGATCGGCCTGATGAGCGGCATGCCGGTATTGGAACAGCTGGACCTGGCCCGGGACCTGCCCAATGCCGTGCGCCTGGCGTTTTTCAGCAGCAGCATGCTCGGAAGCGCCGCCCTGCCGTTGGACGGCGCGCCGTTGCGATGGATGGCCGACCGCCAGGCCAGCGGCGCCACCGCATCGCTGCGCGTGCAAACCTTCGCTTTCGGCGATGTGCCGCGCGCGCACCGCCTGATGGAAAGCAACGGCGCCCAGGGCAAGCTGGTCGTCCTGATGTAAAACCGTCGTGATTTCTGACCTGGACCAGCAAACCTGCCGGTTCAGGTCACGCATCGCGCCAGGCACAATCGTGCCCACGCCAGCTGAACCAGTTGCATATCCCACATCAAATCCACCGTCTAACGATCCTGAAGCGACCGGACCCGCGACACGCCGGTTGAGCACGTGAGGGTGGATACGCACGATCTTCCTGCGGTCAATTCATCGTCCAGTTAGCTGGACACAGCGTTGCCGATTCGACGGCTTCTCACTGGACGCGGCCCGGCTTATATTCCATCCATGACAACAGGCGGATGGAGCGAACAAATGGGCAAGCAGGCAACAGGCGAACAAGGCGACATTCTTCCCACCCGCTTTGGGGCGGTGGTGGCGGGCGTCCCCCGCACGATCGGCACCGGCTTCACCTCGCTGCGCTTTGGCGGGCCGATGTTCGAGCGCGATACCGATCCCATTTTGATGCTGGACCATTTCGTGATGACCGGGGCCACATTCGCGCCCCATCTGCACCAGCGGATCACGACGATTACCGCCCTGTTCGAGGATTCGCTGGGCAGTTTCCACAATCGCGATACGGTCGGTGGCAGCGTGGTCCTGGAGCCAGGCGATCTGTACCGGTTGGCCGCCGGCAGCGGCGCCGTGCACGAACAACGGCCTGGCGAAGGCGCCCGTATCCACGCGCTGCAGATCTTCGTCAAGCTTCCCTGCGCGCTGCACCACAATCCGCCGCAGGCATCGCATGTCCGCCGCGCCGACGTGGCGCTGCTGGAGGGCGCCGGCTACCGCTTGCGCGCCGTGCTGGGAGCAGAAGGCGGCGCCGGGATGGAACGCACCGCAGACGAGATGGCGCTGTTCGACGGCGTCATCCATCCCGGTGGCAGGTTCACGCACCACCTGCCGTGCGATCGCAAGGCCTGGCTGTACGTCATCTCAGGACAGCTCGAGCTGCAGGTCGCCGATAGCGTGTGCGTGCTGGCGGCGGGCCAGATGACGACCGTCGGCGCAGGCGCGGCCACCCGCATCGCCGTGCGCGCGGCCGCAGCCTGCCATTTCATCCTGATCACGGCGGAGCCGGTCCCTGTACCAGGCGGACTTCACGCAACGCTGCGTGCAGCCAGGCCTGCGCCCGTCCAAACCGTCCCAGACCGTCAACCCGCTATCGAGGAATCGACATGAACCACGCACCTGCCCGCAGCCGCCTGCTGTTCAACCCATTGTTTCGGGCTGTCTGGATCGGCATCATCGCGTCGAACCTGGCATCGGCCATGGCGCAACCGCTGCCGCTGGCCGCCGTCAAGATGTCGACCAGTCTGCCGATGTGCCTGCTCGCGCTGCTGTCGGTGGTGGTATCGCTGTACGTGCACCGGCACGGCCACCGTCAGTTTGCATTCAAAAAAATGGGGTCTGGAACCTTTGCGGTCAGCATTTTGACCTTCCTCGGCTTCGTCGGCCCCTGGGTCATGCTGTGCACCGCAGTCATCCTGGGCTTGTGCGCGGCGATTGCCATGCTCTCGCTGCAGCCGGTATTACTGGAGATATTCAGCAAGATCGCCCTGCCCGGCACCGTGGGCATGCACCTGGCCCGCACCGCAGGCAATCTGGCCAGCGGCGTCGTCGCCACGCTGATGGGACCGGCCGCCATCTTCATCCTCAGCGCGGTGTCACTCTGCGCGATCTTCATCGCAGGCAAAAAAGACCGCTTGCGCGGGTATGGCACAGCGCTTTCATCGGCGCGCTAAGCACCATCAATGCATTCACCAGGGAGTCCATCATGCAAAACGAAACACATCACCTGGCCACGTTGGCACGGCCACCAGAAGCACCCACGCGCACCGTGCACTTGCGTACCGAAGGCAGTGGACACGGCGGCATTACGCGACTGGTCAGTCCCGGCGATATCGGCGAGCTGATCAAGCCATTCATTTTTGTCGACCGCTTTCAACTCGATTCCCGCCACGGCAAGATGCCGATGCACCCGCACTCCGGCATCGCCACGGTCACGGCCATCCTGGACGGCACCTTCGCCTACCGCGAGTCAACCGGCGCCCATGGCGAACTGACCACTGGCGGGGTGGAATTCATGAGCGCCGGCGGCGGCGTGTGGCACCAGGGCATGGCGGCCGACGGCGCCAAGGTGCTCGGCTTCCAGCTGTGGCTGGCTTTGCCGCCCGAAGACGAAAATGCCCCCGCCCGCAGCCAGTACCTGGCGCCGGCCGACGTGCCCCACGCCGGCCCCGCACGGGTACTGCTCGGCAGGTACGGCGACGCCGTCAGCCCGATCCAGCCGCGCGCCTCGCTCACTTACCTGCACGTGGTGCTGGCCGACGGCGAGCGCTGGCGCTACCTGCCGCCATCTGGCCATACCGTGGCGTGGGTGGGCATTGCCAGCGGCGTCCTGCACACCGGCAAAGCTGCGCTGTCCCTCGAAGTGGCGGTCTTCGCAGAAGGAGAACAAGCGATTGAATTCGTCGCCGAAGGGCGCACCGAGTTCGTGCTCGGGTCGGCGGTCAAGCATCCGCATGCACTGATCTCCGGCGACTATTCGGTCCACACCAGCGCCGCAGCGCTGCGCCAGGGCGAGCGCGAAATCGTGCGCCTGCACAGCGCCATGCGGGACGCCGCTGCGGCCTGACCTCCTGCTGCAGGTACTTTCCACATCAGCACACGCGCCTGCGTTAACCCGACTGCCGCAATGTCCATTTCACCGGACGCAGGTTCCTGCCATGCCATCTTGCTGGACGATGCGGCCCTCCCTAACATGCGTTCCATGCCGCTCATCCCGACCGGCAACCTGTTCCGGAGTATCCATGAATCTGACGATCACACGACGCGGCATCCTGACCCTGGGCACCCAGGCCGCCCTGGCGGCAATGGCCGGCGGCGCCAGCAGTATGGCCGCCGGCGCCGCGCGCGCCCAGGCCCAGCCAACCAACGGCGCGCGCGCCGGCAAGCACTACGACGTGGTGATTGCCGGGGGCGGCTCGGCCGGCGCCGTGCTTGCCACACGCCTCAGCGCCGACGGCCAGCGCCAGGTGCTGTTGCTCGACGCGGGTCCCGATTACGCGCCCGGCGCCTATCCGGCCGCGCTGACCAACGCCAACCTGGTGGCCGGCTCGCCGGAGCACGACTGGCACTATCACAGCCAGGACGCCGCCCGCCTCGGCCATGACATCGGCATCCCGCGCGGTCGCGTAATCGGCGGCAGTTCGGCCGTGAACGCCGCCGTCGCGATGCGCGCCCGCCCCGCCGATTTTGCACGCTGGTCCAGGCGCGGTATCGAAGGTTGGGAGTGGCCAGAGGTACTGGCCGCCTACCGTGCCATGGAAAACACGCCGACCGGTGACGATGCCTGGCACGGCCGCAGCGGCCCGTTTCCGGTGCGCCAGCGTAGCGCGCAAGAAAACACCCCGTCGATGCGTGCCTTCGTCAGCGCGGCAGAATCGGCCGGCCTGCCCCACGTGGCCGACTTCAATGGCGCCCACCAGCATGGCGTCGGCCCCTACCCGCTCAACGTCATCGATGGCGTACGCATCAATACCGGCATGGCCTACCTGACCGCTGCCGTGCGGGCCCGCCCGAATCTCACCATCCGCGGCAACGCGGAGGTGGACCGCGTGCTGATCGAGAAGGGGCGCGCCGTTGGCGTGCGCCTGGTCGGCGACGACATCGTGCGCGCAGGGGAAGTGATCCTGTCGTCCGGCACCATCGGCAGCCCCGCCATCCTGATGCGCTCCGGCGTCGGTCCACAGGGCCACCTCGGCGAGCTGGGGATTGACGTAATGGCCGACCTGCCGGTGGGCGAGCGCCTGCAGGAACACCCGTTTTTCTTCAACGTGTATGCACTGAAAGCCTCGGCAGTGGCGATGACGCCGGCTGCCGGCGCCATCGTCTGGACGCGCTCCCGCCGCGCCGCCCCTGGCGACCTGGACCTGCACATCTCCGGCACCCACCTGATCGACCCGAAAGCCAGCCCGACCGGCGGCGCAATCGTGCTCGCCTGTGCCGTGACACTGCCCAAGTCGAACGGCAGTTTGCGCCTGGCCAGCCGCGACCCGCGCGCCGCGCCGCAGATCCGATATAACTTCTTCCAGCAGGAAGACGACCTGGACCGCATGGTCGAAGCGGTCGAGCTGTCGCGCCGGATCGGCCGCAGCGCGCCGTTTGCCGATCTGGTCGACCACGAAATGGCGCCCGGCGCCACCGTGCTCGAGGGCCAGGCCCTGCGCCAGAATATCGTCGCCAACGTCGCCGGCTACCAACACCCGACCTCGACCGTGCCAATGGGCGCCGCCGACGACAGGGCTGCCGTGGTCGATGCCTGGGGCGCGGTGCGCGGCATTGCGGCACTACGCGTTGTCGACGCGTCCATCCTGCCCGACATTCCTTCGGTGGCGACCAATCTCACCACCATCATGCTGGCCGAGCGCATCAGCGCCCATCTGGCGCGCTGACACCTTACCGCACATGCCATGACCACTTCCGCGCTTCGCACACCAGGCCGTTTTATCTTCAAACGCAACGCCGTCGCTTACCGCGTCGGGCGCTTGAAAAACAGCCTGTACAAACAATTGACCAGTAACCAGTTGCCGCTGTTTTTTCGCGCCGGCGACAGCATCACCGTACAGCCTGTCGTGAATGGCGTCTACGAGCCCGAAATCAAGGCGCTAATCGAGCATTATGCCGCCACCGGCCACGCCGACTTCCTGCTCGATATCGGCGCCAATATCGGCCTGACCTCGTGCCAGTCTGGGCGCCATTTCAAGGAACTGCACCTGTACGAACCGAACCCCGATTGCTACAACGTGTTGAAGGTCAACGCGAACATTCTCCTCACCGGCCACAACTACCATATTCACGAATACGGCCTGGGCGAGGAGGACAGCGTGCTGCGCTTCTGCATTCCCAACAATAATTGGGGCGGCGCCTTCGTGATGAGCGAAGGCAATGCGTATTCGGCACAAACCCAGGCCGAGAAAGATGGCCACGCATCGTTCGACCACACCAACTATCGTGTCACCAGCGTCGCGATCCGTTCAGCGCGAGACACCCTCGGCGCCTTGTTCGGCGACCTGGCCCGGCGCGGCCTGAGCGCCGGTGTCATCAAGATCGACGTCGAAGGCTACGAGTTGACCGTGCTGGAAGCCATCGCCAGGACCTTGCCGCCGGAAATGAAAGCGGTGGTCATTTTCGAAAACTGGAGCCTTGAACTCCATTTTTCCACGGTTCTGGATGCCTTGGCGGGGCGGGCCAGGTTGATGAACATGGTGACGCTCAAGCACCCGCTGCGCTGGCTGCCGCGCTGGATCAATACCCTGTATCTCCTCGCGCGGGGCCACATCGAGACGGTGCTGGTACCGAGTGAGGAGAAAGCCCATATCGGTGGCCTCGTCATGGAAATCGACGCGGCCTGACGCCAGGCAAGCGCCGTTGCCGATCCATTGCTGGCATGATGCCAGTCATACCAACAATGAGGAGGAGACCACGTGCCTACCGAACAGATCGGCGATTACGAAATCGAGTACGCAGGCGAGCACCTGAACGAGGTCGAGGGCTGGGCGGCGTTTGTTACCGTGTACGGACCGTCCACCAACCCCATGCACCGCAACGCGCTGGTGCCGCACCAGCGGGTAGCCGTGGAACAGGTGTTTACGACGGAACAGGATGCCCTGGCCGAAGCCAGGGTGGCCGCGCTGGCATTGCTGCCGGGCGCCGCGGAGAAGACTTAGGCTTTGGCGGCGCTGAGCAGATTGGCCAGCGCCACGTATTCGGCTAGGCCCACGGCTTCCGGGCGCAAGGTCGGATCGATGCCGGCGGCACTGATTTGCGCCTCCGTGGCCATACCGGCCAGGCAGTTGCGAATCACCTTGCGGCGTTGCGAGAACGCCTTTTGCACGACGTTCGACAACATGGTTGCATCACACGGCAACTGCTCTTTCACGGGGATCATGCGCACGATGGCCGACTCCACCTGCGGCGGCGGATCGAATGCCGTCGGCGGCACGATGAACATCAGGCGCATGTCGTAACGCCACTGCAGCATCACCGACAGGCGGCCGTAGGTCTTGCTGCCCGGCTCTGCCACCATGCGTTCGACCACTTCCTTCTGCAACATGAAATGCTGGTCTTCGATCAGGTGGGCGAAATCGGCCAGGTGAAACAGCAGCGGGCTGGAAATGTTGTACGGCAGGTTGCCGACCACGCGCAGCTTTTGGCCGGCCGGCACGGGGATGGAACCGAAATCGAATTTCAGCGCATCGGCCGAATGCACCGTCAAGGCGTCGCGTGGGTACGTTTTTTCCAGGCGCGCGACCAGGTCACGGTCGAGCTCAACGACATGCATTGACCCCAGTTGCTTGAGCAGCAGCGCGGTCATGGCGGCCAGACCGGGGCCGATTTCAACCATGGCTTCGCCCTGGCGTGGATCGATGGCGTCGATGATGTTCTGCAAAACCATTTTGTCGGTCAAAAAATTCTGGCCGAAACGTTTGCGGGCGACGTGTTTCATTATTCTTGTTCTTTCAAATTTTTCGCAGCCACCATGTGCATGGCGGCGCGGATCGCTTCGACCATGCTGCCGGTGTCGGCGTGGCCGACGCCAAGTGCAGCCAGGTCGAGCGCCGTGCCATGGTCGACCGAGGTGCGGATCAGCGGCAGGCCGAGGGTGATATTGATGCCGTGGCCAAACGTCGCGTATTTTAAAACCGGCAAACCCTGGTCGTGGTACATGGCAAGCACGCAATCGGCGTCGGCCAGGTACTTGGGCTGGAACAGGGTGTCGGCCGGATAGGGGCCGCGCGCATCGATGCCACGCGCGCGCGCCGCCGCAAGGGCTGGCTCGATGACATCGATTTCCTCGCGCCCCAGGTAGCCGCCCTCGCCCGCGTGCGGGTTCAGCCCGGTTACCAGGATGCGCGGCGCGGCGATGCCGAATTTGTTTTTCAGGTCGGCGTCGAGGATGTCGAGCACTCGCGTCAAGCCGTCAAACGTGATGGCGTCCGGCACGGCGCGCAGCGGCAAGTGGGTGGTGGCCAGCGCCACGCGCAAATAGGGCGCGTCAGCGCCGGGAGAACCGGCCAGCATCATCACGACCTGGCTGGTACCGGTGCGCTCGGCCAGGTATTCGGTGTGGCCCGAAAAGGCCACGCCGGCATCGTTGATAGTGCTTTTTTGCAGCGGCGCCGTGACAATCGCCTCGAACCAGCCGGCCTGCACGCCTTCGACAGCCAGGTCCAGCGTGGCCAGCACCGAGCGGCCATTGTCGGCATCGAGCTGGCCGGGCACCACGAACGCGCCCAGCGGCACGTCGATGACGGCCACGCGCTGCAGGCCGAAATGCGGCAAGCCGCCATTGCGCAGCGCCATCGTCGACAGCGCTACCAGGGAAATTTCCGGGTCGATACTGGACGCCGTCATGGCCAGGAAGGCGGCGTCGCCCAGCAGCACGCAGTTGGCTTCTTCGCGCAGTGCCCAAGCGGCGCGGATCGCGATTTCCGGGCCGATGCCAGCCGGTTCACCGGTGGTGATGGCCAGCACCGGGCGGCGCCCTGAGGTTGCCACGGCGCTTACTTCTGCTCGTCGCGGAATTCGACGTAAGCGCGGTCGCGCACTTCGCGCACCCAGTTCTCGGCCGCTTCTTCCAGCTTGCGTTCGCGGATGACCTGGCGAGCGGCATTGCGTTCACGCTCCTTGGACTGGTCTTCGGACTTGCGCTCGGTGACCTGGATCAGGTGGTAACCATACTGCGTTTCCACCACGGTCGACACTTCGCCGATTTTCAGGCCATTCATGACGTTTTCGAATTCCGGCACGGTGTCGCCCGGGAACAGCCAGCCCAGGTCGCCGCCTTTGGCTGCGGAACCGTCGTTCGAGTTCAGGCGCGCCAGTTCTTCGAAGGTGGTGGCCTTGTTGTCGAGCCGTTCCTTCATTTCCAGCAGCTTGCGCTTGGCTTCTGTCGCCGTCATCGTCGGCGTGACTTTCAGCAGGATGTGGCGCACGTGGGTTTGCTGCACGGCGGCTTTGTCGGCCACCTTGGCGGCGCTGCGCACGTCGTTCAGGCGCAGGATGTGAAAGCCGGTGTTGCTCTTGATGACCACCGTGATCTGGCCCTTGGACAGCTTTTTCAGCTCATTGGCAAACAAGGGCGGCAAGCCGTTCGGGTCGCGCCAGCCGATCGCGCCGCCTTTGAGGGCATCGGGCGCATCGGAATAGCTGCCGGCCATCTTGGCGAAATCGGCGCCGGTGCGCAACTGGCGCGCGACATCGTCGGCTCTGGCCTTGCGCGCAGCGATCTGGTCGGGCGTGGCATTGTCCGGAATGCGCACCAGGATTTGCGCGATGTCCATTTCGACCTGCTCGGCAGCGGCGGCCTTCTCGGCCAGCAGGTAGGTATCGACTTCGGCGTCGGACACCTGGATCTTGCTGTCGACTTCGTGCTGGCGCAGGCGCTGCATGGAGATTTCGCCGCGAATTTCATCGCGGAAGCCGGCAAACGTCATGCCTTCTTTTTCCATCTGGTTGCGCATTTCCTGCACCGTCATTTTTTGCTGCTCGGCGATGTTGGCGATGGCGCGGTCGAGCGTCGGATCGTCGACGCGCACGCCCATTTCCTTGGCCAGTTGCAGCTGGGCGCGGGTGGCGATCATTTGTTCCGTCACCTGGCGCCGCATGTCGGCCGCTTCCGGTGGCGGCACGCCCTTGGCGCGCATATTCGCTTCCACCTGCGCCACGCGCTGGTTCACTTCATTGCGGGTGATGACTTCGTCGTTGACCACCACGGCGATCTGGTCGATCACGTTGGCGTCGGCCGCGGCCGGCGGCAGGAAACCGCCGCCAGGGGGCGTGACGGTCGGCGCCGTGGCGCCCGGTGCGGGTGCGGTCGGTTTCGACGGTTTGATTCTCGAACCGGTCGGCTGCGCGAAGACAGCGCCGGCGGCGAGCACGCCCAGCAGCAGTGCGGCTGGTTTGATGTGGTGCAAACGAATAGTACGCATAGTCAGGGAAGCACTCATGTCAGGTAAATGGAGAAACGTCGCCCTTACAGGCCGTTGGACTGGCTCAGCCGGTTGTAGCCGGGCACGCCCTTGCTGAACGATTCGAGCGGATTGCCGAAGCCGAGGCGCGACAGGCCGTTCAGCTCAAGCTGGAAAAAGACCGGCGTCGATGTGGTCTGGGAAGCCGTTACGAAGCGCGAGGCGCCGGCCCGGAAGACCCAGCAATCGGCCTTGTATTCGAGGCCGACCAGCGATTCGAGAAACTTCTTGCCCAGCAAGGAATAACTGACCCGCCCGATGCCGTACAAGCGCGCCGACAACGGCCACTGCCCCGATACATCGACGTTACGAAAACTTTCAAGGATGCGATCGGTATTGCGCTGCTGGCGGTAGGCCAGGTTCAACACTTTCATCGGCCCCGCATGCCACGACACGCCCACATTCGAGCTGTACAGGCTGCGGTTTTGCGCATCGTATTCTACCGCGCTATCGAAGGCAAGTGCGTCGGTGATACTGCCGCCGGCAGCGAGCAGCACGTCGGACCGGCTGGTTTTCTGCGTGGTGGTGGTGACGACCCGGCCCACGCGCGACGGGGTCATATAAAAGCGCTGACCAATGGCCAGGCGCAGGCGCTCGGCGCCGTTATCCTGGATAAAGCGCGACACGACCGCGGCGGTGACTTGATTGGCGTCGGCAATGCGGTCATAGCCGACATAGCGATTTTCGTTGAACAGCTGCGAGTAACTGAAGCCTGCTTCAGCGGTATCGAACAGCGGCAACGCATCCTGGTTGCGGTACGGCGTGCGCACATAAAACAGGCGCGGTTCCAGCGTCTGCGTCGAACCTTTGCCGAACAAATCGGTGTTGCGTTCGAAGACCAGGCCGCCGTCGAGCGAAACCGTGGGCGCGGTCACCGACGGGCTCTTGACGTTGGCCGGCGTCAGCGGCGTGTTCCCGTTCAGGTCGAGCGAGTATTGTGCGGCGCGAAATTGCACCTTCGGCGTAATAAAATAGCCGGGGCGCACCCACGGGTAGCTGACCTGGCCCAGCAGCGCCATCCGGTTGCCTTCGATTTGCGTCGGATGCGAAAAGCGCGTGGCTTCGCTGTCGAGCGACCAGTCGAAACCGCCGGCGACGTCGTACTGGCCGGCGTGGAACACGATCTGCGGCAAGCGGTCATACGGCCGCGCCACGGTCAGCTCCTTTTTGGTGGCCGCGCCCGGGTCCTGCAGCACCTGGTAGTTCTGCATGCGTGCCGACAGCGACCAGATTTGGCCGTTGTAGCTGGTGCTGATTTCACGCAGCAGCTGACGCTCGGCACTGGCGGCCACGGTGCGCGAAAAATCGCTCGGGTAGTCGTCGTCGGACGCCGCCTTGACGTTCCAGCCGGCCGCCCAGCCGGGTGCCAGCATCTGGTTGTGCAGCGAATTGAGCTGCCAGCGGTTGGCGTTCTTGTGCAGGCGCGGACCGGTCGGGTCGTCGGCATTGACTTCGCCTTCGTAGGCGCGGTCATGCAGCAAGCCTTCCATGTGCGTTTCGCCGCTGTAGGCATTGCCGGCGTCGGTGACGCCCAGATAACGCCCGGTGGCGCCCATCTGCACGCCGCGGTCGAGCATCAAGCGCGGGAACAACGTCAGGTCGCGGTTCGGCGCGATATTGAAGTAGTACGGCACCATGACCTCGGCCGAACCTTTCGAACCGAAGCCGATGGTCGGTGGCAGCCAGCCGGAGCGGCGCGCGCCCGACAGCGAGAACGACATCGCCGGCGTGCCCAGGATCGGCACGTCCTTGAAATAGATGATGGTCTTGCCGGCCTTGCCCACGTCGCGGCCGGAATCGAGGCGCAGACGGCTCGTTTTCAGGTACCAGTCAGGGTCCGGGCCTTCGCAGGTGCTGTAGCTGCCGTTGTAGATCATGGCTTCGTCTTCGCTGAGGAAGTCGACCCGGTCGGCGCGGCCCTGCGCATTGTTCTTTTGCAGGCGATAGGTCGGGTGCAAAATCCAGCCCTTGCCCGTCTCCATGTTCAGCTGCATCTCGTCGCCCTGGTAGCGGTCGCCGAAGCGCCACATATTCACATGGCCCTTGGCAGTCACCTCGTCCGGCACGCGCTGGTAGCACGCCGTGTCGGACTTGATGCCGGTCTGGCCGCGCGTGACTTCGACGTCGCGCTCGAGCTGGAGGTCGCGGTCCGGGCGGCCGGTAATGTCTTCGGCACGGATCACCACGGGCGCATCGTCATCGCTGACGCGCGGCCCGGTCAATCCTGGCTGGCCCGGTTGTGGCGGCGCCGGAACGACGACCTGGGCCCAGGCGTACGAGGGCGCGGCCGACACGGCGAGGAGTGCGGCCAGGGCGAGGGCGCGCCGGCGGAAAGGGGGTGGGGCCGAAAACCAGCTCATGAGGGGAAGGTGTGATTCACCATATAGGCGATTTTTTGGGTTGAATCCCTTATTATATGGGAATTGTCACCTTCAACCGGATTCCCGGGTCGCTTCATGTCTTCATTGCCTTCTATTCCCGTGTCCACTCCTGCACCCGCTTTGCCTGCCGACCTGCGCCTGTCCCAGCTCGACAGCTGGCTGGCGTCCCTGAACCTGGTCGACATCGCTTCGCGCCGCCCCGCTTCCACTGACGCCAGCTTCCGCCGCTACTTCCGGTTTGACGTGCTGCCTGATTTGCGCGCCAAACTGGGCGACACGCTCATTGCCATGGATGCGCCGCCGGAACGTGAAAATGTCCCCGCCTTCATCCACGTCGACGGCCTGCTGTTCGACGCCGGCGTCACGGTGCCGGCCATCGTCGCGCGCGATGTCGAACGGGGTTACCTCCTTATTTCCGACCTGGGCACCACCACCTATTTGCAGCGGCTCGACAGCGACAACGCCTCATTCATGTATTCGGACGCCATCGATGCGCTGATCGCGTTCCAGCTGACCAGCGAACCGGGCGTCTTGCCCGAGTTCGACCGCGCCTTCGTGCTGCGCGAAATGAACCTGTTCCCCGAGTGGTTCGTCGCGAAACACCTGGGCGTGACGATGACGCCGGCCCAGCAAGCCATCCTCGACAAGGTGTTCGAGACCATCACGGCCAACGTGCTGGCCCAGCAGCAGGTGTTCATGCACCGCGACTACCACTCGCGCAACCTGATGTGGCTTGAGCAAGGCAACCCGGGCGTGCTGGACTTCCAGGACGCCGTCTATGGCCCGGTCACCTACGACCTTGCCTCGCTGATGCGCGACGCCTACATCCAGTGGGATGAAGAATTCGTGCTCGACTGGGTGGTGCGCTACTGGCAAAGCGCCAAGAAGATCGGCCTGCCGGTCAATCCGGACATCGACGCGTTTTACCGCGACTTCGAATTCATGGCCCTGCAGCGCCACCTGAAAATCCTCGGCCTTTTCTGCCGCCTGAATTACCGCGACAGCAAACCGGTCTACATGGGCGATCTGCCGACCGTGCTCGATTACGTGCGCAAGACGGCGAATCGTTACATCGAACTGAAACCGCTGGTGCGCCTGCTCGATGCGTTCGAAAACGTCGTCCCGCAAGTCGGCTACACGTTTTAAGGCGGCCCGATGAAAGCAATGATATTCGCCGCCGGCCGCGGTGAGCGCATGCGTCCCCTGACCGATACCTGTCCCAAGCCGCTGCTGAAAGTACGGGGCCGGCCGCTGATCGTCTGGCACATCCTCGGCCTGGTGCGCGCGGGTGTCACCGAGATTGTCATCAACCATTCTCACCTGGGCCACATGATCGAAGAAGCGCTGGGCGACGGCAGCCAGTTCGGCGCATCCATCGTCTACTCGCACGAGCCGACCCCGCTGGAAACGGCCGGCGGCGTGGCCAACGCCCTGCATTTATTGGGAACAGAGCCATTCATCGCGGTGGCTGCCGACATCTACGTGCCGTATTTCGATTTCAGCCAGTGCCTCGAAGTCCTGGAAGAAAACGATATGTGGGGCGTGCCGCATCCCGAACACGTGCGCGATGTCGCGTGGCTGTACCTGACGCCGAACCCATTCCACAATCCCGACGGCGACTTTGCCTTGAGCGCATTCACGCTGTCGAATGAGGGATCGACCAAGTGGAATTTCGCCGGCATCGGCGTGTACCGGCCACAAATGTTCGCCGGGATCGGTACCGGCACCTATCTGCGCTTCGGTGAGTTGATGCGCAAATTCATCGACCTGAAACGCGTTGGCGGCGAGATCTATGAAGGCCCGTACGTCAATGTGGGAACGGTAGCCCAGCTCGAAGAACTGAACGCGCCACTGTCGAAGCGCACTGCCCCATGATGCCGGCAGTTTCGTCACATACCGGTCGACGTGCGCACCTGGCCGCGCAAATGACGCCGGGATCGGTCGCCCTGCTGGCCACGGCGCCGGCAACGGCCAGAAACAGCGACATCGATTATCCCTACCGCCACGACAGCGCTTTCTATTATCTGACCGGCTTTACCGAGCCGGACGCGCTGCTGGTGCTGGTTGCGGCCAAGGGCCAGACGCCGGCGCGCGCGATCCTGTTCTGCCGCGCCAAACATGCCGAGCGCGAAATCTGGGAAGGCTTCCGGTTCGGACCGGAGGCCGCGCGCAGCCACGTCGGCGTCGACGAGGCGTATGCCATCGATGAACTCGATGCGAGAATGGCGCAATTGCTGGCCGATGCGCCGGCCGTCTACTACGCACTGGGCCACAGCGCCGCGCTCGATGCCCAGGTCGCGCAGTGGTTAAAAGCCGTGCGTGTGCAAGCGCGTGCCGGCATCGCGGCGCCCGCCATTGCGCACGATCTGACCAGCATGCTCGACGCGATGCGCGTCATCAAGGACGCCAGCGAACAGGCCACCATGCTGCGTGCCGCCACCATCTCGGGCCAGGCCCACGCGCGCGCGATGCGCGCAGCAGCCCCGGGCGTGTTCGAGTACGCGCTGGAAGCCGAGTTGCTGTACGAATTTCGCCGCAACGGCGCCCAGGCGCCGGCCTATCCGTCTATCGTCGCGGCCGGCGCGAATGCCTGCGTGCTGCATTACAGCGCCAACAACGCGCAGGCGCAGGACGGCGACCTGGTGCTGATCGACGCCGGCTGCGAGCTGGACAGCTACGCGTCCGATATCACCCGCACCTTCCCCGTCAACGGCGTGTTCAGCGCGCCCCAGCGCCAGCTGTACGAACTGGTGCTCGCTGCGCAAGCGGCTGCGCTGGCGGCCGTGGTCCCGGGCCTGCCGTACAGCGGCATCCACGACGCGGCCGTGCGCGTGCTCACGGCCGGCATGCTGGACCTGGGCCTGCTGGCGCGCGACCAGGTCGGCAGCGTGGAAGACGCAATCGGCGCGCGCGCCTATCAAGCCTTCTACATGCACGGCACCGGCCACTTTCTCGGGCTGGACGTGCACGACGCCGGCTTGTACCGCGACGTGGCGCGCGAAGGCAAGCCGTCGCGCAAACTCGCCAGCGGCATGGCGCTGACGGTCGAACCGGGCATCTATGTGCGGCCCGGCGCAGGGGTGCCGGAACAATTCTGGAACATCGGTATCCGCATCGAAGACGACGTGATCGTGCATGACGCTGGCGCGCGCATTCTGTCCGGCGCGGCGCCGAAGACGATCGACGAGATAGAAACGATGATGGTGCAGGCATGAAGACATACCAGGTTGCCATCTGCGGCGCCGGCCCGGTGGGCATGCTGCTGGCGCTGTTGCTGGCGCGGCGCGGTGTCACCGACATCGCCCTGCTGGACGCGCGTTCGGTTGAACAAAGCGTGGCCGACCCGCGCTCGGTGGCGCTGTCGTGGGGCAGCCGCCAGTTGCTGGACGACGTCGACGTGTGGCCGCTGCCAGGCACCGCCATTCACGAAATTCACGTCTCGCGCGCGGGTCACTTCGGGCGCAGCCTGATGAATCGCAGCGAGCACGATGTCGACGCCCTCGGTTATGTGGCGCGTTACGGTGACGTGGTCGCCGCGCTGGCGCAGGCCTGCGTGCGGGCCGGGATCGACGTCATGCGCCCGGCGAAAGTGGCCGGCATCGATGAAGACGCCGATGGCGTGACGCTGCGGCTGGAACACGGCGCCACTGTGCGCGCTGCGGTCGCGGTGCAGGCCGAAGGCGGCGTGTTCGGCGCGCAGGGCGACAAGGCGCACAGCCGCGACTACGGCCAGACTGGCGTGATTGCGCGCGTTTCCGCCAGCCGCGCCCTGCCGCATCGGGCGTTCGAACGCTTTACGCAAGAGGGTCCGCTGGCGCTGCTGCCGCAGGCCGGCGCTGACGGCCACCAATACGCTTTGGTGTGGTGCGTGAAGCCTGACCGCGCGACTGCGCTACTGGCGCTGGACGATGCTGCGTTCCTGGCCGCGCTGGGGCAGGCCTTCGGCGATCGGGTCGGCAGTTTCACGAAGACGTCGAAGCGCACCTCCTACCCGCTCGGCTTGACGACGGATGCCCGTTCGACGGCGCGCACCGTCGCGATCGGGAATGCGGCGCAGACGCTCCATCCGGTGGCCGGGCAAGGCCTGAACCTGGGTTTACGCGACGCGGCCGTGCTGGCACGCTTGCTGGCGCAGGGCGATCTGGTTGACGGCATTGCGCGCTTCGGCGCGGCGCGCTCGAACGATCGCAGGCTGACGGTTGGCCTGACCGATACGATGGCGCGGGTGTTTGCCGGGACCGGGCCGTTGCAGTCGCTGCTCGGTTTGTCGCTCGGCGCGCTAGACGCGGTTGGCCCGGCGCGCAAGGCATTGGGCAGCGTGATGATGTTCGGGCGGCGCTAGTCACCACCGGCCTGAGAACCGTCACCCCGTTGAAAAACCGGGCCCATACTGCGTTTGCAGCATCACTGCCGTCAACGATACTTGATGCTCACTATGGGTACCGGCTTTCGCCGGTATGACGGTTTTTGGTGCAACAATTAAACGGATTTACTCCACCGCCTTCACCATCGCCTCAATCACCTTCTTCGCATCCCCAAACACCATCATCGTGTTCGGCTGATAAAACAGGTCGTTATCCAGCCCCGCATACCCTGACGCCATCGAGCGTTTATTCACGATGATGCTTTTCGCCTTGTACGCCTCCAGAATCGGCATCCCCGCAATCGACGACTTCGGATCCTTGGCGGCAGGGTTGACGACGTCGTTCGCGCCCAGCACCAGCACCACATCGGTCTGCCCGAATTCGCCGTTGATGTCTTCCATCTCCACCACCTGGTCGTAGGGCACCTCGGCTTCGGCCAGCAGCACGTTCATGTGGCCAGGCATGCGCCCCGCAACGGGGTGAATGGCGTAGCGCACGTGGACGCCGCGCTCGGTGAGTTTCTGGGCCAGTTCCTTGACCGAGTGCTGCGCGCGCGCCACCGCCAGCCCGTAGCCGGGCACGATGATGACCGACTCCGCGTTCGACAAAATAAACGCCGCGTCTTCCGCGGAGCCCGATTTCACCGGCCGCTGTTCCTTTGCGCCGCCAGTGTCGGCAGACGCCGCTTCGCCGCCGAAGCCGCCCAGCAGCACATTGAAGAACGACCGGTTCATCGCCTTGCACATGATGTACGAGAGGATCGCGCCGGAAGACCCCACCAGCGAGCCGGCGATGATCAGCATCGAGTTATTCAGCGAGAAGCCGATGCCGGCAGCGGCCCAGCCGGAATAACTGTTGAGCATGGAGACGACCACCGGCATGTCGGCGCCGCCGATCGGGATGATGATCAGCATGCCCAGCACGAACGCCAGCGCTGTCATGATGATGAAGGGCGTCCAGGCGGGCGCCACGCCGTCGGCAAAGCAGAACACCAGGCCCAGCGCGACAATGGCGATGGCGACAGCGAGGTTGACCAGGTGCTGGCCCGGAAAGCTGACCGGCGCGCCCTGGAACAGCCGGAATTTGTATTTGCCCGACAGCTTGCCGAAGGCGATCACCGAGCCGGAAAACGTCACCGCGCCGACAAAGGTGCCGATGAACAGTTCCAGCCGGTTCCCGAACGGCAGCGCGGTCTCGCGCGTGGCGATATTGAAGGCCCATGGCTCCGAGACGGCGGCAATGGCGATACAGACGGCGGCCAGTCCAATGAGCGAGTGCATGGCCGCGACCAGTTCCGGCATCTTGGTCATCTCGACCTTTTTCGCCGCAAAGGCGCCAATCGCGCCGCCGACCACCACGCCCAGCACGACCAGCGGCAAACCCATGCCGGTGGTGCTGGTCATTTGTTCGCGCAATTTAAAAATCAGCGCCACGGTGGTGACGGCGGCAATGGCCATCCCGGCCATGCCGAAGGTGTTGCCCATGCGCGCGTTCGACGGCGACGAAAGTCCCTTCAAGGCCTGGATGAAGCACACCGAGGCGATCAGGTACATCATCGTCACCAGATTCATGCTGATGAAATTCATGCCTGGTTCTCCTTCACGGCGACGACTGGCTTGGCCTTCTTCGGCTCCTTTTTCTTGAACATTTCCAGCATGCGCTGCGTGACGAGAAAGCCGCCGAACACATTCACCGCCGCCAGCGCGACGGCGAGCGTGCCGGCCACCTGGCCCACGACCCCTTCGGTCAGGCCGGCCGCCAGCATGGCGCCGACGATGATGATCGCCGAGATGGCATTCGTGACCGCCATCAGCGGCGTGTGCAGCGCCGGCGTGACGGTCCAGACCACGTGGTAGCCGACGTAGATCGCCAGCACAAAAATGATCAGATTGATGATGGTGTGACTGATTTCCATGGTGTCTCCTTAAGTGCGCAGCAGGGCGCCATCCAAACAAACGAGCGTGGCCTTGATGATCTCGTCTTCGCGCTCGATGTCGACGCCCTCTTTGCCTTCCTTGTCGAGCAGGAGCTTGAGAAAATCGAGCACATTCCTCGCATACAGCGCCGATGCATCGGCCGGCACCAGCGTCGCCAGGTTCGCCTCGCCGATAATGTACACGCCGTATTTAACGACCGTTTTATCCAGCTCCGACAGCGGACAATTGCCGCCCTGCTCGACCGCCATGTCGACGATCACCGAGCCCGGCTTCATCGCCTTGACCGTGTCTTCGGAAATGAGCACCGGTGCGGCGCGCCCGGGAATCAGGGCGGTGGTGATGATGATGTCGGCCAGTTTGGCGCGCTCGTGCACCAGCGCCGCCTGCCTGCGCATCCAGTCGGCCGGCATGGCGCGTGCGTAGCCGCCGCTGCCTTTGGCGATCTCGCGCTCTTCGTCGGTCTCGTACGGCACATCGATGAATTTGGCGCCGAGTGACTCGACCTGTTCCTTCACCGGCGGGCGCACGTCGGATGCCTCGATGACGGCGCCGAGTCGTTTTGCCGTCGCAATGGCCTGCAATCCCGCCACGCCGACGCCCATGATCAGCACGCGCGCCGCTTTCACGGTGCCGGCCGCCGTCATCAGCATCGGCATGAAGCGGCCGTAGGTATTCGCGGCCAGCAGCACGGCCTTGTAGCCGGCGATGTTCGCCTGCGACGACAGCACGTCCATCGACTGCGCGCGCGTGATACGCGGCGCCGCTTCCAGTGCAAACGCGGCCAGGCCCGCCTGCGCCATGGCGGCGTTGTTGGCCGCGTCGAACGGATTGAGCATGCCGACCAGGGTGGCGCCGCGCTGCATCTGCGCCCGTTCGGCGTCATTCGGCGCGCGCACCTTCAGCACCAGTTCGGCGCCCAGCGCGGTCGCAGCATCCACGATGGTCGCCCCGGCCGCCGTAAACTGCGCGTCGGTGATCGAGGCCGGCACGCCGGCGCCTGCCTGCACCAGCACCTGGTGGCGCACTGCAAGCTTTTTCACTGTTTCGGGCGTGGCCGCGACGCGCGTTTCGCCAGGCCTGGTTTCCGCCGGAATCCCAATTCTCATCAACGCCTCCCGATATTATTAATCTGTCCAGAATCTATCACGGAACCTGGCCGCCGATGTAACCGGCCACATTTCGTGGTGCAAATGCGCCAATTCAGTGCGACATGATTCATTCCGCATGGAATTTTCAGAATTTTGTGTCAAATCAAAGACATCCAGTCGATTGTTGTATCGGAACAGCAGGTGTTAAAGCAACGGATGACCGGCCAAGGTAGAATGTCGGCTCAATTTTCGAGGACCTCATGCCCCTTACCTGGAAACCATCCGTCACCGTCGCGGCCATCATTGAACGCGATGGGCGCTTCCTGCTGATCGAAGAAGAAACCAGCGAAGGCATCAGGCTGAACCAGCCGGCCGGGCACCTGGACGAAAACGAATCGCTGGAGCAGGCGGTGGTGCGCGAGGTCAACGAAGAAGCGGCGCACGAGTTCATTCCGACCGCGCTGGTCGGCATGTATATGTCGCGCTACTATTCCAGGTCGCGCAGCAAGGACGTCACCTACCTGCGTTTTACGTTTTGCGGCGACGCCGGCGTCGAATTCGACCAGCCGCTCGACGACGGCATCCTGCGCGTGCTGTGGATGACGCGCGACGAGATGGCGGCTTGCCAGGAGCGCCACCGCAGCCCGATCGTGCTGCAGTGCGTGGACGATTACCTGGCCGGCAAACGCACCGAACTCGCACTCCTGTACACCCACCCTTCTGTTTTCGCGGGCGGCATTTGATGGCAAAGAAAAAAGTTGTAATCGGCATGTCCGGCGGGGTCGATTCGTCGGTCGCGGCCTGGATGCTCAAGGAGCAAGGCTACGAGGTGGTCGGCCTGTTCATGAAAAACTGGGAAGACGACGACGATTCCGAATATTGCTCGACGCGCCAGGACTGGATCGACGCGGCCAGCGTGGCCGATGTCGTCGGCGTCGATATCGAAGCGGTGAACTTCGCCGCGGAGTACAAGGACCGCGTGTTCGCCGACTTCCTGCGCGAATACCAGGCCGGCCGCACGCCCAATCCGGACGTGCTGTGCAACGCAGAAATCAAGTTCAAGGCCTTTCTCGACCACGCCATGCACCTGGGCGCGGATTTGATCGCCACCGGCCACTACGCGCGCGTGCGTGAGCACCAGGGCAGCTTTCAGCTTCTCAAAGCGTTCGACGCGACCAAGGACCAAAGCTATTTCCTGCACCGCCTGAATCAGGCGCAGCTGTCCAAAACTTTATTTCCACTGGGCGAGATCCCGAAAACGGAAGTGCGCAAGATCGCTGAAAAGCTGCTGCTGCCGAACGCCGCCAAGAAGGATTCGACCGGCATCTGTTTTATCGGCGAGCGCCCGTTCCGCGACTTCCTGAACCAGTATCTGTCCTATAAACCCGGCCCGATCAGGCTGGACGACGGCAGCATCGTCGGCGAGCACGTGGGCCTGTCGTTCTATACGCTGGGGCAAAGGAAGGGCATCGGCATCGGCGGCCTGAAGGCGCACCGGAATGCGGACGGCACCAGCGAACCGTGGTTCGTGGCGCGCAAGGACATCGAGAACAACACCTTGTATATCGTGCAGGGCCACGACCATCCGTGGCTGCTGTCGAGTCAACTCGAAGCGGGCCAGGCCAACTGGATCGCGGGCGTGGCACCAGACGGTGGCAGCTTGTCGGCCAAGACCCGCTACCGCCAGGCCGACGTCGACTGCCGCATCCTGACGCAGGGCCCGGATCGGTTCACGCTCGATTTCACCGACCCGCAGTGGGCCGTCACGCCGGGCCAGTCGGCTGTGCTGTACGACGGCGACGTCTGCCTGGGCGGCGGCATCATCGACGGTCACACCGCGATTTAACTCGTTATGTTGCCCTGGTGAACGAATGGGCCGCGCTGGCCGGTGGCGTAGTTGCGCCGCGATGCCGGCTGAAACAGCACACGCTCGATCACCAGCACCGGCACCCCGGTCTGGGCCAGGTAAGCCAGCGCTTCAGCAGTACTGAGCATTTGCTGGAATACCAGCGCCACCTCTACTTTCTGGGCGGTCAGATGATCTTTTCGTTGATTCGGCATGCGCAGTCGTCCAGGCCACTATTCAGGATGCGGAACTGATAGTGTATTATTTTCCGAACGAAAACGCCCAAAAATTACTGTATTTGCCGGAATTTTAAATTTCCGCGCAACAGTTATAGGTATGAAACGGCAAGATCAGCGCGCCAGGAGCCAGATGTGTTGAAAAGCTACCAGGGAAGTTGCCACTGCGGCGCGGTGCGTTTCGCGGCCGAAATCGATCTGGCGCAGGGCTCGCTGCGCTGCAACTGCTCGATCTGCGCCAAGCTGCGCTTCTGGCCCGCGATTGTCGCGCCGTCAGCGTTCCGCCTGCTGGCAGGTGAAGAGGCGCTGTCCGACTACCAGTTTCACACCCGGCGCGACCACCACTTTTTTTGCCGCCACTGCGGCGTGCATCCGTTCGGCACCGGCAGCTCGCCGCGCTGGGGCGCGTTTTATGCGGTGAATCTACCTTGCCTGGATGACACAACCCCCGCGGAACTAGCGGCGGCACCGGTCACCTGGATCGATGGCAAGAACGACAACTGGGACAGCGCACCGGCGATTATTGATCACCTGTAGCTTCCTGTTGCTTGCGGATGAGCGCGAGTACCGCCGTACGGATGGTTTTCAGGACCGCATCATGTTTGAACGGTTTCACGATGAAGCCGTTGACGCCCAGCGCCAGCGAGCTCTGGATGGTGGCCGCGTCGATCGCACCCGACACCATGAAAATAAGCGACTTGGGCAGCTTGGCGCGCAATTCTTCCATCACGCCGCTGCCATCTTCGATGTTTTCACGCGCAATGCAGATAATTTGCGGCCGGTGTTTCATGGCCAGCGCAATGCCCTGCGCCATCGTATGGGTCGAACCGACGACCTCGTACCCGCCTTCGGTCAGAACGGTATTCAATAAACCACGGGCAACCCCGCTGGCGTCGATGATGAGTGCTTTGAGCATGCCGTTTCTCCTTCCGGGTACTGGTCCCGGCTTTTTATGTGTGGCTGTAGGCCAGCATATTCCACGTGACGCCGAGGCGCACGTCTGTTTTCAGTTCGACCAGCTGGCGCGACAGATACAGGATGTCGCGCTCGGCGCGCAAGCGCTCGCCCAGCGGCGTTTTCAAAATGCCGGCGCCGGCCATGACGGCATCGAGGTCGCCGTACGCATTGAGCAGGCGCGCCGCCGTCTTCATGCCGACTTTCGAGACGCCCGGCACGCCATCGGTGGCGTCGCCCATCAGCGCCAGCAAGTCTACGATAGCCTCGGGCGCGACCCCGAAACGGTTGCGCACCCAGGCGTCGTCGTGCCACTCGTTCTTGAAGTGGTCCCACACCAGCGCGCCGTGCGCCACCAGCCCGTGCAAATCCTTGTCGGTGGTGGCGACGATGGCTTCGCCGCGACCCTCGGCCAGCCAGCGCAGCACGCCGGTGCCGATCACATCGTCCGCTTCCACCTCGGCGATACAGAGCGGATGCATGCCGGCGGCCGTCAGGCGCTGCTGGAACTCCGGCAGCGCGGCGCGCAGGTCGGCCGGCATCGGCGCGCGGTGCTCGCGGTAGCGCGGATACAAGGCATGGCGCCAGGTGGTGCCGCCGTAGTCGAACGCAGCCAGCACGTGGGTCGGCTGGTGGGTGTCGAGCACGGTGCGAAACGACGACAGCGCGTGGCGCAGGGCCGTGGCAGCCTTGATGGGTGAATCCGGCTCGGGGCTGGCTTCGTAGACGCGCCTGACGATGTTCAGGCCGTCAATGGCGAGCAGTTTGGCCATAACGTCAATGCGGTAGCAAAACCCCTATTTTACAAAATCGTATTTGCCGCCGCGCGCGAGGGCGCGCTGGTAGGCCGGGCGCGCGTGGATGCGTTCCAGCCATGCCATCAGCTTCGGATAGCGCGCATCGAGCCCTCCACGCGCAGCGGCCGCTTCCAGCACAAAGCTGATCTGGACGTCGGCGGCGGTGAAAGCCTCGCCGGCGAACCAGCTCGATTTGTGCAGCTCGGCTTCGAGGAAGCGCAGGTTGTTCTCGATGTTCGGCATGATGAACATCTGTTTGACCTTGGCCGCGATGGCCTTGGCGATCGGCTTGACGAAGAACGGCATGCGCTCTGTTTCAATACGGTCGAACACCAGCTTCATCAGCAGCGGCGGCATCCCCGTGCCTTCGGCGTAGTGCAGCATGTGGGTGTAGCGCAACTTGTCGGGCGTGCCGGCAGCCGGTACCAGTGCGCCCTGGCCATAGCGCTCGACCAGGTACTCGACGATGGCGCCGGATTCGGCCACCACGTTGTCGTCGTCGGAAATGACAGGCGATTTGCCCAGCGGGTGCACTGCCTTCAATTCAGGCGGCGCCAGCATGGTCTTCGGGTCGCGCTGGTATTTCTTGATGTCGTAGTCCAGCCCCAGTTCTTCGAGCAGCCAGAGGATGCGCTGGGAGCGCGAGTTATTCAGGTGGTGGACGATGATCATGTGCGCAAGCGATAGTAATAAGTTGCGCTAGCTTAGCAGCACTAGGGCCGGGGATGGGAGTGAATCTTGATGACGCGCCGCCCATTGGCAGGCGCGTCGTCGTCCAGGTTCAGCGCCGGCGCTGCGCAGCCGCCTTCGCCGCTGCCGCAACTGCCGCAGCCGCTGGCGCAACTGGCCTCGGTCTTGAAGAACTTCGCCAGGCGGGTTTGACTGAGGCCACGCTGGCTGAGGTAATAGACGATCTGCTCGCGCCAGGCGCGCGGCAGGTAACTGGCCGCCGCGACCACCAGCGCAATCGCCACGATGACTGCCACGACCAGGTTCTGCATATCAGCCTCCGAGCGTCGCCAGCGCGACGCGATAGGTGATGAACGAGGCGACGTAGGCCAGCGCGAACATGTAGGCGGCCATGATCAGCGGATAGCGCATGCTGCCGGTTTCGCGCTTGACGACCGACAGCGTGGACAGGCACTGCGGCGCGAACACATACCAGGCCAGCAGCGACAGCGCCGTGGCGATCGACCACGATTTGGCGATCAGGGGCGTGAGCGACTGGGCCACGTCCGAGCCGCTGGCCGACAGCGCGTACACTGTGCCGAGCGCGCCCACGGCCACTTCGCGCGCCGCCATGCCGGGCACCAGCGCGATGCAGATCTGCCAGCCGAACCCGATCGGCTCGAAAATGACGGACAGGCCGCGCCCGATCATGCCGGCCACGCTGTAATAAATCGGCGGCTGGGTCGCGCCTTCCGGTGCACCGGGGAAGCTGGACAAAAACCAGACCAGGATCATCAGCACCAGGATGGTGGTGCCGACCCGCGTCATGAAGATGCGCGCGCGTTCCCACAGGCCCAGCGCGAGGTTGCGCAGGTGCGGCCAGTGATAACTTGGCAGCTCGAGCATCAGCGGCTGCTGCCCGTGCGAACCCATGAAGCGCTGGAACACCCACGCCACCGCCATGGCCGACAGGATGCCGGCCGCGTACAGGATGAACAGCACCAGGCCCTGCAAATTGAAGATGCCGACTTCGCGGTCCGGGATGAAGGCGGCGATGATCAGCGCGTACACCGGCAGGCGCGCCGAACACGTCATCAGCGGCGCGATCATGATGGTGATCAGGCGATCGCGCGGGTTCTGGATGGTGCGTGCGGCCATCACGCCAGGAATGGCGCAGGCAAAGCTGGACAACAGCGGAATGAACGCGCGCCCCGACAGACCCACGCGGCCCATCAGGCGGTCGAGCAAAAAGGCGGCGCGCGGCAGGTAGCCGCAGTCTTCCAGGACCAAAATAAAAAAGAACAGAATCAAAATCTGCGGCAGGAACACCAGCACGCTACCGACGCCGCCCATGATGCCTTCCACCAGCAGGCTGCGCAGGGGACCGTCGGACAAGCCGGTGCCGATCCAGGCGCCGACCGCTTCGACGCCGGATTTGATCATCTCCATCGGTGCGGCGGCCCAGCTGAACACGGCCTGGAAAATCAGGAACATGATGGCGGCCAGGATCAGGGGACCGGCCACCGGGTGCAGCACGACATGGTCGATCTGCTCGGTCAGGTTGCCGGTATCGGATTCATGGCTGGTGCAGACGTCGAGGATGCGGCGCACTTCGCGCTGGGTTTCTTCGACCGAGACGGCGTCGATCACGGACAGGGGAAACGGCGTGGTGACGTCGCCGAACGGCATCTGGTCGAGCACGCGCAGCAGTTCCTTCTCGCCGCCGGCCTGCACCGCGATGGTTTCTACCACCGGCATGCCGAGCTCCTGCGCCATGCGCACGGTGTCGATCACGATGCCGCGTTTTTTGGCGACGTCGACCATGTTCAGCGCCAGGATCATCGGCAGGCCGAGGCGCTGAATTTCCAGCACCAGGCGCAAATTCAGGCGCAAATTGGTGGCATTGACGACACAGACCACCGCATTCGGCGGTGCTTCCCCGGCGCGCAGGCCGGCGACGACGTCACGGGTGATGGCTTCGTCGGGCGTATGGGCCGACAGGCTGTAGGCGCCCGGCAAATCGAGCACGCGGAAATGCTGCCCGGCAGGCGACGTGAACGCGCCCTCTTTGCGTTCGATGGTCACGCCCGCGTAGTTGGCCACCTTCTGGCGCGAACCGGTGAGACGGTTGAATAAGGCTGTCTTGCCGCAGTTCGGGTTACCCAGAAGCGCCACCAGCGGCGTCACCGCCGCTTGTACATATTCCGCTGCGCCCATGTTATTCCGGTTTGATGGAGATGAGGGCCGCTTCGAAGCGGCGCAGTGCGAAGGTGGACTGGCCCACCTTCACGGCAATCGGTTCACCGCCCGGCACGCCGCGCTTGAGCACGCGAATGCGTTCGCCGGGAACAAAGCCCAGTTCCATCAGGCGGCGCGACACATCGGCGCCTTGGCCGTTGGGCGCGGCTGGCGCCAGGTGGATCACGGTGGCGCTTTTCCCGGCAGGCAGGGCGTCGAGCGTGGTGAGGGTAGGAGCTAAAGTCATAGAGTCTTCTTGAACAGTGGAGCACTGTTGGGACACGGATGACACATCATAAACCTAAATGCGAATAATTTCTATTTGCGTTTTTGGCATCGCGCAAACGCGCCCAATGCTGACCTGCCGTACGGCGCGTAAACCGCTTGCAAAGCGTCAAAAGTGGAGGCACAATACGAAACGTAATGAGAATGATTCTCACTCATAGTGATTGAATGGCAAGGAAATACGATGATCGTCTGCGTCTGCAACAACATCTCCGACCGCGAAATCCGCCAGGCAGTGGAGCTTGGCATCTCGTCCATGGCGGAACTGCATGAACAATTGGGCGTCGGCACCTGCTGCGGCAAGTGCATCGACTACGCCCGTGAAGTGCTCGACGAGCACTTGAGCACTCTCAACGCTACCGAACTGCGCTTCCAACGCCAGGCTGCGTAACAATCCTCTGCAAGTTACCGGTCGGCGCGAATTCTCGCGCCGCACTGCATTCCTCACTAATTAATATTTCAACGTGATCGTGGCCGTACTTGCGCCCTCACCCACCGTGATGGCGGTGTCCTTGAACTTGGGCGGCCCGAACGTGCCCTTGGCGCCATTCGAAAAGCCGTAACCCTCCTTGGGTATGCCGACGAAGTTCGTATCGAGCTTTTTATCGCTGTTTTCGTCGTGGTAGGCCAAGGCGGCCCAGGTTCCGGCAGGCACGTTGGGCACGTCGACGGTCACTGAACCGGTTTTGGCAGGCGCGGAAGCGGTCAGGCGACAATCTTTCGGATAAGTCGCTTCGTCGCACAAGGCCACTTGCACGACGCCCTTGTCGTTGCGCACACCGTCGATTTTGACCTGGACCGTGGCGGCCGCAGCCGATGCACTGGCAGACAGGGCCAGCGATGCAATGATGAGCAGTTTTTTCATGTTGGGTCCGGATGAGATGGATGAAGCGTCATCTTACGGCGGATCGGACAATTCCTCCCATTCGCCGCACCCATTTTGTTATCATGGGCCTATCCCCAAACACAGAACAAGGCAAGTCATGAAAGGCGATCCAAACATCATCCGTTTGCTCAACGCGCAGTTGACCAACGAGCTGACTGCAGTCAACCAGTATTTTCTGCATGCCCGGATGTACCAGCACTGGGGCTTCGCCAAGCTGGGCAAGAAGGAATACGAAGAATCCATTGGGGAAATGAAGCACGCCGACAAGCTGATCGACCGCATCCTGATGCTCGACGGCTTGCCGAACCTGCAAGCGCTGCACAAGCTGCTGATCGGTGAATCGACCCAGGAAATGCTGGAATGCGACCTGAAACTGGAACGCGCCGCGCAAGTGACCGTCAAGGAAGGCATCGCCGCCTCGGAAATCGCGGCCGATTACGTCTCGCGCGACCTGTTCCTGATGATCCTGGAAGACACCGAAGAGCATATCGACTGGCTGGAAACGCAGCTCGACATCATCACCAAGATCGGTATCCAGAACTACCTGCAGAGCCAGCTGGAAACGTAACTACCGGCCTTAGAAACCGTCACTCCGGCGAAAGCCGGAGCCTATGCTGAGGTTCCGAAGTCGAATAGTCAGTATGGGCCCCCGCCTTCGCGGGGGTGACGGCTGTAGCGGTGCGTGCTCAACGCCAGCGCGTCATCCACTTGTCGTAAAACCCCATATCCTGCGGAATCGCACCCGGAATCGCACAGATCGCACCGGCGAATTCGTTCGCGCGCGCGAGCGTCGTTTCCAGCGGCCAGCCACGCATGCGGCCCAGCAGGAAGATGGCCGAGAACGCATCGCCCGCGCCGACCGTGTCGATGACGAACGGCGGCGCCGGATTGTCGCGGTGCACAATGGGTTGTTCCAGGTCGCGGCCGAAATACACCGAGCCGCGGTGACCCAGCGTGACGATCAGCGCGTCCAGCGCGAACATCTGCATCAGCGCGCGGCACGAGGCCCGTACTTCATCGGCGGTGAGCGCCGGGTCGGTCGGCTTGATCTGGAAATACCACTGGAACAAGGCCTGCAACTCTTCCTCGTTGACCTTGACGATGTTGGCCGCACGCAGCGACCGGGTCACGCACTGCTCGTCGACCTGGTTGCCGCGCAAATTCAGATCGAGATAGCGGGTGGCGTCGGTCGCCTCGAGCACGGCAAACAGCGTCGCGCGCGAACGTTCCGAGCGCTGTGCCAGCGTGCCGAAATACACGGCGCCCACCTCGACCGCCGCCACCGCCGCCAGCGCCTCGGGCGTGGCAATGAAGTCGTAGGCCTGATTCGGCACAATCACAAAACGGTGCCCGCCGGGCGCGCGCTCGACCACGACGCGGCCGGTTTCTTCCATCGCGTCCTGCTGCAAGCCGGCGCTCGACATCGCAAAACGCTCGAATTCGGCGCGTACCACGGCGCCGTTGCGGTCGTCGCCGATGCGCGTGACCATCAGCTGCGGCGCCATGAAGGCGGCAAGGTTGCGTGCGACGTTGAACGGTGCGCCGCCGACGATTTGCTCGGTGCCGAAGTCGTCGACCAGGGCTTCACCGATGATGACGGTGGTGCGCATCATGCCTCGCGCGGAACGGTGTCCTTGAACGAGGCGCGTTCGGACAATTTATCGGACAGGCGCGCCAGGTTCGGGTAATCGCTGCGCCAGTCGATGTCGGGGAAGCGGAACGCCAGCCATCCCAGCGCGCCGCCCACGGCAACGTCGGCCAGCGTGTAGTGGATGCCCATGCAGAACGGCTGCTCGCCGAGATCGGCGGCCATCACCCCCAGACCCGCGTGCACCTTGCCCAGCTGGCGCGCGATCCAGGGCGCGCTTTGCTGTTCTGGCGGGCGCAGGGTTGTTTCCAGTCGCACCAGTACGGCGGCATCGAGCACGCCGTCGGCCAGCGCTTCCCAGACCTTCACGGCGGCGCGGTCGCGGCTGTTCGGGGGAAACAGTTTGCAGACCGGCGTGAGCGTGTCGAGATACTCGGCAATGACGCGCGAGTCGTACATCACGCCGCCGTCTTCCATCACCAGGCACGGCACCTGGCCCAGCGGGTTGGCCAGGCCGACCTTGCTGTCAGCGCCCCAGACATTGTCGAGCTCGAAGACATAATCGAGCTTTTTTTCAGCCATCACGATCCGCACTTTGCGGACAAAGGGGCTTGTCAGGGAACCGATCAGTTTCATAAGCGCTCAGGTGGCAGGATTGGATGCCAGTATATCATCGGGTCTGCGGCGAAAGTCGGCCCCCGGGCGCTGTATGCGACAGCTATATGCCGGCGCTGCAACACTTGGCGGGGGTGGTAAAATCGCGTCTTTTCACCAAGCGCCCCGCCATGACCGCCACCGCCCCCTCCTTTACCCTGTCGGCCCTGTCCCCACTGGACGGCCGCTATGCGTCCAAAACCGACAAGCTGCGTCCTATCCTGTCCGAAGCGGGCTTCATGCACCACCGCGTGAAAGTCGAAATTTCCTGGCTGCAGGCGCTGTCGGAAGCGGGCCTGCCGGAGATCAAGCCATTCTCCGCCGAAGCGAATGCTTACCTCGAGCGCATGGCGAACGACTTCACGGCGCTTGACGCTGCCCGCATCAAGGAAATCGAAGCGGTCACGAACCACGACGTGAAAGCGGTCGAGTACTGGCTCAAGGAGCAGGTCAAGGACGTGCCGGAGCTGGTGGCCGCCAGCGAATTCATTCACTTCGGCTGCACCTCGGAAGACATCAACAACACCTCCCACGGCATGATGCTCAAAGCCGCGCGCGACACCGTCATGCTGCCGACGCTGTATGCCGTCATCGCCAAGCTGACCGAGATTGCCCATACCAACGCCGACCTGCCGATGCTCTCGCGCACGCACGGCCAGACCGCCAGCCCGACCACGCTCGGCAAGGAATTCGCCAACGTCGTGGCGCGCCTGCAGCGCGCGGCCGGCCGCATCGAAGCGGTCGAGATGCTCGCCAAAATGAATGGCGCGGTCGGCAATTACAACGCCCACCTGTCGGCGTATCCGGATGTCGACTGGGCGGCGTTTTCCAAAGCCGTCATCGAAGATCGCCTGGGCCTGGTGTTCAATCCGTACACCATTCAGATCGAGCCGCACGACTACATGGCCGAGCTGTTCGACGCCTTTGCCCGCGCAAATACCATTTTGCTCGACCTGAACCGCGATATCTGGACCTATGTTTCGCTCGGTTATTTCAAGCAGCGCCTGAAAGCCGGCGAAATCGGCTCGTCGACCATGCCGCATAAAGTCAACCCGATCGACTTCGAAAACTCCGAAGGCAATCTGGGCATGGCCAATGCAATCCTGAAGCACATGGCGGAAAAATTGCCGGTATCGCGCATGCAGCGCGACCTGACCGATTCGACCGTGCTGCGCAACATCGGCGTCGGTTTCGGCTACACGCTGCTGGCGTATGACAGCTGCCTGCGCGGCCTGAACAAGCTGGAAGTGAATGCGGCGCGCCTGGCCCAGGACCTCGATGCGAACTGGGAAGTGCTGGCCGAGCCGGTACAAACCGTGATGCGCCGGTATGGCATCGCCAACCCATATGAACAGTTGAAGGAACTCACGCGCGGCAAGGGCATTTCGAAAGACGCCCTGCGCGAATTCATCCTGACGCTGGCCATTCCGCAAGATGCCAAGGATTTGCTGTTGGCGATGACGCCGGCCAACTACATCGGGCTGGCGGCGAAGCTGGCGGCGACGATTTAATATCGCTATTTCGTGCTACCTTCTCATTTCACTACCACCACGAGGGAAAACAAGATGACATTGAAAAAATTGAGCCTGGCCCTGATCGCCGCAGCCAGCGCATCGTTTGCTTCTGCTGCGCCAGTGACCTACAACATCGAGCCGAACCACACCTATCCAAGCTTCGAGGCCGACCACATGGGCGGCCTGTCGATCCTGCGCGGTAAATTCCTCAAAACCAGCGGCACCATCACGCTCGACCGCGCCGCCAAAACCGGCGAAGTGGACATCACCGTCGATACGTCGACCCTCGATTTCGGCAATGCCAAGCTGAACGATCACGCCAAGGGCGCTGACATGTTCGACGTCGCCAAATTCCCAACCGCGACCTTCAAATCGAAAAAAATCACGTTCAACGGCGACGTGCCAGCCACGGCCGAAGGCGACTTCACGCTGCACGGCGTGACCAAGCCACTGACCCTGACGATCAACCGCTTCAAGTGCATCGAGCACCCGATGTTCAAGAAGGAAGCCTGCGGCGCGGACGTGACCGGCATGTTCAACCGCGGCGATTTCGGCATCAGCTACGGCTTGCCGAAGTTCTTGCCGGAAGTGAAGTTGCTGATCGAAGTCGAAGCGATCAAAGCAAACTAATTAGTAGCCTACATTAAAAAAGCCCCACGACCGCGAGGTCGTGGGGCTTTTTCGATTGCGCAAGCGGATTACATCTTGCGGTCGACCTTGTCCCAGGCCGCGCGCGAAGCCGATCTGGCTTGCTGCCACGTCAGGCGCGACTCGCCCTTGACGGTATCCCACTCGTTGGCCAGGTACGACTCAGACGTATCGTAGCTGCCTGGATATTTGCTGGCGCCGGTGTAACCCAGCATGTAGGCTGGTGCGTAATCGTCGTAGGTGTAACCTGGGGTGTAGTACGACGACGTGGTGTACGCATCGCGCCAGTAAGCATCCTCCGCTTGTGGATTGACCACGCGTGCAATGCCGTGCCCGGCTGCGCCGCCGGCCAGTGCGCCAATTGCCGCACCAGCTGCCATGCCGATCGGGCCACCGACTGCGCCAACTGCCGCACCGGCAACCGCGCCGCCGCTGGCGCCCACGCCTTCAGCCAGGTTGTGTTCGCCCAGCCGGTCTGCACCATGCGGGTTCGCTACTTCACCTGCGCCCCGGCCGGCAATGCCGCCCGCGATGCCGCCAATAGCCGCGCCGGCAGCCATGCCGATCGGGCCGCCCACCGCGCCAATCGCCGCGCCTGCTGCTGCGCCGCCGCCGGCGCCCACGCCTTTGGCCAGGTAATGTTCGCCCAGATCGTCACCCGATTTCGGGTTCACGACTTCGGCTGCGCCCTTGCCGGCCAGGCCACCGGCGATGCCGCCGATGGCAGCACCGGCCGCCATACCCACCGGGCCGGCCACGGCACCAATCGACGCGCCGGTCAAAGCGCCGGCAGTGGCGCCCAGGCCCGTACCGATCACGTGCTGGCCATTGTTTTCAGTGAGCGAGCGCTCGATGTGGGTCGCATCTTCTTCCGAACGTGGCGTCACGCCCATCAGGATGCCGCCGTTCTTGAGCGACTCTTCATAGTGTGCTGCGCGCTCTTCCGGGATACCGGCGCCAATCAGTGCACCGATCAGACCGCCCGTGAGGCCACCGGCGCCAGCGCCAGCCAGCGCCGCGGCGATCGGACCGGCGATGACCAGGCCGACGCCGGGCAGGACCAGCGTGGTGCCGACGGCAGCAATGCCCGCCAGCACGGCGCCAATGGTGCCGCCGATACCAGCGCCGACACCGGCGCCTTCAGCCGCTTTCGAGCCCAGCTCGGAATCGGTATCGGAAAAATGGGTCTTGCGGGTGTCGTCCGACATCATCAGGGTGACATCGTCACGGCTGTAGCCGCGCGTAGAAATGGCGTTATAGGCGCGCTCTGCGCTGTCGCGATCGTTGAACAAGCCGGTGACCATGCGGGAATTCTGGTGATTGGTGTCGTAGTTGCTCATAGCGTTAATCCTTTGTGAAGTCTCGATGTTTTGACATGCGTTACGACGGCTGTATGCCGTCATCAGGTATCCACAGTAGGCGCTGGCTGTCGACTCTTCTGTACGTTGACGCACCGTCATCGAATGTTTCCAAGTAGAACACTTCTCGTGCGAACGTCACGCAAATGAACCAGAAATGGATTTGCTCGTCCAAGGTTCGTTGCCGCACCGACCCGGGCGTCCCTCATCACTACAGTTATCAACAAGGCCACAGAAATTCGTCAGAGTTTATTGGGGTACATTTCACTTACGGAGGATTTACCATGTTATTTATTATCTGGATCGTTGTAGGCGGCATCCTGGGTTGGCTGGCAAGCATGGTCATGAAAACGGATGCCGAGCAGGGCATGATTTTGAACGTCGTGGTCGGCATCATCGGTGCGTTCCTGGGTGGCTGGTTGCTCTCGCCGCTGTTCGGTAGCGGCACCATTAACTCGGATGACTTCAGCGTGTCGTCTTTGCTGGTGTCGTTCCTGGGCGCTGTCATCTTGTTAGCTATCGTCAACTTGCTGCGCCGCGGCCGCGCTCGTTAATTTATTTTCGCCGTACCCCAAAAAGCCAACGCCCTTCACTGCGTTGGCTTTTTTTTGCCTGGAATGTTCGCCTATGCGCCGCTCGCCCCTGTTCTATATATTTAACACCGCCATCGTCACGCTCGTCGTGGGGCTGGTTGCACTCAATTTCGCCCCCAAAGAAAAGAAAATCGATTCGCAGATGGTGCACCAGTACAGCGCCAGCGATCCACAATTTCGCCGTTCCCTCAGTGTGCTGCTGGGGCCGCCTATGCTCGAAGGCAACAAGGTCGAACTGCTGGTCAATGGCGACCAGATTTTCCCGGCCATGCTGGGCGCGATCCGCGCTGCGAAGCAAAGCATCACATTCGAAACCTATATTTACTGGTCCGAAACCATCGGCCGCGAATTCACCGACGCACTGATGGAACGCGCACGCGCCGGCGTCAAGGTTCACCTGATGCTGGACTTCATCGGCAGCCTAAAAATGGACAACAAATCGCTGGACGAGTTGCGCGCGGCCGGCGTGCAGGTGCAGCGTTACCACAAGCCAGTCTGGTGGAAATTGACGCGCCTGAATAACCGCACCCACCGCAAGCTGCTGGTGGTCGACGGCAAGGTCGGCTTCACCGGCGGCGTCGGCATCGCCGACAAATGGCGCGGCAACGGCGAAGATGAACACCACTGGCGCGACAGCCATTTCCGCGTTGAAGGTCCGGCAGTTGGCCAGATCCAGGCGGTGTTCACCGACAACTGGACCAAGTCGACCGGCACCGTGCTCGACGGGCCCCTCTACTTTCCGCACCTGGCGCCCGTGACCGATGGCATGCCCGCACAAATGTTCAGCAGCTCGCCCACCGGCGGCAGCGAAAGCATGCACCTGATGTACCTGATGGCGATCACCGCCGCGACCAGATCGATCGACCTGTCGAGTGCGTATTTCGTGCCGGATGCCCTGACCATCAAGGCGCTGGTCGACGCCGCAGGACGCGGTGTCAACATCCGCATCATCACGCCCGGCAAATTCATCGATTCCGACGTCGTGCGCATCGCGTCGCGCGAAGGCTGGGGCGATTTATTGAAGGCCGGAATTGCCATTGCCGAATACCAGCCAACCATGTTTCACGTCAAGGCCATGGTGGTCGATTCGCTGCTGGTATCGGTCGGCTCGACCAATTTCGACAACCGCTCGTTCAGCCTGAACGATGAAGCGAATTTGAACGTGATGGACCCGGACTTTGCCCGCGCCCAGAAAGCCGTGTTCGAAAGCGACTGGGCGAAAGCCAAGCCGATGTCGCTGGCACAGTGGGAAAAACGGTCGTGGACGGAGAAACTGGCGGGCGAAGCTGCCGCACTGTTCGGAACCCAACTTTGATATCAATCGCATAAATTACAATTGACTATCGGCGTTGTGGTGACGATACTTTCGGGGGCGGTTTTCGGGCCGCCCTTAAAACAATTCGATCACTCCAGACCAGGCCATGCGCATGAAAAAGACTCTCCTTTCGCTTGCCATCCTTTCAGGCTTCGCCCACGCGGACGAAGGCATGTGGATGCCGCAGCAGCTGCCACAAGTAGCCAAGCAACTCAAAGCCGCCGGACTCAAGCTCGACCCGGCAGCGCTCACCAAATTGACCGATTTCCCGATGGGCGCGATTGTCAGCCTGGGCGGCTGCTCGGCCTCGTTCGTCTCGCCGCAAGGCCTGGTCATTACCAACCACCACTGCGTCTACAACAGCGTGGCCGTCAACTCGACGCCCGAGCGCGACCTGCTGGCCAACGGTTTTCTGGCCAAAACCCTGGCCGATGAATTGCCGGCCTCGCCAGGCAGCCGCGTGTTCGTCACGGTCGACGTAAAAAATGTGTCGGACCAGGTCATCTCCCCTGACGTGGCGAAACTGGTGGGCAAAGCGCGCATCGAAGGCATCGAAGCAGCGCAAAAGCGCCTGCTCGCCGCCTGTGAAAAAGAAGCCGGCTACCGCTGCACGGTGGCCAGCTACTATGGTGGCCTGGAGTTTTACCTGATCAAGCAACTCGAAATTCGCGACGTGCGCCTGGTGCATGCGCCGGCCGCCGGCGTCGGCAAATTCGGTGGCGACACCGACAACTGGATGTGGCCGCGCCACACCGGCGACTATGGTTTCTACCGTGCCTACGTCAGCAAAGATGGCAAGGCCGCCGACTACTCGAAGGACAACGTTCCTTACGTACCAAAACACTTCATCAAGGTGGCCAGCGAAGGCGTCAAGGAAGGCGACTTCATCATGGCGCTGGGCTATCCCGGCCGCACCAACCGCCACCGCCTGCCATCGGAAGTGGCGTTCACGTTCGACTGGAACTACCCTGCCTTCGTGAAAAACTCGGGCGAAACGCTGGACATCATCGCGCGCGAAACCAAGGGCGACCCGGCTGCCACGCTGAAGTACGCCGGCCAGGTAGCAAACGTGAACAATTACTATAAAAACCGCCGCGGCATGCTCACCAGCTATGGCGACAGCGATTTCCTGGCGCGCAAGACGGCCGAACACGCCGCCCTGAAAGCCTGGGTCAACGCCACCCCAGCCCGCAAGGCCGCATTTGGCGCCGACATCGACGCCGTCGAGCAGTTGCTGGCCCAGCGCGATGCCGAAACCAAGCGCGACTTTTACTACGCCAGCGCCGCGCCGAAGTTCCTCAATTCGGCCCGTACCCTGTACCGCCTGTCGCTCGAGCGCGCCAAACCGGACGCCGACCGCAAGCTCGGCTACCAGGACCGCGACATGCCGCGCCTGACGGCCGTCATCAACGGCCAGGACCGCACCTACGTCGACCGCGTCGACAAAGCCCTGGTCATGAACAGTCTGAAGAAATACCTGGCCCAGCAAGCCGGCGAGCAGGATGCCGCCTTCATCCAGGCCCTGGGCGTGCGCGCAGGCATGAGCGACGCCGAGCTCATGGCCCAGCTCGACCGGATCTATGCCGGCTCGACACTGGCCAACAAGGACGAGCGCAGCGCCTGGCTGAAAAAGTCGCCAGCCGACTTCAAAGCCAGCAACGACAGCTTCATCAAGCTGGCAGTGGCCCTGTCCGCCTCCGACATTGCGCGTGAAAGCGCCGAGGAAGAGCTGGCCGGCAAAGTCCAGCAAGCCTACGCGAACTACATGAAAGCGAAAATTGCCTACATGGAAAGCCGCGGTCAAGCCGTCTATCCGGACGCCAACGGTACCCTGCGCGTCACGTTCGGCAAGATCGCCGGCCGCGACCATGGTTCAGACGGCACCGGTTCCTGGACCGCGTTCACCACCGTCAAGGGCGTCGTGGCAAAAGCCACCGGCGAAGGCGAATTCAACGCGCCGGAGAAGCAACTGGCCGCCATCAAGGCCAAGGACTTCGGCAACTATGTCGATCCGAAGTTGAAAACGGTGCCAGTCAACTACCTGGCCACGCTCGATATCACCGGCGGCAATTCCGGTTCGGCAGCCTTGAACAGCAAGGGTGAACTGATCGGCCTGGCCTTCGACGGCACGCTCGATTCGATCATTTCGGACTGGGATTTCAACAAGGCGAACACGCGCGACATCCAGGTCGATGTGCGCTACATCCTGTGGAACATGCAGCATGTGGACCACGCGGACAACCTGCTGCGCGAGATGAACGTCAAGTAAGCTGAGCTTAGCAAGACAACAGCCGCGTGGTGCGCCACGCGGCTTTTTTTCGTCCGTCGAGTCTGATCATAGAAAAAGTTTCCCTAATTGAAACAATTGTAATGTGCTACCTCGCCGACAAGCTATACGTTATCCTTAATTACTCTTAGCCTGTCTTTACATGGAGCGCTTATCAATTCAGAAACCGTCCACGTTCAACGCCGCCCCGCTGACCTGTCCGACACCGTGCCGTTTTCCGTGCTGGTCATTGGCGCCGATCCCGCTTCGCTCACCATGCTGTCCCAAGCGGCGGCGGAACTGTCCATCCGCATCGTGGGTGTCGACACCGACGAACAGGCTTTGGCCCACGCCGACATACAAGCGGTGGGCCTGGCCGTCATCGACCTGGTGCATTGCCAACTCGATCCGGCCGTGTTTGGCGCGCGCCTGCGGGCCATGAACACGGCGCCGACGCCCCTGGTGTTTCTGGTCGATTTCGACACGGCGCGTGCGCGCATCGATGCGGCCTATGGCCTCGGCCTGGCCGACTTTCTTTCGCTGCCCTTCAATGGCGGCCTGGTACGCGCGCGCCTGCAAATGGCGGCGCTGCACTGGCAAACGGTGCAAATCGCCGACCGCGTGCGCACCGGACCGGTCGCCAGCGCGCGCGAACGGATCGACTGGCTGAACCTGGTGTTCGACAACACCACCGACTACGCCCTGATCATCACCGACGCCGACGGCATCATCACCCAATGGGAAGGCGTGGCCGAGCAAATCGTCGGCTGGACCGAAGCGCACGTGCTGGGCAAATCGATCGCCCTGATCTTCCATCCCGAAGACAAGGCGGCCGGCCGCCCCGAAATGGAACTGGGCCTGGCGCGCGCACACGGCCGCGCCGACGACAAGCGCTGGCACCTGCGCCGCGACGGCACCCAGTTCTATGCCGATGGCGTGATGGTGTCGCTGGTCGATGCCAGCGGCACGCTGCGCGGCTTCGCCAAGATCTTCCGCGACGTCACCGAGCGCAAGCTGGCCGACGAGCAGCTCAATCTCTCGCGCGACCGTTTCTCGCAGTTGCTCGCTTCGTCCGGCGAAGGCATTTACGGCATGGCTGGCGATAACAGCTGCAGCTTTATCAACCCGGCCGGTGCGGCCATGCTGGGTTACCAGCCGGACGAACTGCAAGGTCTCAGGCTGCACGACGTCATCCACCAGAAATATGCCGATGGCTCACCCTACCCGCTCGAAGCGTGCCAGCTGAACCGCGCCGCGCGCGAGGGCGCATCGATCCGCGTCGACGACGAAGTGTTCTGGCACAAGGACGGCCATCCGGTGCCGGTTGCGTACTCGGTCGCCCCGATCCTGGTCGATGGCGTCCCCAACGGCGCGGTGGTCACATTCACCGACAGCACCGCGCGCCGCGCCGCCGATGCGCAACTGAGGGCCAGCGAACAGCGCGTGCGCCTGGCCACCGATGCGGCGGAACTGGGCATGTGGCGCTGGCAGCCCGAAGACGATCACATGGTCTGGGAAAACCCGCGCATGTCCGACATCTTCCGCATGCCGCACGACGCCGCCCCGATCACGGCCGCGCGCTTTGTCGCGGACTATGTGCACCCGGCCGACGGCGCCGATTTCAACGAAGCGGTGGCGCGCACCTTGTCCACCGGCGCGCGCTTCTACTTCGAAGGCCGCTTCCTGCCCGGCGATGGCGGGCCCTATCGCTGGATCGAATTTACCGGCCTGCTGCAGCCGATGGTCGACGGCACGCCGCCGCAGATGATCGGCACCGCCAACGACATCACGGCGCGCAAGAAAACCGAGGAGGACCTGCGCGCGCTGGCGGCTGAACTGTCCGAATCGAACCGCAGGAAGGGCGAATTTCTCGCCACGCTGGCGCACGAGTTGCGCAATCCGCTCGCGCCAATTCGCACCGGCCTCGCGGTGCTGGGCCTGGGCGGCGACAAGCCGGAAGCCGTGGCGCGCATCCGCGCCATGATGGAGCGCCAGGTCAGCCACATGGTTCACCTGGTCGACGATTTACTCGACGTGGCGCGTATCAGCAGCGGCAAGGTCGATCTCAAAATTGCCAGGGTCGACGTCAAGGCCGTGGTGGCCAGTGCGGTGGAAACCAGCCAGCCGCTGATCGACGCGGCGCGCCACCAGTTGTCGGTCGAATTGTCCGATGTGCCGCTGTGGCTGGACGCGGACCTGACGCGCCTGGCGCAGGTGGTGGGCAACTTGCTCACCAACGCCGCCAAGTACACGCTGCCGGGCGGCCAGATCCGCCTGCGCGTCTCGCGCGACGAGCGTTACGTGCTCATCGCCGTGACCGACTCCGGCATGGGCATCCCGCGCGCCGAACTGCCGACCGTGTTCGACATGTTCACCCAGGTCAGCACCCACGCGCCGCAAGCCCAGGGTGGCCTTGGCATTGGCTTGTCGCTGGTGCGCCACCTGGTCGAACTGCACGGCGGCAGCGTGGCCGTGCACAGCGAAGGTGAAGGTTTGGGCAGCACGTTCGAAGTGCGCCTGCCGCTGGCCGATACGGGCGAGCGGCGTAAATTCGTGCGCCCTTTGACCCTGCCGGACCCGAAGGCGCATGCCGGACTGACGGTGCTCATTGCGGATGACAATGAAGATGCGGCTGAAGCACTGTCCGAGTTCTTGCGCATCGCCGGGCACCATGTCACCACGGTCAACAACGGCCACGACGCGCTGCGCACTGCCGTGGCATTGCGCCCGGATGCGATCCTGCTCGACATCGGCATGCCCGGTTTGAACGGGTATGAAGTGGCACGCGCACTGCGTGCGACGCCGGGGATGCAGGAGACGGTGTTGGTGGCGCTCACGGGTTGGGGTACCGATGATGACCGCAGCCGCGCCAGTTCGGCAGGGTTCGATCACCATCTCACCAAGCCGACCAGCGCCACCGACATCGTCAAGGTGCTGGACACGGCGCGGCGCCGCGAAGTTTAGTTCTTGTTCAGGCGGCTGTTGCGGATGCCGTAGGTGAAGTAGGTAATCACCGCCACCGTCATCCACACCGCAAACACGCGGAAGGTCGTCAGCGACAAATCCTTCATGATGTACAGGCAGGCGCAGATCGACAGGGCCGGGATCAGGTAAGGCCCGAACGGCACCTTGAAACCCTTGTTCGGCATGTGTGAACCTTGCTTGTGCCGGATCACGGGCACCGCCACCGACACCACCATGAACGCGGTCAGCGTGCCCATGCTGACCATGTCCCACAAAAACGTCGAGTCGACCAGGCCCGCCACGCAGCCCACGACCACGCACACGATCAGCGTGTTCTGCACCGGCGCATGCGTCTTCGCGTTGACCTTCTGGAAGGTCTTCGGAATCAGGCCATCGCGGCTGATCGCGTACAGGATGCGGGTCTGGCCGTAGATCGTCACCAGCGTCACGCTGAACACCGAGATGATGGCGCCGGCCGACAGCACCAGCGCCGGCCACGCCGCGCCGGTGACGTTCTGCAGGATCACCGCCAGACCGGCGCTCTGCCCTTCGAACATGTGCGCCGGCTGCGCGCCCAGCGCCGACACCGCCACCAGCATGTAGAACAGCGTGACGATCAACAGCGCCGAAATGATCGCGATCGGCACATTGCGGGTGGGGTTTTTGACTTCCTCGCCGGCGGTGGCGATGGTGTCGAGGCCAATGAAGGAGAAGAACACGGTGCCGGCAGCGGCGGCCACACCGGCCATGCCGCCCGGCTTGTTCACCACGTCGGCCAGGAAGAAGGGATGGAAGTTGTCCATATTGAAGCCGGTGAGCGCCACGGCGACAAAGAAAATCAGGATGGCCAGCTTGATCAGCACCATGATGGCATTGGTGGTGGCCGACTCGCGCGTGCCCCGTATCAGCAGGATCCCGCACAGGATCACCAGCAGCACCGGCGGCAAGTTGAAGTGGCCGCCATGGACTTCAAGGCCGTTTTTCCCCGAGATGAACATCGACGAGCGCAGCGCCTCGGGGATATGAAAGCCGAAGGCATTCACCAGAAAATTGTTCAGGTAATCGGACCAGCCGATCGCCGTGGCGCTGGCCGCCAGACCATATTCGAGCAGCAGGCAGGCCGCCATGATGAAGGCGGCGAACTCGCCGACGGTGGCATACGCAAACGAATACGAGGAACCGGAAGCGGGAATGCGCCCGGCCAGTTCGGCGTAGCACAAGGCAGTGAGGCCCGCGGTGAGCGCGGCGATCAGGAACGACAGGATGACGGCGGGACCGGCTTTCGGCACCGCTTCGGCCATGGTGAGGAAAATGCCGGTGCCGATGGTGGCGCCGACGCCGATCATGGTCAGCGGGAACAGCCCGAGCGTACGCGCCAGGCCGGAGCTGCTGATGTCGGCCGGTGGCGCGGCGGGGTCCTTGTGCGGCACCACGGCTTTGGTACGGATCAGCTTTTGGCCCAGAGTCAAATTCACGGCATGTCCTTGGTTCGCACGTCGAAAGGCGGCAGCACGCGGGCGCCGCCAAAGATTGCGATTATAGGGGAGGTACCCGCGAATGTGACGTGTTAGTTACAGCATCATTAGCAAAACAACACCTTAACTGGGCGTGTCGCTGAACAGGTCCTTGAACTCGCGCGGCTGCGAGCGCAGGTATTGCGGCGGTGCGCTGACCTGGTCGCCCAGCTGCGCCGCCGCGTGCCAGGGCCAGCGCGGATCGAACAGCATCGCGCGCGCCAGCGCCACCATGTCGGCCTGGCCGGTTTCCAGGATGCGTTCGGCCTGCCCGGCTTCGGTGATCAGGCCCACGCCGATGGTCGGCATCGACGTGTCGCGCTTGATGCGCGCGGCGAATTCGATCTGGTAATTCGGGCCGAGCACGATCTTCTGCGCCGGCGACAGGCCGCCGCTGGAAACGTGGATGAAATCGCAGCCGAGTTTTTCGAGCGCCTGCGCGAACACCACGCTTTGCTCGATGTCCCAGCCGCCCTCGACCCAGTCGCTGGCCGAGATGCGCATGCCCACCGCCATCGTGGCCGGAACAGCGGCACGCACGGCCTTGAAGATTTCGAGCGGATACCGGATGCGGTTTTCCAGCGACCCGCCATAGCCATCGGTACGCTGGTTGGACAAGGGCGACAGGAACTGGTGCAGCAGGTAGCCGTGCGCGCCGTGCAGCTCGATGCCGTCCAGGCCCAAGTTGTGGGAACGCATTGCGGCGGCCACGAAATCGTCAGTGATCTGTTTCAGCGCTGCGTCATCGAGTGCCAGCGGCACCGTGTCGCCATCGGCGTAGGGAACGGGCGACGGCGCCACGGTTTGCCAGCCACCGTCGCCGATGGCGATATTCGCGCCGCCTTCCCACGGCACCGCGCAGGACGCCTTGCGGCCCGCATGCGCCAGCTGCACCGCAACCTTGATCGGGGCGTATTTGCGGATCGCCTTGATGACCGGGGCCAGTGCCTTGGCGTGGTCGTCGGACCACAGGCCCAGGTCGCCGGGAGAAATGCGGCCTTCCGGATTGACCGCCGTCGCTTCGATGGTGAGCAGGCCGGCGCCGGACAGGGCCAGGTGGCCCAGGTGGATCATGTGCCAGTCGGTGGCCAGGCCTTCGTCGGCGGAGTACTGGCACATCGGCGCGATGTCGATGCGGTTCGACAGCGCCATCGGGCCGAGGGAGATGGGAGAGAACAGCTTGCTCATGACGGCTTTCGATCGATTCAAAAAACCAGTCTAGCAAAGGCACGTTATTCGCGCTCGGCGGCGTTCTCGTTGAAACAGTGGTAGCCGGCCGGGTGCGCCCTGGCGACGGGGTAGGTCTGCTCCCGCGCCGGGTAGCGGAAGGTCGCGCACAGGCGATACGTGGCGTCTCCGGTCGGCACGTAACTGACGCCGGAGACGGACATGGGCTGGTCCAGGCAGGACAGCCTGGCCACCTCGGCATTGGACGGCAGGACCTTGTTTTTCCGGTACAGTGTGCCGATCTGCCGCCGCATGCATCCAAGGTCTCCGGACAGCACCGTGTCACGCCGTTTTTCGCGCGCCACCGCCGGCGAATCGAGCACGGCCAGCGCACCGACCACCACGGCGACGACCAGCACGGTCGCCACACCGAGCATCACTTTCGGGACGACGCCACTCATGGCTGTTGCTCCTCGCGGCGCAAATCCCACAGGTAATAGCCGAAGACCGACAAGCCGACCACCGCCAGGCTGAGGACCTTCAGCAGGAACCGGGTACTCAATTCGCCACCAAGCATGTTGTAGACGAGCGTGGTCAGGTCGCCCACCAGGGTAAGCGCGGCGAGGAACAGCGTCAGGTAGGTCAGCCAGCGCCGCACCGGAGAGAGGCGCTTGACGGGATTGCTGTCCAGGTCGCGTCCGACCCGCCAGGACATGAAGATAAACAGCGGAAAGGAGATGATCATGGCCGCCACTGACCAGCGCAAACTCTGCCGGATACGCTCGCCATGATCGCCGAGCCCATTGTCAGGCCAGGCCAGGTTGATGAAGTCGAACAGGGCGCTGCACAGATGGAAAGTGGCGAAGTACAGCGAAGAGAACAGCACCAGGTAGAAAAACGCTTCGCGCGACGACAACGACACGCGGGGGCGTGGAATCGGCACGGGAAAATCGCGATCGGCATACGCGGCCAGGGCCGACGAGACCTGGCGCGCGGGCCAGCCCGCATCGAGCAGAATGGCTTCGACCTCTGGCCGTTTGGCGTGCAGCAGGGCCTGGCGGACGAAGTCGTCGAGTTCTTTCGGTCCAGCAGCCATAGTTACTCTCAGTAGTTAGCGTGAGAGCATCGTAGCGCAGGGCGGGCCCGCTGGCTACTGATCGATTGCGATAAGAGCCTCTACTTCGGAGGCGCTAGTTCGCGCCGGACGACGGCGAGACTTCGGTCACCATCAGCCCCGCGCGCAGGCCCACGCGCACATCCGGATTCGGAAACACGACCAGTTCCTCTTCATGGAACACGGTGTACACCGTCTCCTGATCGGTCGCGATGATGTCGCCGCGTTTGAGCGCCGTAAAATTCTGCGTCTCCTTGCCGAACCCCATGCGGAAATCGTCGGACAGTTTGACGATCTCCTGCGCCACCCGGAACACGCGCGACGGCATTGCTGCCGGTGGCAAGGTCGCCCCGCGCAGCAAGCCGTCCAGCGCCACCGAGACTGCGGCGAACTGCGACAAATCGTTCTGCCCCAGCGTCCCCACACGACCCAGCTCCACCGTGCTCGCTGCCGCGCCATGGTGCTCGGCGGCGTAATAACTGTAGGTGCCAGCCGATTGCGGATTCATGATGATCGCGCCGATCGCCGCCTGCCCCAGCCAGTCGACCAGCATGTGCCTTCGCTGGTCACTGAGCAGGTCGGGCACCACCGCAAAGGTCGGATACACCGATGGCCGGATCGCGGTGTGCAAATCCAGGTGCCAGCGCACTGGCCCCGCGCCGTCGAAAAAGCCGACGGTGGCGGCAATCATGTCGTCGGCCCGCGCCGCTTCCGCGGTGCCGGCCAGCGCACCCCGCACCGGCCTGAACATGCGGTTCAGGTCGGCATCGAGAAAGCGCTTGCCGGCCAAAATCGCATCGATGTTCCCGACGCACAGCATCAGGTCCACCGCCAGTGCTTCCGGCGCCAGGGCGTCCAGTACGTGCGCCAGCATTTCGATCGGGCCGGTTTCGTCGCCATGCACGCCGACCGACACGATGACGCTGGCGCGCCCAGGCGTGGGCGTGGGCGACTTCACGGTCAGCATGCCCTTGCCAGGCACGCTGACCACCAAACCGGCTGCGCTGTAACGGCGCGCCAGCTCGGTAAAGTCTCCGCGCGCCAGCGCGCGTACGACTTCAGGGATCGTCATGATTTACGCCGCCAGCCGTTCAGGGCTGGAACCTTCCGACAGCGTCCACACGTCCAGCATGGCCTGCTCGAGGTCCACCGCCGGCGCGTAACCGGTCAGGCCGCGCGCTGCGGCGACATCGCGCACGGCGCTCAGCGGATCGCCCCCCTGCGCCATCACCTGCATTAACAAACGCTGCTGGGTGCGGCGCAGTGCCTGCATCGCGTAGTTGCGCAACTGTTCCTGCGCCTTGCTTTGCGGGGCGATTTTCAGGCCGCGCTCCAGCGTGTCGATACCGGTTGCTGCACGCAGCGCCATGCCGACATGCAGAAAACTGGCCAGCGACATGCCGGCCGGGCGCTGCACCGACACTGCCGCAAACAGGAACGTTGCCAGCGACTCGATGGTGTCGATGGTTTTCCAGGCCTGCACAAACGCTGCCGGCAAGGTGGCGTACGCATCGACGTCCGACTTGGCGGCCATCAGCTGGCCGACCGCATCCGGCTGCGCAAACAACGCCGTCAATTCGTCCATACCGGTCGCGTCGCCTGGCAGCGACAGCACGCCTTCCAGTACCGCGCGGAACAGCACGCGGGTGCGCGCGTCCAGCGCAATCGACACATCGCGCGGCACGTTCAGCGCGTCGGCATCGAGCGCCTCGAAAACCGGCGCCAGGTGCAGAGCAGACCAAGCCTGGCCCCATGCCTTGACCACTTCACTGTCGTCGATGCGGTGTTCCAGCGCCAGGTCGCGCATCATCAGCGGACCGCAGCGGTTGACCGCTTCGTTGGCCAGCACCGTGGCGAGAATGGCGTTGGCCAGCGGGTGCGCCAGCGGATCGCGGGTGGCCACCAGTTGCGTCGGGAAGTATGGACGCAGCACGGACGCGGCCCACGGCAATTCGATCAGCGGGAACTCGGCCAGGCGATGCTTGAAGCGGTTCTTGACGTTGGCAATCACCACCGCCAGTTCTGGTGCGGTCAAGCCGCCACCGGCCGTTTTGCGGCGCTGCAGTTCGACGTCCGTCGGCAGCTGTTCCAGCTCGCGCGACACGGCACCCTCGGCTTCAAGGCTGGTGATCAGCGCGGCGTAACTGTCGACCACCGCAGGATTCATCTGCGCCTGCACTTCGCGTACCAGCAAGTGCGTTTGCAGCGTGTTGTCGCGCAGGACTAGGCGTTCGATCTCGCCCGTCATTTCGCCCAGGATGCGATTACGGTCGGCCTCTGGCAGTTCGCCGGCATTGACTTCGGTGTCTAGCCAGATCTTGACGTTCACTTCATGGTCGGAGCAATCGACGCCCGCCGAGTTGTCGATCGCATCGGTGAAGATGCGACCGCCAGAGAGCGCGAATTCGATCCGGCCCGCTTGCGTGGCGCCCAGGTTGCCGCCCTCGGAGACCACCTTGCAGCGCAGCGCATTGCCGTCGACGCGGATCTTGTCGTTGGCGCGATCTTTCACCTGCGCGTGGGTTTCAAGCGAAGACTTGATGTAGGTACCGATACCGCCGTTGTAGAACAGGTCGACCGGCGCCTTCACGATCCGGTGCATCAGTTCTTCCGGTGCCAGCGATTCTTCGGCGATGTCGAGCGCCGCACGAATTTCCGGCGACAGCGCGATCGAACGAACGTTACGCGGGAACACGCCACCCCCAGCCGAGATCAGGTCCTTGTTGTAGTCTTCCCACGACGAGCGTGGCAGCGCGAACATGCGCGCGCGCTCGGCGAACGACAGCGCGACGTCCGGCGTCGGATCCAGGAAGATATGGCGATGGTCAAACGCTGCGATGATCTTCAACTGGTGCGACAGCAAGGCGCCATTGCCGAACACGTCGCCCGACATGTCGCCCACGCCGACCATGCTGATCGGGGTGGTCTGCATGTCGTGGCCCATTTCGTAGAAGTGGCGTTTCACCGCTTCGAACGCGCCCTTGGCGGTGATGCCCATTTTCTTGTGGTCGTAACCGTTCGAGCCGCCCGAGGCGAAGGCGTCGCCCAGCCAGAAGCCGCGCTGCACGGCGATGCTGTTGGCGATGTCCGAGAACGTGGCGGTGCCCTTGTCGGCGGCCACCACCAGGTATGGATCGTCCTGGTCGTAACGCACGGTGTTGGCTGGCGCGACGATCTCGCCGCGCACGCGGTTGTCGGTCACTTCCAGCAAACTGGCGATGAACAGGCGATACACTGCCTCGCCCTCGGCGGCCACGGTTTCACGCACGGCGTCTTTCGGCATCTGCTTGCAGACAAAGCCGCCCTTGGAACCGGCCGGCACGATGACGGCATTCTTGACCATCTGGGCTTTGACCAGGCCCAGCACTTCGGTGCGGTAGTCTTCCATGCGGTCCGACCAGCGCAGGCCACCGCGGGCGACCGGGCCGCCGCGCAGGTGCACGCCTTCAAAACGGCGCGAGAACACATAGATTTCACGGTACGGACGCGGTTCCGGCACCAGCGCCAGGTTGCGCGTGTCGAACTTGAAGATAATCTTTTCGCCGTCGTTCTGGAAGTAATTGGTACGCACGGTGGCCAGCACCATGTCGGCCAGCGCCGCAATGATCTCTTCGGTGTCGGCGTGGTTCACCTTGGCCAGGCCGGTTTTCAGCGTGGTAAGCTTGCCAGCAGCCGCTTCGCGCTCGGCGTCAGGAAGGGCCGGGTTGAAGCGCTGGATGAACAGGTCGACCAGCTGGCGCGCCAGCGCAGGCTGGGCGCGCAGCATCTCCGCCATGTAGCGGATCGAAAATTTCGAGCCGGTCTGGCGCCAGTAGCTGATGTACGCGCGCATCAGCTGCACTTCGCGCATCGACAGGCCGCCTTCGATGGTGAGACCGTTCAGGCGACCGTCTTCGGCGCTGTCGTTGAACAGGGCGGTGAACAGCTCTTCGGCCACGGCGGGCACGCCGGGTTTAAGCAGCTTGGCCGCGCTTTCCGCATCGACCGACAGGCCGGTGACGTAATGGCGCGTGCCGTCGGCGCCGTCGGCCCAGAACGTCTGTTCACGGTCGATGGCGACGCCGGCATTGTTCAACGCAGGCAGAATGCGTGACAGCGACGGTACGCTGTTGATCGAATACAGCCGCACCGACGGCGCACCGTCGTCGCCATGCTCGATGCGCACGGCCACGTGCTCGCCCTGGCCATTTCCGACCAGCGCCTGCATGTCGCGGAAGGCGACCGCTGGAGCGGTGGCGTTCACGTAATTGACCGGCAAGACGTTCACTAGGCGGCGCAGGCGGCCGCGCAGGGCCGGGTCTTCGACACTGGCCGCCATGGCAGAGAAGCGGTCATGCCAGCCATCGAGGATGGCCAGCAGCGGACCCTGGATATCGGTTTCCAGGTCGAGCGGGTAGCGCGCGGCGTGGGCGATCAGGTAGACGCGGGCCAGCGGGCCGTCGGCCACCAGCGTTTGCGAACCGACGTCCGTTGCGCCCGAGCTGTCCTTCAAGGCCTGCGCCAGGCTGGCCGCCACGGCGGCGCTGTAACGCTCGCGCGGCAGGTAGACCAGCACATTCAAATGGCGGTTGTAGACGTCGCGGCGCGCGAACACTTTGGCGCGCGGCTGCTTGTACAGCGAGACCACGGAGCTGCATACCTGCGCCAGCCATTCCGGATCGGCTTCGAGCGCTTCGGTGCGCGGCAGCGATTCGAGGATCTCGAGGAATTTCTCGGCCCGGAAACCTTCCTGGCGCACACCGGCCAGCGACAGGACCTTCGCGACGCGGCCGCGCGCAAACGGCAAGCGCGCCAGCGGCGTCGCGGTGGCGGCGCGCGTGAACAGGCCGACAAAACAATGCTCGCCGAGGATGTTGCCCTGCGCATCAGTGCGGCGCACGCCAATAAAATCGAGCGGCTGGTCGCGGTGCAGCGTGCCTTCGACGTCGGCTTTCACGATCGACAGCGTATCGGCGCGGCCGGACAAGGTGTTCAGGTCGCCCGGGATATTCGCCAGGCAGGTACCGTAGACCGGGTGCGTCGTGTCTTGCAGCACGCCGATGCGGCTTGCCACATCGCGTTCCAGTTCGCGCTGGCCCGGTTTCACGACGTAGTAGGCGTAGCCGAACGGCTCGTAACCTTCGTTTTTGGCCCATTCGAGGAACGCGGCCACTTCCTGGCCATCGCTGCCCTGGGAGGCCGCTTCGGCGGCGACCGCCGTCATGCGGTCGGCCATGGCCACGCGGTCACGGCGCACCACGGCGGCGTCGCGCGCGACCATCTGGATGCGCGCGGTCAGCGCGGCCAGGTCAGGGGCGTCGAGTTCTTCGCCCAACAGGCACAGAACGAACGACTCGAGTTGGGAGCCGGCTTCGCCGACCGTCTCGAGCACGCCCGACGCATTGCGGCGCACTGGCAGCACGGCGTTCATCACGGCGGCGGCGCTCACTTTTTCCTTGCGCATGGCCATGACGATGGAGTCGACCAGGTAGGGCATGTCGTCGTTGAGGACCAGCAGCGCCGTGGCGTTTTCGCCGCGGCCGTCGGACCAGACGATGTTCGCGATCTGGCAGCCGGGCGCCTTGCGCGTGGCGGCCTGGGCGAAGCCGTCCAGCAGCGCGGGCGCCAGGCTGGCGGGTGCGGTACCGGCCAGGTCGTCCTGGTCGAGGGCGCCGAGCCAGGCACCGATCAGGGCCGGGACTTGCGGGTTGGTGCCGGGCGACGTACTCGCGTTGGCATTGACTAGCGCCATGGTCTGGCTGCGCACATCGTGTGACATATCGTTCATCTGGTATCTCCAATTACAAAAATGTATCGCCTTTGGCATGGGCGCTTGTGGCGACGTGCCGTCAGGCTTTCAGGTGCGCAGGTTGTCCGCGCAGATTCGTGCGTTACCCAATATGGGTCACGATAAGTCGTACAGTCCCGGCAGGTCAAGCAGTCGTTCCAGCTCGGCCAGGGCAGTGTTGCATTCGATCGCGAACAGCGGGTCGGCCAGGTCCTGCGGCTCGAGCCGGTCGCGGTAATGGCGCCCGACCCAGTCGACCAGCGTCGCGTACAGGGTTTCCGTCATGATCACACCCTGGTGCATGGCGGCGGCCTGCGCGTCGGTCAGCACCACGCGCAGGCGCAGGCACGCCGGCCCGCCGCCATTGCGCATGCTCTGGCGCAGGTCGAAGTCGATCAGTTCATCGATTGCACCGCCACTGGCGAGCAGTTGCGACAAATACTGCGCAACCGCCGGATTTTCTCGGCATTCGTGCGGCACCACCAGCGCCATGCGGCCATCGCTTTTTGACAGCAGCTGGCTGTTGAACAGGTAGCTGGCCACCGCATCGGCCACCGGCACATGCGCCGAATCGACCCGTACTGCCTGCAACGTGGCGCCAACGCCATCGATCGTGCGGCGCAGCGCATCGAGCGTGCCTGCTTCGTCGGCAAACGCCTGTTCGTGATAGAACAGCACATTGCCGTTGCCGACCGCGATGACGTCGTTATGGAACACGCCCTGGTCGATCACATCCGGGTTCTGCGCGGCGAACACGGTGCGCGTGTCGGACAGGCCATGCAGGCGCGCGATCGCTTCGGACGCTTCGCGCGTCTGGCGCGCCGGGTATTTTTTGGGGTGCGGTGCGGACGGGTCGAATTCGACTTTGCCGTACACGAACAGCTCGACGCCGGCGTCGCCGTGATGACGCGAGAAACGGGTGTGATTGGCCGCGCCCTCGTCGCCGAAGGCCGGCGTGGAGGGCAAGCTCTGGTGCACGGCGAAGTGTTCGGCATTGGCGAAAATCGCCTGCAAGGTGCGGGTCGACTGCACGTGTTCGTCGGCGCGGTGCAGCTTGTTGTTCAGGTTGGCGGCCGTGAAATGCACGCGGCCGTCGAGCGTATCGGCAGACGGGCTGACCGTGGCGGCGTTCGCGGTCCACATTGGCGAGGCCGAATACGCGCACGCCAACACCACTGGCGCCTCGCGCCAGGCGCGCGCGAGCACGTCGGCGTCAGTGCCGCTATAACCGATGGCGCGCAACAGACGGAAATTCGGGCGCGCCTGCGGTGGCAACAGGGCTTGGGCAAAACCACGGTTCGCCAAGGCACGCATTTTATCGAGGCCCTGCAAGGCGGCCTGGCGCGGGTTCGATGCGCTTTTTACGTTACTGAACGAGGCCACATTCCCGAACGACAGGCCGGCATAATTGTGCGACGGGCCGACCAGTCCATCGAAATTGAATTCGCGCGCCATGATCAAAACACCAGGCCAGGCGACAGTTTTTCGGGCAGCGCGATGGTAGCCGCCTCGATCGACGCGACCGGATAGGCGCAGTAATCGGCAGCATAAAACGCGCTCGGACGATGGTTGCCCGATTTGCCGACGCCGCCAAACGGTGCCGAGCTGGCCGCACCCGTGGTAGGGCGGTTCCAGTTGACGATACCGGCGTGCACGCGCAGCGCAAAGCGCTTCCACAGCGTTTCGTCGGGCGACAGCAGGGCTGCCGCGAGACCATATTCGGTCGCGTTGGCGGCCTTGATGGCGGCGTCGAAATCGGCCACGCGGATCACTTGCAGCAGCGGGCCAAACCATTCTTCGTCCGGGATGCCGACGGCGTTGGTCACGTCGACGATGCCGGCGGTGACAAAGCCGGCGTTGGGGTCGAGCTGCATCATCTGCAGCAGATTGACGCCACCTTTCGCCACCATGTCGGCCTGCGCCTGCACCAGTCGGGCGGCGACCGCGCTCGAGACCACCGGTCCCATGAACGGCTGCGGGTTGGCGTTCGACGGTCCCACCACCAGTTGCGCCGCAACCTGCACCAGGCGCGCGATGAAGGCCGCGCCGGCCGGCGTGTCCTGCACAATCAGGCGGCGCGCGCAGGTGCAGCGCTGGCCGGCCGAAATAAAGGCGGACATGACGGTGTGGTGCACCGCCGCGTCGATGTCGTCAGCCTTGCCCTTGAGGCCCCACACCACCAGCGGGTTGTTGCCGCCCATTTCCAGCGCCAGCATCTTGCCCGGCTGGCCGCCAAACTGTTTATGCAGCGCCGCGCCAGTCTGGCTGCTGCCGGTGAACAGCACGCCGTCGAGCAGCGGATGCTGGCCCAGGGCGATGCCGGTGTAGGGCCCGCCGTTGACCAGATTCAGTACACCCGCCGGCAGCCCGGCTTTTTCCCACAGCAGCACCGTCATGACCGCCGTGCGCGGCGCATATTCGCTGGGCTTGAAGACCAGCGTGTTCCCGGCGATCAGGGCCGGCACGATGTGCCCGTTCGGCAGGTGGCCGGGGAAATTGTAAGGGCCGAACACGCCGAACACGCCGTGCGGACGGTGGCGCAAAATCGCCTTGCCGTCTGCGACTTTGGCGGCCGTCTCCGCAGTGCGCGCGCCGTAGGCCTGCACCGAGATGTCGATCTTGTTGGCCATGGTCGCCACCTCGGTGCGCGCTTCCCACAGCGGTTTGCCCACTTCTTCAGCAATGATCGCCGCCAGCTCTTCCGCGTTCTCCTTCAACAGGTCGCGGAACCGTGCGCAGATATCGATGCGCTCGCCCAGCTCCGTCAAGCCCCAGGCTTCGAAGGTCGCGTGGGCCGTGCGCACGGCGCGGTCGACGTCGTCTACGCTCGATGCATTGCTGGCCCAGGTCTGCTTGCCAGTGGACGGATCGATGGTCACCAGTTCCGGGCCAGTACCTGCGACCCATACACCTGCGATGAAATTGCTTGGATTTGCCATGACAGTGATTCCTGTATCAGGTGGAAGCGTTCAATGAGAGCGTGCGCACGGCGTCGCCGGGCTGCACGCGCAGCAGCGCCATTTCGGCGGCGGTCAGCGCGACTTTCGCGGCGCCTGGCGTGGATTTGGCGACGATCATGCGGAAGTCGCCCAGCAGGGTATTCGAGACCAGAACAGGAACGGCGTCGACATCGTATTCGCCCTCGACAGCCACCGCCTGCACGCTGTCGCGCACCGCGCGCAGCTCGCCCACGCGACCCTGCAGCACCGGGCCGGCGTCGAAAATATCGACATACCCCTCGAAGTGCATACCTTCCTGCTCCAGCAGCTTGCGGGCCGGCAGCGTCGATTTGTGCACCTTGCCGATGACCGCCTGCGCGTCGTCCGGCAAATAGGCCACATACAGCGGCTGGCGCGGCATCAGTTCGGCGATGAAGGATTTTTTGCCCAGCGCCGTCAGGTCATCGACATGGTCGAAATCCATCTTGAAGAAGTGCCGCCCCAGACCTTCGTAGAACGGCGAGCTGCCATCCTCGGCCTGGTAGCCACGCATCTCGGCAATGATTTTTTCCGTGAATAGCGACTTGAACTGGGCGATGAACAAGAACCGGCTTTTCGACAGCCACTTGCCGTTGTTCCCGCTGCGGTAGTCGGGATGCAGGAACAGCGAGCACAGTTCGGTCGCGCCGGTCAGGTCGTTCGACAGGTACAGCGTTTCCATGCGGCTGAACACCTCGAGCTCGCGGCTCGAATGCACCAGCGTGCCGATACGGTAGTTATAAAACGGTTCCGTCAGGCCCACCGCGCCCTTGATGGCGCAGATACCGGCAACGCGGCCTTCGCTGGTGTCTTCCAGCACGAACATATAGTCACGCTGTTCCGGCGGGATGGTTTCGTTGAACGACGCGACGGCAATCGCCACGCGGTCGCCCAGCATCTTGCGATCGGGCTTCAAGGTGGTCATGCCGGAGCCGACCTGGCCTGCCATGGCGAGCAGGGCATCGAGGTCGGTGGACTGGATGGAGCGGATGACTAACATGCCTGTCCTTTAGATTCTGACGCAGATGACGCAGTCGCCGGGACCGACCATCAATGCGCGCTGCGCGGTTTCCGGCAGCATGATGGTATCGCCTTGTTCGGCCGATGCACAGGTGACGGAGATGGCCCGGAAATCGTCGCCGCTGCCGGTGGCAACCGCGTAGCTTACCTGCCCCTCCGACGCGCGGCTGTTCCCGGCCGGGCCGACGCGGCGCATGACCGAACCGGTGAAGGAACGCAGTGCATGCTTGTGGGCTTGCAGGATCGGGCCGCCGTCAAAAATGTCGATGTATTCGTCGGCTTCGAAACCTTCCTCGGTGAGCAGGTTGAACGCCAGTTCGCCGTCCGGATGGATCTGACCGAGCGCCGCCTGCGCGTCGCCCGGCAGCAGCGGCACGTAGACCGGGTAGTGCGGCATCAGCTCGACGATCAGCGTGCGGTTGCGCGCGCCGCCGATGACGCGTTCGGCTTCGAGGAAATCCATCTTGAAAAATTTGCGGCCCAGCGCGTCCCAGAACGGCGACTTGCCGGCCGGGTCGGTCACGCCGGCCAGCGGCACGAAAAAACGGTCGCCGAAACGGTGCGGCGCCAGTACCGCAAACAGCAAGCGCGCGCGCGAGAGTAGAGCCGCCTCCATCGTGGCCACGGCCCGCTCCTGCACCCGAAAGCCCGACAACTGCGAGTAAGCGGTCAGCTCGGAACACAGCGTCAAGGCATGCACGCTGTGGCTGATGTTCAGGTCACGCGAGACTTGCTGGATGACGTCGTTGCGAAACGCGAAGTACGTACCGTTCGAGCCGGCCGACGCGAAGATGGCGGCCGTGCCTAGTACCTCGCCGGTGGCTTGCTGCTCCAGCACGAACTGGTACGACTCTTCGCTGGGAATGTCGACGTGCGCGGCGAACGAAGCGATCGAACGCTCGACCGAGACGCCAATCTTGTCGCGCGTGCGCGGCAGCGTGTGCACGCCGGGCGAACTGACGGCGGCCAGGTGTTCCAAAGCAGCGATATCGGCGAGTTGCACCGGTCGGACTACATACATGAGCGCTCCCTTGACGTAAAAAGCAGGCGCGGGTTTGAAACCGCGCGCCTGGGCTGTCTTACGCGGCCGGTGTGGCCGTCGCCACGAACTCGGTGACGGCAGCGCGCAGGATGCGGTCCGCCTCAAGCAGTTGCGCGTCCGAGACGATCAACGCCGGCGCAAAACGAATCACACCAGGACCGGCGATCAGCAGCATCAGGCCCATGCCTTCGGCGATCTTGGTGATGTCCTTGGCGCGGCCTTCGTACGCACCGATGACCGGCAAGCCGACCAGCAGGCCCATGCCGCGCGCCGGACCGAACACTTGCGGGAAGTCCGCGCAGAGCTGCGTCAGGTGCGCAAACAGCTTGGCGCTCGCTTCCTTGACGCGGGCCAGGAAGGCCGGCTGGTTGATCATTTCCAGCACGTTCAATGCAACGGTCGCGGCCAGCGGGTTGCCGCCATAGGTGGTGCCGTGCGAGCCGACGTTGAAATGCTGGGCGATTTCATTGGTGGTGACCATCGCGCCGATCGGGTAACCGTTGCCGAGCGCCTTGGCGCTGGTGAGGATGTCCGGCGTGATGCCGAACTGCTCGTAGGCGTACAACGTGCCGGTACGGCCCACGCCCGATTGGACTTCATCGAAAATGAGCAGGGCGCCGGTCGCGTCGCACAGTTCGCGCAGCGCTTCGAGGTAGGCGCCGTTACCCGGAATGACGCCACCCTCGCCCTGAATCGGCTCGACGATGACGGCAGCGACATCGGGACCGATGGCGGCGCGCGCAGCGGCGATGTCGTTGTACGGGATATGGTTGATTTCCTGCGGCAGCGGCTCGAAGCCTTCGGTGTACTTTGGCTGGCCGCCGACCGACACGGTAAACAGCGTGCGGCCGTGGAACGACGACAAGCACGAGATGATGCGCGATTTGTGCGGACCAAACTTGGTGTGCGCGTATTTACGGGCCAATTTGAGGGCCGCTTCGTTGGCTTCGGCGCCGGAGTTGCAGAAGAAGGCGCGGTCGGCAAAGGTCGCTTCGGTAAGCGCCAGCGCCAGGCGCAGCACTGGCTCGTTGGTGTAGCCGTTGCCGAGGTGCCAGATCTGGTGCAGCTGGCGCGTCAAGGCGTCGACCAGGACCGGGTTGGCGTGACCCAGGCTCGACACCGCGATGCCGGAGGTGAAATCGAGGTAATGCTTGCCGGCCTGGTCCCACAAATCGAGGCCGATCGCACGCACCGGTACCATCGCAGCAGGGGCGTAGGTCGGGACGAGGACCTCGTCAAAAGTCTTGCGACCGACTGCGCGGGTGGTGACACCGGTATCGAGCTTTGCGTTCATGGCGATTTCCTCAAAAATGTGGTCTGCGCGGCTCCAGCAGCCGCTGCGCGATGGGACATTATAGGAAAGGCCGGGTCAGCCATCTTTTCCATGTGCGACAGGCTTTTTCACTTTTGACCGGCAGCCGTTAGCACCGACACAATATGCACCGTCATCCCGACAAAAGTCGGGACCCATACTGACGTTGCATCCACGCGGCGTGTGCGACGTTGAATGCTCAGTATGGGTCCCGGCCTGAGCCGGGAGTCAGGTTCGCCAATGGCGAGCATGACGGTCTTTGAGGCGCGGGTGCCAATTAATTACTTAGTTTGCGCTGCCGCTCTTCCCGTGGCGTATTCCCGAACAGCGCCCCGAACGCCGTCGAAAAGTGCGACCCTGACGAAAACCCGCACATCAGCCCCACCTGCACGATCGAGTAATTCGTGTCCAACAGCAGCTGGCGCGCCCGTTGCAGGCGCAATTCCAGGTAGTAGCGCGACGGCAGGCTGCCCAGGTATTGTTTGAACAGGCGCTCGAGCTGTCGGCGCGACAAACCGGACAGCTGCGCAATTTCGTCGGTCGACAGCGGTTCTTCGATATTCGTCTCCATCAGCGTGACCGCCTCGGTCAGCTTCGGCTGCAGCATGCCGAAGCGCGCCTGCAGGGCCACCCGCTGGCGCTCCTCCGGCCCGCGCACGCGGTCCACGCACAGCGTTTCCTTGACCTTGGCCTGGACGTCGGCGCCGAACAGCAGCTCGACCAGCGTCAGCGCGAAATCGATGCTGGCCGCGCCGCCGCAGCAGGTCAGGCGGTTGCCGTCGAGTTCATATAGGTGCGGTGTGAAGATGGCCTGGTCGGCGCTGCTGGCGACATCCGGGTACAGTGCCCACGGCAGCGCGGTGCGCACGCCGTTCAGGGCGCCAGCATCGGCCAGCCACAGCACGCCGGCGCCGACGCCGCCCCACACCGGCGCGGCGCGGCAGCGCTCGACCAGCAGGCGCACGTTGGCCGGGCGCAGGCCGGCCTGCGCTTCATCGGCGACGAGCAGCACCAGGTGCCACGGATGCTGGCTGTCGGCGACGAATTTGTCGGGGCTGCGCACGTCCACGTGCAGTCGCCCGGGACCGACGAATTTGGCCGCCAGGCGCAGCGGCTGGTACAGGCCGGACCAGCTCAGCGCGTCGGATTCGCCGGCGTGTACCAGCAGCACGCGCAGGGGCAGCTCCTGTACCAGGCGCGTCAATTCAGGGTGTTGCATTAGTGACCATTACTCAGGTGCGAGAACGCCGGGCGGGCGCGCAGTATTCCATTGGCTGATGATCATACCGGAGATCAACAACGCCGCGCCGATCCAGCCGCGCCCGGTCAAGGCCTCGCCCAGCCAGAAAAAGCCGAACAAGGCGGCGGCGGCCGGCTCGAAAGCATACATGACCGCAGCCTCGTTGGCCGTCGTGCGCGCCTGGCCCCAGCTTTGCAGCGAGATGATGGCGGCCGTGGCCACCACGCCCAGGTAGGCCAGATTCCAGCCGTACTGCACGATGCCTTTGCCCACATACTGCCAGTAATTGTTGAAATCCTGGGCGGCGTCGATGCTCGAGCGCGGCACTTCGCGCGCCAGCAGCCACACGACGGCGCACATCGCGACGGTGACGATCTGCGCCGCCGTCAAGGTCATCAGGCGCACTGCCGTCTGCGTGCGCTTTTCCATCATGGTGATGTAAAAACCGAAGCAAAACGCGCCCGCCAGGGCCAGGCTGTCGCCCTTGCCCCAGGCGCCGCTGTCCCAGCACAGCACCACCAGGCCGGCAATGGCCAGCGCCAGCGCTGCAAAAATGCGTTTTTCGGGCATCCGCCCGGCTAATATCCCCAGCAACGGCACGATCAGCACGTTCAGGCCGGTGACGAAGGCGTTGCGGTTCGAGCTGGTCAACGACAGGCCCTGGATTTGAAACATGAACGACGCGAACAGCACCAGTCCCAGCAAGGCGCCCGATTGCAGGTCGCTACGGCGCGCTTTCCACAGGAAGGGCGCGAGCAGCACACTGGCCAGCGAGAAGCGGATCGTGATGATCCAGGCTGGCGAAAAATAATCCGTCATGCCCTTCATGGCGGGAAAGGTGCTGCCCCATACCAGGGTGACGACGAGCAAGGCGAGGATGCCGCGGAACTGGGTGGTCATGGAAACTCTCTGCCGTGATGGTGAATACCAAAGGTGATCATACTGGAAACATCGTGCGCTATGGTAATCATGGTCGACGCTGCGGGACTCCAAGCGTACGCAGGACGGCTATAATCCTGCCCATATCCCTGTGGATTTGCCCCCGATTTTTTTAACCATAAAGGACCTATTTTGAAAACCACCCTCCTCGACGGTTTCACGCCGGCAAAATTCGACAAGCACATCATCGGCAACCTGCTGCTCGACGTGGCCTCGGTCGACGACGTGCGCAAGGAAAAAATGCTGATCGGCGTACGCAATGAGGAAGGCGATATCTACCGCCTCATCGGTGCAACCAAGGTCAACAGCTTCATGAACGCCGTCGAAGAACTGGGCGAGCTGGGCCTGATCGACGAATTGCAAAACACGGAAGAACCGAAAGACGGCTACGACGCGATTTTCAGCGAAGCCTGATTGACCATGTAATTTTTGACTTTGGTGGACAAGACATGAACCGACTCGACGCAATGAAGAGCATCGCCGCGCAAGCCATGCGTGGTGACATCAGCTTTCCCACCAATGTCGCTGCAACCCTCAAGTTGCAGAAGGCCCTGGCCGATCCGGACTGCCACGTGGAAGCGGCCGCGCGCATGGTGCAGAACGAACCGCTGCTGGCGGCGCGCACGGTGGCCATCGCCAATTCGGCAGCCTACAACCGCAGCAACAGCGACGTCACCAGCGTCAAGGCAGCGGTCCAGCGCATCGGCTTTCGCACGCTCGGTGCGCTGGCAGCGTCGGTCATCGTGCGCCAGTTAGGCGGCCAGATCACCGACCCGGCCCTGAAACGCCAGGCCGACCAGTTGTGGCTGCACTCGGCGCACGTGGCCGCGCTGGCGCAAGTGATCGCCAAGCGTGTCAGCCATGTCGACCCGGAGACTGCATTGTTCGCCGGCATCGTGCACCAGGTCGGCGGCTTTTATCTGTTGTCGCGCGCCCACGAGTTTCCGGGGCTGCTCGACGATGGCGCTGAGGAATGGCTGGAACACGGCGAAGTCGCCATCGGACGCGGCGTGCTGCGCTGCCTCGACGTGCCCAAGCCGGTGATGGAAGCTATTGAAGCACTGTGGATCGGGATGCGCGCGCTGCCGCCCGAAAACCTGGGCGACACGCTGATCCTGGCCAGCGATCTGACCACGACGCAGTCGCCGCTGCAGCGCCACGAAGGCGCCTCCGGTTTGCAATCGGCAGCCATCATCGATTTCACGGTAGGCGAAGGCACGCTGGCGGCAGTGCTGGCGGAGTCGGCGGCGGAGATTGCCAGCCTGTCGGCGGCGCTGTCCTAAAAAAAAGCCCGCTTGAAAAGCGGGCCGAAGTCCAAAACTAGGGATGTCCTGAAAGAGACAGTTCCACTATAACCACCCTGGCGCCAATGTTGTGTGCGCCATTTCACCTTGTACCAAAGTTGCATAAAAAAAGCCGCCATGGTTTGACCCAGGCGGCTTTTTATATGGCGACAGTGATTTACACCACGGCCCCATCCGTTTCATCTTTTTCCTTGATCGGCTTGATCAGGTCTTCGCGCTTCACACCCAGCCACATGGCAATGGCGGCAGCGACGAACACCGACGAGTAGATACCGAACAGAATACCGATGGTCAGCGCCAGCGCGAAGTGGTGCAGCGTCTGGCCGCCAAAGAAGAACATCGACAGCACCATCATCTCGGTACAGCCGTGGGTGATGATGGTGCGCGAAATGGTGCTGGTGATCGCGTTGTCGATGACCTCGGTGACCGACATTTTGCGCTGCTTGCGGAAGTTCTCGCGAATACGGTCGAAAATCACGACCGATTCATTCACCGAATAGCCCAGCACCGCGAGAATCGCTGCCAGCACCGTCAGCGAGAATTCCCACTCGAAGTAAGCGAAGAAGCCCAGGATGATGACGACATCGTGCAGGTTGGCGATAATGGCGGCGACGGCAAACTTCCATTCAAAGCGGATCGCCAGATAAATCATCACACCGACAATCACCATGATGAGTGCGTTCAGGCCATTCTGCGCCAGCTCATCGCCCACCGACGGGCCGACAAATTCCACGCGCTGCAGGCTGACGGCTTCCACATTGGCAGGCGTATAGCAGCCCGTCTTGCTGACCGCTTCGCCTTTGGCGGTGGTCGACTGGACCGCGCGCGTAGCGCCGCCATCGGCCGCGCACAGGGCGTTGAAGACAGCCGTCGAGCTGTTCGCCGCGGCTTGACCCTTCAGGATCGGCAGCTTCAGCATGACATCCTGGGCGGTACCGAAACTGGACACCTCGGGCTGTACGTAACCGAGCGTTTCGAGGCTGCGACGGATATTTTCCTGGTCGGCCGCATGCGGGTAGCGCAGTTCCATGACGGTGCCGCCGGTGAATTCTACCGAAAAATGCAAATGCTTCGTCACCAGGAAAAATACCGCTGCGAAGAAGGTCAGCGCCGAAATCACGTTGAAAATCAACGCATGGCGCATGAACGGGATATCCCGCTTGATCTTGAAAAATTCCATGTCGTATCCCGTTATTTCTTAGCTACTGGCAAGCCAGGCGTCCAGACCGTACCGATGGCAATCTTGCCCAGTTTTTTCTTGCGGCCGTACCAGAGATTGACCACACCGCGCGACACGAACACCGCCGAGAACATCGAGGTCAGAATACCCAGGCAGTGCACCACTGCAAAACCGCGCACGGCGCCCGAGCCGAACACCAGCAGCGCCAGGCCAACGATCAGCGTCGTGACGTTCGAGTCGAGAATCGTGGCCCAGGCACGATTGAAACCTTCCGCAATTGCCGCCTGCGGCGTGGCGCCACCACGCAGTTCCTCGCGGATCCGCTCATTGATCAGCACGTTGGCGTCAATCGCCATGCCCAGCGCCAGTGCGATTGCCGCGATACCCGGCAAGGTCAACGTTGCCTGCATCATCGACAGCAAGGCCAGCAGGAACAGCAGGTTGGCGGCCAGCGCAATCACGCTGAAAAAACCAAAGAGCTGGTAGTAGATGATCATGAAAATTGCGATGGCGATGAAGCCGTACACAGTGGAGAACAGGCCGCGCGAGATATTCTCGGCGCCCAACTGCGGGCCGACCACGCGTTCTTCGACAAATTCCATCGGCGCGGACAAGGCACCCGCGCGCAACAACAAGGCCAGTTCGGCGGCATTTTGTGCATTGCCCATGCCGGTGATCTGGAAAGTCGAACCGAGTTCGCTCTGGATGGTCGGCGCCGACAGCACGTTGTACTTGCCTTTTTCCTTCAACAGGATGGCCATGCGCTTGCCGACGTTGTCACGCGTGGCTTCACGAATGCGGCGGCCACCGTCACCGTTCAGGTCGATGCTGACGGCGGCTTGCTGGTTCTGGTCGAAACTGGCCGTTGCGCGCGAGATGTAGTCACCTGTCAAAATCACATCCTTCGACAGCACGACCGGTGCGCCGCGGCCTTCGGTGAACAATTCCGAATTGAGCGGAATGGCGGCCGTCGTTTCCGTACCAGGCACGACGCTATTGTCAACCAGACGCAGTTCCAGCGTCGCCGTACGCCCGATGATATCTTTTGCGTGGGCCACATCTTGCACACCTGGCAGTTGCACCACGATGCGGTCGACGCCTTGCTGCTGAATGATCGGCTCGCTCACGCCCAACTCGTTGATGCGCTTGGAGAGTGTCATGATGTTTTGCTTGACGCCCTCTTCGATCGTGCTTTTCAAGGCCGCAGGTTTCAGCGTGACGCCGAGCAGCGCGTCGGTGCCGTCGGCACTTTCCGCATACTGCAGGTCGGCCAATTTGCCGCTCAACACTTGCTCAGCCTTGGCGCGCGTCGCTTCGTCGCGGAATCTGATTTGCACCGTATTACCAACACGCTCGATACCCGCATGGCGAACGTTCTCGTCACGCAACTGGCTCCGGGCACTTGCCTGAATACCTTTCATGCGCGTTTCCATGACCGCCTTGGCATCGACCTGCAGCAGAAAGTGCACACCGCCGCGCAAGTCGAGGCCCAGGTTCATCGGCAGGGCACCGACTTTCTGCATCCAGACCGGCGTATTCTTGACCAGGTTGACGGTCACAATGTAGTCGGGATCGGCAGGGTCACGATTCATATCGCGTTCCAGCGCCAACTTTGCCTTGAACTGGGCGTCGGTGGTGGCGAAACGCGCGCGCACCGAACTGCTGCTGCCAGAGCCCTCGAGGGCAATTTGCGTGCTTTGCACGCCAGCCCGCTTCAACGCTTCCACGACGCGGGTCGTGGTATCGCTGTTGACTTGCATAGTCGTTTTACCGGTCGTCACCTGCAAGGCAGGCGATTCGCCGAAGTAATTGGGCGCCGTGTACAGCGCGCCCAACAGCAGCGCGACAGCGATCAGGACGTATTTCCAGACGGGATAGCGGTTCATAGGTTTCCAGCAGTCAGTGGTGAAAGGTGAACGGCCGCTTGCATATCCGGCCGCTTGTCCTTCTTACAAGGCCTTGACGGTGCCTTTTGGCAACAAGGTCGTGATCGCGCTCTTTTGCACAACCATCGAACCGCTGGCCACTTCGAGGGTGACGTAGCCGTCGGCAACCTTGGTGACGGTGCCGAGCACGCCGCCGGAGGTGATGACTTCATCGCCCTTGCCCAGTGCATCCATCATCGAGCGCTGTTCTTTCTGGCGCTTCTGCTGTGGACGGATCATGAGGAAATACATGACCACGAACATGAGGACCAGTGGCGCGAACGTGGTCAGGCTGCCCAGCATGCCGGCGTCGGCGGTGGTAGCGGCGGTTTGCGCATAAGCATTGGAAATGAACACAGGAACTCCGATTGTGAGATTAAAAAATTAGCGCTGTATTCTAGCACCGGCATTCGTACGGCAGCACTAAATACCGCGCGCCCGGTCCGCGTTGAAACTGAGGCGGAAAGCATTAAAACCGTCGGCGTCGATGGCGTCGCGCATTTCCTGCATCAGGTTCAAGTAGTAATGCAGGTTGTGGATGGTGTTCAGGCGCGCCCCCAGGATTTCCTTCGAGCGATGCAAATGGTGCAAGTAGGCGCGCGAGAATGTCTTGCAGGTATAGCAAGAGCACGACTCGTCCAGCGGCGCCGGGTCGTCCTTGTAGCGCGCGTTCTTGATTTTCACGTCGCCGAAACGGGTGAACAGCCAGCCATTGCGGGCGTTCCGGGTTGGCATCACGCAGTCGAACATGTCGATGCCGTTGGCCACGCCGGCGACCAGGTCTTCCGGCGTGCCCACGCCCATCAGGTAGTGCGGCTTGTTGGCAGGCAGGCGCGGGCCGACGTGGGCCAGCATGCGCATCATGTCCTCCTTTGGCTCGCCCACCGACAGGCCGCCGATGGCCACGCCCGGGAAGTTGATCTCTTCCAGGCCGGCCAGCGACTCGTCGCGCAGGTTTTCGTACATGCCGCCCTGGACGATGCCGAACAGCGCGTTCGGGTTTTCGCCACCCGTAAATTCGTTCATCGAGCGCTGCGCCCAGCGCAGCGACATGCGCATCGACTTCGCCGCTTCCTCGCTGGTGGCCGGGCGGCCGTCGATTTCATACGGTGTACATTCATCGAACTGCATCACGATGTCCGAGTTCAGCGCCTTTTGAATCTGCATCGAAATTTCTGGCGACAGGAACAATTTGCTGCCGTCGATGGGCGACGCAAACTTGACGCCCTCTTCCGTGATCTTGCGCATTGCGCCCAGAGAGAAGACCTGGAAGCCACCCGAGTCGGTCAAAATTGGCTTGTCCCAGCCCATGAACTGGTGCAGCCCGCCGAATTTGTTGAACACTTCCGTGCCCGGGCGCAGCCACAGGTGAAACGTGTTGCCGAGGATGATTTGCGAGCCGACATCTTTCAGTTCCGGCGGCGACATCGCCTTGACGGAGCCGTAAGTACCAACCGGCATGAAAATCGGTGTTTCGATGGTGCCGTGGTTGACGGTCAGGCGGCCACGGCGCGCGTGGGACAGGCCGCTGGTATCGGTCTTGAGCAGGGTAAATTCGAGCATGGTTTACTTTGATTGAGTGCTCAGCAGCATGGCATCGCCATAGCTGAAGAAGCGGTATTCGTTGGCGATCGCGTGCGCGTAGGCGGCGCGGATTTCAGCGTAGCCGGCAAAGGCCGATACCAGCATCAGCAGCGTCGACTTGGGCAGGTGGAAGTTGGTGATCAGGCGCGTCACCGTTTTGAAGGTGTAGCCGGGCGTAATAAACAGCTTGGTGTCGGCGCTGCCGGCAATCAGCGCGCCCGATTGCGACGCGGACTCGAGCGCGCGCAGGCTGGTGGTGCCGACCGCAATCACGTCGCGTCCGGCTTGCCTGGCCGCGCGCACCGCGTCGACGGTCTCCTGCGGCACCGTGTACCACTCGGTGTGCATATTGTGTTCGTTCAGATTTTCGACGCGCACCGGTTGAAACGTGCCGGCGCCCACGTGCAGCGTGACGTAAGCAATCCGAACACCTTTTTCAACCAGCTTGTCCAGCAGCGGCTGGTCAAAATGCAGGCCGGCGGTCGGTGCGGCCACGGCGCCCGGCTCTTTCGAGTAGACGGTCTGGTAGCGCTGCTCATCGAAATCGTCGGCCGTGTGCTCGATGTAGGGTGGCAGCGGCAGGCGCCCGTGCGCTTCGATCAGGTCGAACACGTCGCCTTCAAAATGCAGCGTGAAAAACTCGCCGGCGCGCTCGCCCGCAGTAACGTCGAAGGCGTCGGCCACGCGGATCCGGTTGCCCGGTTTGGGCGACTTTGAGGCGCGGACCTGGGCCAGCACGGTGCGGTTGTCGAGCACGCGCTCGACCAGCACCTCCACTTGCCCGCCGCTTTCCTTGACGCCGAAGAAGCGCGCTTTTAATACGCGGGTGTTGTTCATCACCAGCAGGTCGCCGGCCTGGAACTGGTCGACGATGTCGGCGAAATGGCGGTCCGTGATGCGGGCGCCGTCCAGGTGCAGCAGGCGCGAGGCGCTGCGATCCGGCAGCGGCAGCTGGGCGATGCGTTCGGGCGGGAGAATAAAGTCGAAATCGGAAAGCGAGTACATTCGGAGCAGTCTAGTGAAAAAGGGCGCGTCAGCCGTACAATATGGGTCGTAGTACGCGGGGCAACCCTCTATTCTAAGCCAGTGCCGCGCAATATGCCTCCATCGACCATAAAAGCACTACCAAAATCCAACGAAAGCAAGCTCGCCAAGCTGGGGCTGCGTACCGACATGGACCTGGTGTTGCACCTGCCCATGCGCTACGAAGACGAGACGCAGGTCGTCACGATCCGCGAAGCCTGCCTGCGCGGCGGCCATGTGTCGCAGGTTGAAGGCGTCGTCACCAAGAACGAGATCTCCTTCAAACCGCGCAAGCAATTGATTGTCACCATCGCCGATGAGACGGGCGAGCTGAACCTGCGCTTCATGAATTATTACGGCAGCCAGGTGCGGCAACTGGCCGAAGGCGTGCGGGTGCGCGCCCGCGCCGAACTCAAGCATGGTTTCTTTGGCGCCGAGATGGTTCACCCTGGCTATAAAGTGATCATTGAAGGCGCGCCGCTGCCGAGCGAGTTGACGCCGGTGTATCCATCCGGTGTCGGCCTGTCGCAGGCCATTTTGCGGCGCGAGATTGCCGCCGCCATGAAGCGTATCGACTGGCACGACACCCTGCCCTTGGCGCTGCGCGCGCAGATGCAACTGGTCGACTTCGAGCCGGCCGTGCGCCTGCTGCACTACCCGCCCCAGGAAATTGACGAGGGCGCGCTGGCCGACCGTTCGCATCCGGCCTGGACGCGCATGAAGTTCGACGAGCTGCTGGCCCAGCAGCTGTCGCTGAAACGCGCCCAGCGCGCGCGCCGCGCGAAAGGTGCGCCGCTGCTGCGCGCGGTCGGCGCGCTGTCCGAAGCCTTCCTCGAGATCCTGCCGTTCCAGCTGACCGGCGCCCAGGCACGCGTATTAAAAGAGATTCGCGCCGATCTGCGCAACCCGTATCCGATGCAGAGACTATTGCAAGGCGACGTCGGCAGCGGCAAGACCATCGTCGCGGCGCTGGCCGCCGCGCAGGCGATCGACAGCGGCTACCAGGCCGCGCTGATGGCGCCCACCGAAATTCTGGCCGACCAGCATTTCAGGAAAATCGCCGGCTGGCTCGAACCCCTCGGTGTGAAAGTCGCGTGGCTGACCGGCAGCCTGAAAAAGAAAGCGAAAATCGAAGCCACCGCGCTGGTCGAATCGGGCGCGGCGCAGCTGGTCATCGGCACGCATGCGCTGATCCAGGATAGCGTCAACTTCGCCAAACTGGGCCTGGTCATCGTCGACGAGCAGCACCGCTTCGGGGTCGGCCAGCGCCTCACCTTGCGCAACAAGGGCAGCAACGGCAAGACGCCGCACCAGTTGATGATGTCGGCCACGCCGATCCCGCGCACGCTGGCCATGACCTATTACGCCGACCTGGAAGTGTCCGTCATCGACGAGCTGCCGCCGGGCCGCAGCCCCATCGTCACGCGCGCGATCGACCAGAACCGGCGCGACGAAGTCATCGAGCGCGTGCACGCGGCCGCGCTCGAAGGCCGCCAGGTGTACTGGGTCTGCCCGCTGATTGAAGAGTCCGAAGCGCTGCAGCTGCAAACAGCCACCGACACCCACGCCACGCTGGCCGAAGCGCTGCCCGATTTGCAGGTGGGCCTGGTGCACGGCCGCATGAAGGCGGCCGAAAAGCAGGAAGTGATGGATGCGTTCACGGCCAACGAGGTGCAGGTACTGGTGGCCACCACCGTCATCGAAGTGGGGGTCGATGTGCCGAATGCGTCGCTGATGGTGATCGAACACGCCGAGCGTTTTGGCCTGTCGCAGCTGCACCAGTTGCGCGGGCGCGTGGGACGCGGGTCGGCGGCCAGCGTGTGCCTGCTGCTGTACCAAAGCCCGCTGGGCGGCATCGCCAAGCAGAGACTCATGACGATGCGCGAGACCACCGACGGTTTTGAGATTGCGCGGCGCGACCTGGAAATTCGCGGTCCCGGCGAATTTTTAGGCGCGCGCCAGTCGGGTGAAGCGATGCTGCGCTTCGCCGACCTGGAGAACGACGGCTGGCTGGTCGACCAGGCGCGCGAAGTGGCGCAGTCGCTGCTGGAAAACCCGCACGCGGCCAACGCCGCCATCGTCGAAGCGCACCTGGCGCGCTGGCTCGGTGGAAAGGAAGACTTCCTGAAGGTCTAGCCTGGCTGTTTAGCCAGGTCAGAGGGCCCCGGAACTGGCCAACTTCCTGCATTTGTCGATCAGCCCGGATTTTCCCCACGCGTCATCCAGGACCCGGTTTCCGATTTTGGCCAACAGTTCATGCGTCTTGTTCTGGTCCCCGGCCAGGCACGCAAACTTGCCGTAGTTGTTGTAGTTCCAGTCGTCCGGGTAGCGGGCAACCACGTCGTCGAAGCCGGCTTTCATTTTCGGCCACTTTGCCAACGAGTCCTGAAAGATGTCGTCGCCGAATTGCGACTGCGATGCGTACCAGTAGATCCGCGCATACATGCCGGTGCCTTCCGTCGCTGCGGTCTTCCCGGCGGCAAACTGCGCAAATAGTTCAACATCTTCGACATTCCCGCGCCATTTCGGCAGGAAATAGTCGACGGCAGCAAACCAGGTTTGATAGAAAAGGGGTTCCCGCGCAACGGCGGCATCGAAGGCGGCGCCAAACCTTTTGTCATCCCATGACTGGATGCGCGCAATTTCCAGCATCATCTCGTGCCAATGTGGATCGACCGCGGCAACCGCTTTGGTCTGCTCGAGATAAAGGCGCGCTTCCTCGATCAGGGCGTGAAACGGCGCCCATGACTCCGGCTTCACTCTGAATGCATAGCCACGGCCACGAATATCCCACGCCTGGGCGTTGAGCGACTGCGCATAGGCCAGGTGCGCGGCCGGCGACTTCGGCTCCAGCTTCGTCCAGCGTTTCATCTTTTCGCCGATGGCTCGATACGCCGGGGCAATCTCGCGCCCCTTGCTTGCTTTGAAAATCGTGACATCGATCGCGCCGTAGAGCACCGTCAATTTCCATAGTCCGCTCTCGGTGCGGCTCTTCTCCAGGCGATAACGTTCGGCCAGGTTGGTGATGTCGGCAAACCGTTCCTGCGCAAACGCGTCAACGACCAGCGCCGTAATGTTCGCGTGCTCCTCCGCTTCCGAGGCGAGACATGGCCTGTGTATCGAGAATAAGGTGATGAGTACAAGTATTGTTGAACGAAACAGGCGCATCGCGCTCCCCGGTGTGTGAATGTGGTGCAGCGGCAGCGCTACGGAAAAGCAAAAGACACATCCATCATCGCACCAGCAATCCAGAATTGCCATGGGGAAACAATCAGCCGTGTGTAAAGCCAACACTTCGCCACGCAAGAACAGTTTATGCGTCATGTCGATTGCGCTGTATGCTGGCGCATGACTTATTCCAGGACCCTCGAGACTGCACGCCTGACGCTGCGCCCTCCGCGCCGCGGCGACGAAGCGGACCTGTACGCCATTCACTCTGACCCCGAAGTGATGCGCTACTTCAGCGAGCCGCCCTGGACCGACCCGGCGCGCGCGGCGCGCCAGATCGACGAGGATGCCGCCCGCTTCGATAATGAAGAAAGCTTCCGCTTCGCGATCATCCTCAAGGAAACCGGCCGCCAGATCGGCAACTGCACGCTGTATGCGCTACACCGCCAGAATCGCCGCGCCGATATGGGTTACACCCTGGCGCGTGCGCACTGGGGCCGTGGCTACATGAGCGAGGCGCTGCAGGCGCTGCTGGGATTCGGCTTCACCGAGCTGGATCTGCACCGCGTGGAGGCCGATGTCGATCCGCGCAACGCCGCCTCGGCAACGGCGCTCACCCGGCTGGGCTTCATTCAGGAGGGTTTGCTGCGCGAGCGCTGGATCGTGGCGGAAGAAGTGTCGGACTCAGCAATGTATGGCTTGCTCAGGCGCGATTGGAAGACCCGCCAGCGTTAGTCGCCGGCCTTCACGCTGCCGATGCCCGACACCGACTTGTTCAGCGTGGTCGGATGACCGTAGTAACGCAGCTCGCCCATACCCTGGACGCGTGCATCGAGCCTGCCGCTGGCGTAGATCTGCACTGAGCCGATGCCCTGGAAGTTGACGTCGGCGTCCTGCGCAACCAATCTGCGCGCATCGACTTCGCCGACGCCCTGGGCCTGCAAGGTCAGCTGCCTGACTTTGCCGGCAATGTCCATCCTGCCCGCGCCGCGGTAATTCACCTCGAAGCGCTCGCCGCTGATGTCGCGCAGGACGGTTTCGCCGGCGCCTTCCATGCTGAATTTGTGCAGGCTGGGAACGGTGATGACCACGCGCGGGTCGCCGTGCATTTTTTTGACTTCGTTTTCGCGCAAGTAGATGCGCAGCTCGCCATTGACCACGTCGGTCACCACCATGCCGATGAATTTCTGCGAGCCGCGTACCGTAATGGCCTGCGCCTTGCCGGCCTGGACGTCAATGCTGATCGGGCCCTTCAGGTCGATGGCCGTGAAGGCCGCGGCGGTGCGCGCCTGTTCGGCGGCACGGGCCGGTGCGGCGACCAGCGTCGCAGTCAATGCCAGGACAATTGCAAGAGTGAGGTGGCGCATGATCGTGTCCTTCGTTTCAGTGTATGTGCAGCCACTGTATGCGCCGCGCCGACGCGCTGCGTCGCTTTTGCGACAGGCGGCAAAAATGCGCACCTGCGTTGCTTTTTTGTTGTCATGATAATAAAGTTGGCAGGCGTGACATTTCGAGAGACTGTTTGCCATTGGAAACAGCTAGTCTTGCCAGACCGCGCCCGGCAGCCGCCATGGCCGCCACTATTTTTCAGGATCAGCCATGCCATTTCTGGGAGTCGGACTGCACGTCATCGTCGCCGTTTTTTTCGCCATCCATGCGGTTCGCACGGGGCGCGAGTTGTACTGGCTGTTCATCCTGTTCATGTTTCCGCTGTTGGGCAGCGTGGTGTATTTCGCGGTCGTGTTCTTGCCCGATACGCGGCTGCAGAGCGGGGCCCGCAAGGCCGGGGCGCTGCTGCAGAAAACCATCGACCCGGGCCGCGACCTGCGCGCCGCCCTGCATGCCTTCGACCTGACCCCGACCGCGCACAACCAGGTGGCCCTGGCTGGCGCCCTGCTCGACGCCGGCAAGCTGGACGACGCGGTGGCGCAATACGATGCCTGCCTGCACGGGCCGTTTGCACATGACAATGAGATCAAACTGGGCGCCGCGCGCGCCAAACTGGCCAATCGCCAGCCGCAAGCGGCCATTGCCCTGCTGGCGCCGCTGCGGGCGGGCAGTCCGCAGTTCCGGCCGGAGCAGTCCAACCTGCTGCTGGCGCGCGCGTATGAAGATGCCGGCATGCACAGCGAGGCCGGCGCCCTGTTCGACGCCACTGCTCAGCGCTACGGCAGCCTGGACGCGCACGCCGAACTGTTTATCTGGGCGGCAGCCAACGGCGAGACCGCCCTGGTCCAGCGCGAAAGCACCGAACTGGCGCACGCGCGCAAGCACATGACGAAACATACGCGTGCGCTGCAGGCCGACCTGTTGAAACGGGTCGACGCCGCCCGCGTGCAGCTGGCGCGAGGTCAGTCCGCCAAGGTGTCGTCGGCCTCGTAACGCAAGCCCACCTGGGCGCGGATGTCGTCCATCACGCCCATCAGCGCCAGCGTCTCGGCGTGCGTCATTACCGGGCTTTCGATCAGGCCGGCCTGCCAGCAGCGCTGCGCTTCGATGATTTCGTGAACGTAGCCGTTGCCAAGGACGGGCGTGGCGATGGTGCGTGCCACGCCATCGGCGCGCGTCACCGTGATCGTCCGGGCCTGGTGAAAGCGCGTATTCATGCGGATGTAGCCACCCGGACCGGCGACGGTCAATTCCACCGGGGTATGCGTCGTCACCGAGCAGGCGCACGCCGACACGCCACCGCCTGCATGGCGCAGCGTGAAGGCCGTATTCAGGTCGACGCCGGTCGGACCGATCTCGGCCTGCGCTTTCACTGCGACGACAGGTCCGAGCAAGGCCGCGGCAATCGACAGCGGATAGATCCCCAGGTCGAGCAACGCACCGCCGCCCAGGGCGCGGTTGAACAGGCGATGTTCGGGGCCAGCATTGGCCGTAAAGCCAAAATCGGCCGTGACCTGGTTGACGGTGCCGATTTCGCCGCTGGCGATGATGCGCTGCACCTCCGCCAGCGCCGGCATGAAGCGCGTCCACATCGCCTCCATCAGGAACAGGTTTTTTGCCCGCGCCAGCGCCACCACCTGTTCGGCCTGCGCCCGGTTCATCGTGAACGGCTTTTCGCATAGCACGCCCTTGCCGGCCTCCAGCGCCAGCAAGGCATTGGCGGCATGTTCGGTGTGCGGGGTGGCGATGTAGACCAGGTCGATGTCCGGCGCATCGACCAGGGCCTGGTAGCTGCCGTAGGCCGTGGCCATGCCCTGCTCGCGCGCGAATGTGTCGGCGCTGTCGATGCTGCGCGAGGCCACGCCGGCCAGAATCGCGCCCGGGGTGTCGCGCAGCGCTGCCGCAAATTCTTTGGCAATTTTGCCGGTACCAATGATGCCCCAACGTGTCGTATTCATATCACTCCTTTGGAAGTCGCTTCGGACGGAAAACCGCGGTGTTGGCATAAAAGGCCGCATCCTGCTGCGGCCACCAGCCGGGCACGCCGAGCACTTGCAGCGGCGTGAAACTGGCTGTGGTGAGAATGTCAGTCGTGAGTGCTGCGGCCACGTGGCGGTCGATCCAGGCGCGGCGCGCGTCGAACGGCATCGTAAAAAATGCAGGGTCGGCAAATACCACGCGGGTGTGCGCCGTCATGGCCAGGCGTGGCGCCACCAGTTTTTCCATCAGCGCGTGGCCGAACAGCCAGACCTCGGCCTGTCGGCCGAACAGGGCGCGCCGTTCGTACAGCGCCGCGTGCCAGCGGTGTTCGTGCAAATCGTCCACCAGCGCCCTGCCGGCGGCGTCGTCGACGACCAGCAGCAGCGCGGCGTTCTCGTCGAAAATGGTGGCGCCGTCACGCGCGGCGCCGCGTGATTTGCCAACGCCCGCCGCCGCAATCTGCGCCGCCTGCAGGGCGTTCAACTGGCGTTTGATCAGCGGGAAGGTTTGCCACACGAGGCCATTGAAGTAATCGTGCAGGTTGGCGCGGGTTGGCACCTGGCCGGTGGCGCCGATGAATTCCTCGTACGCCTGCCCTTCCGGCAGGCTGGCCTGCGGCACGAAGCGGATCGGCTGGCCGCGTGCATTGCGCAAGTCGGCCAGCCCGGTGTTGAACGCATCGATGAAGTTGTCATCGTGTTGTGGCAAGCGCGCATAAGCTGGCCGCACCGCGTCGTACCACGGTTGCTGCCAGTCGATGGGCGGCAGCGTCACGGTTTTAAATCATCTTCCAGTTGATTTGCTGGCCGCCGTTCAGCGGTACCAGCTGCGTGTCACCCATTGGGACCAATGCCGGCAAGGTCCAGCTTTCGCGCTTGAGCGTGATCGTGCCTTCATTGCGTGGCAGGTTGTAGAACGCCGGCCCGTTGAAACTGGCGAAGGCTTCGAGCTGATCGAGCGCACCGGCCTGTTCGAACGCTTCGGCGTACATTTCCATCGCGTGCAGGGCCGTGTAGCAGCCGGCGCAACCACAGGCCGCTTCCTTGGCGCCGATGGCGTGCGGGGCCGAGTCGGTGCCGAGGAAGAAGCGCTCGTCGCCGGAGGTGGCGGCAGTCACCAGCGCCAGTCGGTGTTCTTCGCGCTTCAGCACGGGCAGGCAGTAGTAATGGGGGTTGATGCCGCCCTTGAAGATCTCGTTGCGGTTGTAGAGCAGGTGGTGCGCGGTGATGGTGGCGGCGATCGGGCCGTCCGCTTCGGCCACGTACTGGGCAGCGTCGCGCGTGGTGATGTGCTCGAACACGATCGGCAGCGCCGGCAGGTCACTGCGCAGCGGGCGCATCACGCGCTCGATGAACACGGCTTCGCGGTCGAACAGGTCGATGTCCTGGTCGGTCACTTCGCCGTGCACCAGCAGCGGCATGCCCACTTCCTGCATGGCTTCGAGCACCTTGTAGCACTTGCGCAGGTCGGTCACGCCGAAGTCGGAGTTGGTGGTGGCGCCGGCCGGGTACAGTTTAACGGCGTGGATAAAGCCGCTGTCTTTGGCGCGCAGGATTTCGTCCGGATCGGTATTGTCAGTCAGGTACAGCGTCATCAGCGGCTCGAACGACATACCGGTCGGCAGCGCAGCGACGATGCGGGCGCGGTAAGCGGCGGCCAGCGCGGTCGTGGTGACCGGCGGTTTCAGATTCGGCATGACGATCGCGCGCGCGAACTGGCGCGCGCTGTGCGGCAGCACGCTGGCCAGCGCCGCGCCGTCGCGCAGGTGCAAATGCCAGTCGTCGGGACGGGTGATGGTGATGGAAGATGGGGTATCGATGATGGACATGGCAGCTCTCGGATTGCGCGAGCCGCCATTTTACCTAGTTTACCAGTGAAGAATTCAGTGAAGGATCCTGGCCAGGAATTCGCGCGCCCGTTCCGACGCCGGCGCGTCGAAAAATTGCGCCTGCGGGGCGTCCTCGACGATCCGGCCCTGGTCCATGAAGATGATGCGGTCGGCCACCTTGCGGGCAAAGCCCATTTCGTGGGTCACCACCATCATGGTCATGCCGTCCTGCGCCAGGCTGGTCATCACGTCCAGCACTTCGCTGACCATCTCCGGGTCGAGCGCGGACGTGGGCTCGTCGAACAACATGGCAATCGGGTCCATCGCCAGCGCGCGCGCGATGGCCACGCGCTGCTGCTGGCCGCCGGAGAGCTGGCGCGGGAATTTGTCGGCCTGGGCCAGCAGGCCGACGCGTTCGAGCAGCTTCAGGCTGCGGGCGTTGGCCTCGTCGGCGCTGCGTTTTAACACCTTGACCTGGGCCAGCGCCAGGTTGGTGCGCACGGACAGGTGCGGGAACAGTTCGAAATTCTGGAACACCATGCCAATGCGGGCGCGCAGGGCCGGCAGATCGGTGGCCGGGTGGTTGACCTGGATGCCGTCGACGCGGATCACGCCCTGCTGGACCGGTTCGAGGCCGTTGACGGTCTTGATCAGCGTCGATTTGCCCGACCCGGAAGGGCCGCAGACCACCACCACGTCCCCGCGTGCGACCGTAGCGCTGCAGTCGTCGAGCACCTGAAAGGCGCCATACCATTTGCTGACATTGTCGAGTTGTATCATGTTGTCACTATAACGCGTCCGGCTGCGGCAGGCCGGCACGCGCTTGACAGCACCTGCCCCGCCTAGGATACTTTGAATCTTGTCAATCCCATCAGCATTCGTTCCGGCGCCAGCCGCGATCCACAGCATTCGCCCCACCACAGGAAGCAGCACATGAATAAACGCAATCGCCTGACCCTCTACATTATCGTCGGCCTGGTGCTGGGGATCGTGGTCGGCTACTTCGCCAACCTGAACCTGGCCGATCCGAAGGCATTCGCCGACAAACTGTCGCTGGTGAGCGGGCTGTTCCTGCGCCTGATCAAAATGATCATCGCGCCCCTGGTCTTTGCCACGCTGGTGGTCGGCATTGCCCGCATGGGCGATGCGAAAGAAGTGGGCCGGATCGGCGTCAAGGCGCTGGCCTGGTTCATTCTCGCGTCCATCCTGTCGCTGAGCCTGGGCCTGGTCCTGGTCAATCTGTTCCGCCCTGGCGATGCACTGGCGCTGGCCGGCTCGCTGCCGCCTGTGGGTGCATCGTCGGGCGTGACGGCCGCTGGCCTGACGATGAAAGACTTCATCTCGCACCTGGTGCCAACCTCGATCGTCGACGGCATGGCCAAGAACGAGATCCTGCAAATCGTGGTGTTCTCGGTGTTTTTCGGTATTGGCGCAGCCGCCGTCGGCAAACGCGCCGATCCGATGATCGACGTGATCGACGGCGTCGCCCACGTCATGCTGAAGGTGACCGGCTATGTGATGAACTTCGCGCCGATCGCCGTGTTCGCGGCCGTTACCGGCATCGTGGCCACCAGCGGCATCAAGGTACTCTCGACCTACGGCGTGTTCATGGGCGAGTTCTACATCGGCATCGCGCTGCTGTGGATCATGCTGATCCTCATCGGCGGCCTGTTCCTCGGTCCGCGCGTCCTGCGCCTGATTGGCGAGTTGAAGGAACCGACGCTGCTGGCGTTTTCTACCGCCTCGTCGGAAGCGGCCTTCCCGAAAACCCTGGAAGGCCTGGAGCGCTTCGGTGTGCGCAACCGTTTGGCGTCATTCGTGCTGCCGATCGGTTACTCGTTCAATCTCGACGGCTCGATGATGTACTGCACGTTCGCCACCGTGTTCATCGCGCAGGCGTATGGCATCGAAATGACGCTGGGGACGCAGATCACCATGATGCTGGTGCTGATGGTCACCTCGAAAGGCATCGCCGGCGTGCCGCGCGCCTCGCTCGTCGTGATCGCCGCGACGCTCAGCCAGTTCAACATTCCGGAAGCAGGCTTGCTGCTGCTGATCGGGATCGACCACTTCCTCGACATGGGCCGCTCGGCGACCAACGTCATCGGCAACGGCATCGCGACCGCGGTCGTGGCCAAGTGGGAAGGCGACTTGCAGGCGCCAATGAACCCATCGGCCGATGTTGCGAAGGCGCCGCTGGCCTGATACGCCCGCACGCCATCATCACACTCAAAGGCTTTCCTGATCGCGGAAAGCCTTTTTTTTACAAGGAAAACCCCATGATTTCACCGTCACGCTGCATCAACCTGCTGTTCGCCAGCATCCTGCTGCTCACCCTGTCCGCGCAGGCGCAAACCGCCAAACTCCCGAACGTCACCATCCTGGCCACCGGCGGCACCATCGCCGGCACCGGCAGCACCAGCACCACCACGGTCGGCTACACCGCCGCCACCATCGGCGTGCAAACATTGATCCGCGCCGTCCCCGAACTGGCCAAGGTCGCCAACGTCACCGGCGAGCAGGTTTTCCAGATCGCCAGCGAGAACATGGGCAACGAACACTGGCTTACCCTGGGCAAGCGCGTCAATGTGCTGCTGGCCCAGGACAATGTCGACGGCATCGTCATCACCCACGGCACCGATACCCTCGAAGAAACCGCCTACTTCCTGAACCTGGTCGTCAAAAGCCGCAAGCCGGTGGTGCTGGTCGGCGCCATGCGCCCGTCGACGGCCCTGTCGGCCGATGGCCCGATCAACCTGTACAACGCAGTGATCCTGGCTGGCAGCCCTGAAGCGGTGGGCAAAGGCGTGCTGGTGGCGATGGGCGACCAGATCCACGCTGCGCGCGATGTAAGCAAAACGAATACCTCGACGCCGGACGCGTTCAAGACGACCGAACTGGGCATGCTCGGCTACTTCCAGGGCAACCGCGCATTCTTCTATCACCAGACGATCCGCAAGCACACGCTTGAAACCGAATTCGATATCGGCGCGTTGACTTCACTGCCGCAAGTGGACATCGCCTACGGCTACGCCAACGTCGGCCCGGTGGTGGTCAATGCGCTGGTGGCCGCGGGTGCGAAAGGCGTCATCCATGCGGGCGTGGGCGACGGCTCGCTGGCCGCGAAAGTGCTGCCGGCCTTGACGGCGGCGCGCGCAAAAGGCGTTGTCATCGTACGCGCCAGCCGCGTCGGCCAGGGCATCCTGGCCCGTAACGGCGAAGCCAACGACGATGCGCTGGACTTTGTTGCAGCCGATACGCTCAACCCGCAAAAAGCGCGCATCCTGCTGATGCTGGCGCTGACCAAAACGACCAGCACGCGCGAGATCCAGCGCATGTTTTATACCTACTAAACCAGTGCGTGCCCTTGCAGGCGCGTCAAAATCGCCAGCGGGCTGGCCTCGGGATGATACTGTTTCGAGGGCGCCAGCTGCAGCGTATGCTCCATCATAAACTGGCCCGACATCGCCGCGTGCGATGCCTGGTCCGAAAACACCACCCAGGTCGAGCCCGGCGGAAAGCCGAACGTCACCTGTGGCGCATTCTTCTGATAATCCTCGTCCGACTTCATCGCATCATGCAGCTGCAGCATCAGGTGGTCGTATTCGCTGCGCAGCGACTTGGTGATGCCGAGCGCCTGCATCACTTTGGCCTGCCACGCCGCATACGGTTTCAGGCGCGGCAGGAAGTGGCGCGCCACGTCTTCGAACGGCTGGCCGACGCGCCACACGCGCGGTACGCCGGCCGGATTGACGTTTGAAAAAACGCGTAACAGACGCTGCCCGTGGTTAGGGCGCGACGGGAAGGCATCGACGTGCATGCGCTTGTCGTCGGCGCGCCAGGATTGCACGCGGTTCTCCACCACCGACGGCCGATAACTGATCGCGCCGCGCTCCAGCACCGCCTTGTAGTTTGGCGCCAGGGTCGCCAGCAGCGCTTCGGCCTGGGTGCGGTAGCGTTCCATCATGGCGGCCAGCAGCGCCAGCGTGGCGGCATCCCCGGCCCCGCCCTTGAGGCGGTTGTCCGCACCAAAACTGATGTTGCGGCTCTTTGGGTCGCGCACGTCGGGCGTGAGCAACTTCTTTTCCGCTTCCGTAAACACGAACGGGACGTGCGGCAGGTAAAGCACCTTGCCCGCCTCCAGCGCAGCGATCCACTCGGCGTTGCGCGCGCCTTCCTGGCCGGCAGGGATTTCGACGATCTGTTGTTCCATCATGGCTTCCATTATTCTTGTTCGACTGCCAAAGGTTCTTCCCGGCGCGCCTGCTGGCGCTGCCACATTTGCGCGTACAAACCATCCAGGGCCAGCAGCGCGCCGTGGGTCCCGCGTTCGACGATGCGGCCGTGGTCCAGCACCAGGATCTGCTCGGCGTCGGCCACCGTCGACAGGCGGTGCGCGATGACGAGTGTGGTGCGGTTCTTTGCGATTTCTTTGAGCTGCCCCTGGATGGCCTGCTCGGCTTTCGAGTCGAGGGCCGACGTCGCTTCGTCGAAAATCAAAATCGCCGGATCCTTCAGCAGCGTGCGCGCTATCGCCACGCGCTGCTTCTCGCCCCCCGACAGTTTCAGGCCGCGCTCGCCGACCATGGTCGCATAACCGTCCGGCAAGCTCTCGATAAAGTCATGGATCGAGGCGGCACGCGCGGCGGCCACCACGTCGGCGTGGCTGGCGCCCGGCTTGCCATAGGCGATGTTGTATTCGATGGTGTCGTTGAACAGCACCGTATCCTGCGGCACGATGCCGATTGCGGCGCGCAGGGACGCCTGCGTCACGCGGCGCAGGTCGTGGCCGTCGATGGTGATGGCGCCGGCATTCACGTCGTAAAAGCGGAACAGCAGGCGCGACAAGGTCGACTTGCCCGAGCCGCTGTGGCCGACAACGGCGGTGGTGGTGCCGGCGGCAATCGTGAAGTCGACATCGAACAGGATCTGGCGCTTGGCTTCGTAGCTGAATTCGACGTGCGAGAAGCGAACCTGGGCGCCGGCCGTGGTATCGAGTTCGACCGCGGAGGGGCCGTCGGCCACTTCGCGGTTTTCTTCGAGCAGCGCGAACAGGCGCTCCATGTCGGCCAGGCTTTGCTTGATCTCGCGGTAAATCACGCCGAGGAAGTTGAGCGGAATGTACAGCTGGATCATGAAGGCATTGACCAGCACCAGGTCGCCAAGGGTCATGCTGCCGTCGATCACGCCCAGCGTCGCGCGCCACAGGATCAATGTAACGGCGCCGGCGATAATCAGCGACTGGCCGCTGTTGAGTAACGACAGCGAGGTCTGCGAATGCACGGCCGCGCTCTCGTAGCTCTGCAAACCCTGATCGTAGCGGTTCGCTTCGTAGTGTTCATTGCCGAAGTATTTGACGGTTTCGTAATTGATCAGCGAATCGATCGCCTTCGTGTTGGCTTTCGAATCGAGGTCGTTCATGGTGCGGCGGAAGTGCGTGCGCCAGTTGGTGACCACCACCGTGAAGATGATGTAGCTGACCAGCGCAACGGCCGTGATCGCGGTGAACCAGATATCGTAGTGCAGCACCAGGTAGCCCAGCACCAGCGTGATTTCGACCAGCGTCGGCAGAATATTAAACAGCGTGTACGAGATCAGCGCGCCGACGCCGCGGGTGCCGCGTTCGATATCACGCGTCATGCCGCCGGTCTGGCGGTTCAGGTGAAACCGCAGCGACAAGGCGTGCAAGTGGCGGAACACGCGCAGCGCGATCGTCCGTACCGCGCGCTGGGTCACGCGCGCGAACAGGAATTCGCGCAGTTCGGTAAACAGCGTGGTGGAAAAACGCAGCGCGCCATACGCCACCAGGGCGCCAAGCGGCAGCACCAGCATGGCCTGCGGGCTGGCCGGGTTGATCGTCAGGCTGTCGATGAGCTTTTTCATCACCAGCGGCACGCCCACGTTGGCCAGCTTGGCGCCGATCAGGCACGCCAGGGCGGCGGCGACGCGCCATTTGTAGACGAGCAGGTAAGGAATCAGGGTCTTGAGTGTCTCCCAATCGGTGTGGCGGGGCGCGCTAGATGGCGGCGGAGGAGACTCGGTTTGGCGACGCATGGCAGGGGTCCGGTATTTATGGTTCAATTCGGGACGATTGTAGCCTTTCATGAGAATTCAAGATGACCACCGCAGAAAATACCGCCCCCGCCCCCAACCGTCTGCCAGAAGGCAAGATGCCGCAACTGCGGGTCATGCCCGCGCCGGCCGACGCAAATGTCTACGGCGACGTGTTCGGCGGCTGGATCATGTCGCAGGTCGATATCGCCGGCTCGCTGCCGGCCACGCGCCGCGCCAATGGCCGCGTCGCCACCATCGCCGTGAATTCCTTCCTCTTTAAAAATCCGGTCTTCGTCGGCGACCTGCTGTCTATCTACGCCGATATCGTCAAGGTCGGCAATACCTCGATCACGGTCTACGTCGAAGTCTACGCCGAGCGCAATCGCCTGCAAACGGACATCGTGAAAGTCACGGAAGCCACGCTGACTTACGTCGCCACCGGCCCGGACCGCAAGCCGCGCCAGTTGCCGCCGCTCGAGTCGCTCATTTCCCACAACTGATGCGGGAAGGACGGCGCGCCTTTCTACTGGACGCGGCGCGCCTGGGCGCGCTGGCCAGTGCACCAGCCTGCGCCGCGGCACCGGACGCCTATCCGTTCAGCCTGGGCGTGGCGTCCGGCTCACCGTTACCCACAAGCGTGATCCTGTGGACGCGCATCCTGTCCAACCCGCTCGACGCAGCCAGTGTGAAACCGGTGGCGCTGCCGGTGCGCTGGGAAGTGGCGGCCGACGATGCCTTCCGGACCATCGTCGCCAGCGGCAGCGCGGTGGCCGCGCCCGAGTTGGCGCACAGCGTACACGTCGACGTGCGCGGGCTGGCGCCAGCGCGCTGGTACTGGTACCGCTTCATGCTGGGCGGCGCCGTCAGCCCGGTGGGACGCACGCGCACCGCGCCGGCTGCGGGCAGCATGCCGGCGACCTTGCGGCTGGCGGTGGCGTCGTGCCAGCACTGGCAATTCGGCAGCTATGCCGCGCACCGCCACATCGCTGCCAGCAGCCCGGATCTGGTCGCCTTCCTGGGCGACTACATCTACGAGTGGGGCGCTTTCCAGCTCGACCATCCGCTGCGCGCGGTGCGCGCCAACGAGTCGTTCACGCTCGATCATTACCGGGCGCGCTATGCCCAGTACAAGAGCGACCCGGACCTGCAGGCCTCGCACCGGGTGGCCCCATGGATCGTCACCTGGGACGATCACGAGGTGGCCAACGACTACGCGGACGAGCGCGACGAGCGCCTGGCCGCTGACTTTCCCAGCCGTCGCGCCGCTGCCTACCAGGCGTTTTATGAACATATGCCGCTACGCCTGCCCCCGGCGCGCAATGGCCGCTTTCCGGGCGTGCGCATGTACCAGCGCTACGACTGGGGCCAGCTGGCGCGCTTCCACGTGCTCGATGACCGCCAGTATCGGTCCGTTGAAGTCTGTGCGCCTGCGGGCCGCGGCGGCTCCACCTCGGTCACGCCGCGTGGCTGCCCGGACCTGCGCGACCCGCGCCGCACGATGCTGGGCGATGAACAGGAAGCGTGGCTCAAGGAAGGACTACACAGCGCCAGGGCGCGCTGGAATATCGTTGCCCAGCAAACGCCGATGGCGCAAGCGAGCCAGGTGGCGGTCAAGGGGCTTGATGATGGCCGCTTCTGGACCGATGGCTGGGACGGTTATCCGGCTGCGCGCGCCCGCCTGTTCGACGCATTGGTGAAAAGCGACGCGGCCAACCCGGTGATCCTGGCCGGCGACGTGCACACGTTTTACGCCAGCGAACTGCGCGCACAGTACCTGAAACCTGCAAGCCCCCTGGCAGCAGAGTTCTGCGGTACCTCGGTAACATCGAGCTCGCGCCCGCAGGCGCGCACGGACCAGATCGTCGGCATGAATCCGCACATCCAGTACGGACGCAGCGACAAGCGCGGCTTCATGCTGATGGAGATCACGCCGAGCGCATTGAGCACGCAGATGATGGGACTGGACGATGTGCGCGACGCCAAAACCAGCGTGGCCGCGCTGGCCACGTTCCGCGTCGCCGCCGGCCGCTCAAAAATAGAGCGAACCGGCTAAACCATTTATATGGTTTCCTTTTTCTCATCGCGCAACTGACGGCGCAGGATCTTGCCGACGTTGGTTTTCGGCAGCGTGTCGCGGAACTCAATGAAGCGCGGCCGCTTGTAGCCGGTCAGCTCTTCCTTGCACCAGGCCAGCATGTCTTCGCCGGACAGATTCGGGTCCTTGCGCACGATGAACAGTTTGACCGCTTCGCCCGAATGCGCATCCGGCACGCCGACCACCGCGCATTCCAGCACGCCCGGGTGCGCCGCCACCACGCCTTCGACTTCATTCGGGTAGACATTGAAACCGGAGACGATGATCATGTCCTTCTTGCGGTCGACGATGCGGGTATAGCCCTGCTCATCCATGATGCCGATGTCGCCGGTCTTGAAGAAGCCGTCTTCCGTCATCGACTTCGCGGTTTCGTCGTCGCGCAACCAGTAACCCGCCATGACCTGCGGACCGCGCACACCAATTTCGCCGCTGGTGCCCAAGGGAACCGGTTTTCCGTCATCGTCGAAAATGCCCACTTCGGTGGACGGCAACGGCAAGCCGATGGTGCCGGTGAATTCCGCGATGTCGCAGCGGTTGGCAGTGACCACCGGCGAGGTCTCGGACAAGCCGTAGCCCTCGATGATCGGCGTGCCCGTGATCTTGAGCCATTTGTCCGCCACGGCTTTTTGCACAGACATGCCGCCGCCGTTGCACACCAGGTAGCTGGAGAAATCGAGCTTGGCAAATTCCGGGTTGTTCAGCAAACCGTTGTACAGCGTGTTCACGGCCGGGAAGATGTTGATGCGGTACTTGCCGAGTTCTTTCACAAAGCCGGGCATGTCGCGCGGGTTTGGAATGAGGACGTTCATGCCGCCCAGGCGCGTGCCCATCAGCGCGGACACAGTCAGCGCATAGATGTGATACAGCGGCAGCGCGCAGACGAACTGCAACTGCTCGCCGGCCGGCTGTTTGGCGAGCGTCGGCGCCAGCCATGCTTCGTTCTGCAGGACGTTGGCAATGACATTCCTGTGTAACAGGATGGCGCCTTTCGACACGCCGGTCGTGCCGCCGGTGTACTGCAGGAAGGCGATGTCGTCATGCCCCAGCTTGACCGGGGTGAGCGTCATGCGCGACCCTTCGGCCAGCATGCGTTTATAGCTGATGGAACCGGGCAGAGAAAACGCCGGCACCAGCTTTTTCACTTTGCGCACCACCAGGTTGACGATCGCGCCTTTCAGCGTGCCGAGCATGTCGCCCATGGTGGCGACGATGACGTGCTTGACGCCCGTGTTGGCCACCACTTGCTGCACCGTGTCGGCAAAGTTCTCCAGCACAATGATCGCTTGCGCGCCCGAGTCGACCAGCTGGTGCTGCAGCTCGCGCGGCGTGTACAGCGGATTGACGTTGACGATAACGTAGCCGGCGCGCAGGACGGCCGCCATCGCCACCGGATACTGCAGCACGTTCGGCAGCATGATAGCCACGCGCGCGCCCTTCTCCATGCCGCGGCTTTGCAGCCATGCGCCCATTTGTGCCGACAGCTTGTCCAGCTCCGCGTAGGTGATGGACTTGTCCATGCAGGCGTACGCCTTGCGGCCGGCGTACTTGCGAAACGCTTCTTCAAGCAGGTGGGTCAGCGAGCGGTATTGCGTCCAGTCGATCTCCGTGGGTACACCTTCCTGGTACGACTTCAGCCAAAACTTGTCCATCAATGCCTCATTCTTTATATCGTTCTAATAAATGCAAAACCGCCTGGATCGCAGGCGGCTCATGCCAGACTACCGAACCGGTGGTCTAGGCAACTTGCTTCTCATCGCGCAGTACGCGGCGCAAAATTTTCCCGACGTTCGTTTTCGGCAGCTCGTCGCGGAACTCGATATGCTTCGGTTTTTTGTAGCCAGTGAACTGCTGCTTGCAGAAGTCCATCACCTGTTCAGCCGTCAACGCAGGGTCGCGCCGTACGATGAACACTTTGACCGCCTCGCCGGAATTGGCGTCTGGTACGCCGATCACGGCGCATTCGAGCACGCCCGGATGCCCGGAGATCACCGCTTCGAGTTCGTTCGGGTACACATTGAAGCCGGACACCAGGATCATGTCCTTCTTGCGGTCGACGATCTTCACGTAACCGGTTGCATCCATCACGCCGATGTCGCCCGACTTGAAGAAGCCGTCGGCGGTCATGACCTTGGCCGTTTCGTCGGGTCGATTCCAGTAACCGGCCATGACCTGCGGGCCGCGGATGCCGATTTCGCCGCGCTCGCCCAGCGCCACCGGCGCGCCGTCGTCGTCGAGAATGGCAACCTCGGTGGACGGCACCGGCAGGCCGATGGAGCCCGTGAATTCGACCGTATCAGCGCGGTTGCAGGTGGCCACCGGCGCCGTTTCGGACAGACCATAGCCCTCGATGATGGAGGTGCCTGTGATCTGCTTCCAGCGGTCGTTGACGGCCTGCTGCACGGCCATGCCGCCGCCATTCGAGATTTTCAGTCCGCTGAAGTCGAGCTTTGCGAAATCGGGATGGTTGGCGAGCGCGTTGTAGAGCGTGTTCACGGCCGGCAGCATATTGAACGGATACTTGGCCAGCTCCTTGATGAAGCCGGGGATGTCGCGCGGATTCGGAATGAGCAAATTGAGCGCACCGACACGCATGCCCCACATGGCGCAGCAGGTCAGCGCAAAGATGTGATACAGCGGCAGCGCGCAGACGATGGTGATCTGCTCGACCACGGGCGGGCGCACCAGCGCCGGCTGCGACCAGGCTTCGCTTTGCAGCACGTTGGCGATGACGTTGCGGTGCGTGAGCGTGGCCCCTTTCGAGACGCCCGTGGTGCCGCCGGTGTACTGCAGGAAGGCGACGTCGGACGCCGTCACGCGGGCCGGCGTGAACGGCATGCGCGCGCCTTGCGCCAGCGCGTCCTTGAAGCGCACCATATTCGGCAACGCAAAATCGGGCACCATTTTTTTCACGCTGCGCACGACGAAATTGACGACCAGTCCTTTCACGCCGAGCATCTCGCCCATGCTGGCGACCAGCACGTGGCGCACCGGGGTCTTGACCAGGACCTGCTCGAGCGTGTGCGCGAAGTTTTCCAGCACGATGATCGCCTCGCTGCCCGAGTCGGTGAGCTGGTGTTCCAGTTCGCGCGGCGTGTACAGCGGATTGACGTTGACGACGACGTAGCCGGCGCGCAGGACGGCGGCAATGGCGATCGGGTATTGCAGGACATTGGGCATCATCAGCGCCACGCGCGCGCCCGGTTGCAGGCCGCGGCTTTGCAGCCAGGCGGCCAGCCGTTTCGAATACAGGTCGAGTTCGGCGTAGGTGAGGAATTTGTCCATGCAGACGAACGCATTGCGGTCGGCGTACTTGAGGAAGCTCTCTTCAAGCAGCTGGACCAGGGACCCGTACTGGTCGGGGTCGATCTCGCTCGGCATACCCGCGGGGTAGGAATCCAGCCATATCTTGTCCATCGTTTGCCTCTGTCTCGAATTTTATCGTGGGGGATGGCGCGGGCGTGCGGCATCTACAGTGCCTTTTCATCGCCTCTTGTGATGCTATCGGTCAGGGGGCCGCGACGCAAGCGCTTTTGCCGGGATTCGAGTTTTACCTCTAAGGCGCAGCGGCCGTTTGGGCATTCTCGAGCGCGGCCAGCATCTTGAGCTGCGCATGGCGCGCGTCCTTGTCCTGCGCCGCCAGCGCGCGCACGTCGGCGTAGAAGCGCGCCAGGCCGGCGTCGCGGCGCAGCAGCTTGCGAAACGCCGGCACGAAGTCGTTGTAGGTCGCCACCGAGGCCAGGTGCGCGTTCGACAGCGGCTCGGCAAAGAATTTGTCGTAGCCCGCGTAGCCGCCCCAGTTTGTTTTCAGGACCTGGTATTCGTCGTTCAGCTGCTGGAACAGGCGCGCTTTGACGGCGCGCTGCTCGGCCAGCGGCCGGTCGGACTTGTAGTTCGCGTCTAGGGCACGGCGGATCTTCAGCAGCAGCGCCAGAAAATCGCGCTTGCGCTCGATGTAGCGCCCGTAGGCGGCGCGCATGTCGTCGTTGCCGTATTTCGCCATCCAGCGCTCGACACCCGCCTCTTCGACCGCGCTGGCAAAGGATTCGTTGAACTGCGAATCGCCGGCCACGTACACCACCTGGTGCGCCAGTTCGTGGAAGATCAGGCGCGCCAGCTCGGCATCGGGGTAGTTGATGAAGGTCGAGATCAAGGGATCGTTGAACCAGCCCAGCGTGGAGTAGGCAGTGACGCCGCCCACTTCAACGTCGTTGCCCGCCGCGCGCAGCTGCGCGGCATAGGCTTGCGCGTCGTCCTGGTTGTAGTAGCCGCGGTAATTGACACAGCCAGCCACCGGGAAGCACCACTGAATGGGTTTCAAGGACAACTCGGGGGTGGCGACGACGTTCCACAACACGTAGGGGCGCGACAGGGCAGCGTAATTTTTGTAGCTGTCGTTGTCCGGCAAACCGAGTTCCTGCACGGCGTAGCGGCGGATCTGGCGGGCCGTTTCCAGGCGCACGCGCAGGCGCGGGGCGGTTTGCGGGTCGGCCATCCACGCGTCGATCGGGCGCGCGTCGGACAGCAGCGAGAACTGGCCGTGGGCGGCCTGGCCGTAGTAATTCAGGCTGGCGCAGCTGGCCAGCAGCGTGGCGCTGGCCAGCAACGCAGCCCCTGCGATCCAGCGCCGCTTGCCAAGGGCTCTCACGCTTGCTCTACCTGCACCAGGGTGTCGTAAAAAGTCGGCGCGCGGCCCATGTCGGTCAGGCGCTGACTGGTCACTTCATTGGCGTTCTTGCCGTCTTGCGCCAGCTTCTTCCACCAGACCGACAGGCCCACCACCAGGCCCTGGCGCGCCTTGTCGGTCACGCGCGCCTTGCAGATAAAGGAACCACGGTCGTTGAAGATGCGCGCCATCGATCCGTGCACGATGCCGCGCGCGGCCGCGTCGTACGGGTGAATGTCGAGGTGCGGCTCGCCTTCGGTGGCGCGCAGGCTTTGCACGTTCACGAAGGTCGAATTGAGAAAATTGCGCGCCGGCGGCGAGATCATCGCCAGCGGATATTTGGCAGCCAACGCAGGCGAACTGGCGGCGGACTCGTAGTTGGCGATGTAGCCGGGCAGCGGATCGAGGCCGTCCTTGAGCATGTTCTCGGAGTAGAACTCGCATTTGCCCGAGGGCGTGGGAAAGCCGCCGTGTGCGAACGGGGCGTCCGGCATGTTCAATTTTTGCCAGCCGTCGCGTTTCAAGGTCTCCCAATCGAAGTGGGCGGCGCGCGGGTGGTCCTTGTTGAACGCCTGCGCGGCCAGCTGGTCGTCGCTCTCCTGGAAGCACGGATCGGTGAGACCCATGCGCGCGGCGATCAGGCGGAAGATCTCGGTATTCGGCTTCGCTTCGCCCATCGGGGCGATGGCCGCGTTATTGGCCATCATGTACAGGTGGCCGTAGGTCAGGTGAGCGTCGACGTGTTCGAGCTGGGTGGTGGCCGGCAGCACGATGTCGGCGTAGTCGGCGCTGTCGGTGTGGAAGTGCTCGAGCACCACCGTGAATAAATCTTCGCGCTCGAAGCCCTGCTGGACTTTGGCCGAATCGGGCGCGATGGCCAGCGGGTTGGCGTTGTAGACGATCACCGCCTCCACCTTGGGGCCGAATTCAGGCGAAGTCTCCTTCAGCAGGTCGTCGCCGATGGTCGTCATGTTGATGGTACGCGGCCGGCGGCCGGCCAGCAGATCGGGGCGCTGCAGGGCGTGGCGGTTGGCGGGGAACGAGCCGGACGTCGACAGCAAAATCCCGCCGGCCGGATGGCGCCAGGCGCCGATCAGGGCCGGCAAACACGCTATATTGCGCACCGCCATGCCCCCGCCGCGCACGCGCTGGACGCCATAATTGACGCGGATGGCGACCGGCTCGCCGTGCTTGGCAGCGAGGCCGTAGTCGCGCGCGAGATTGATGACTTCCGCGGCCGTGATGCCGCAGGTGGCTGCGGTTTTTTCCGGCGTCCACTCGGCTGCACGCGCCTTCAGTTGGTCGAAGCCAATCGTGTAGCTGGCAATGTAATCGTGGTCCAGCAGATCTTCGGCGATCAGCACGTGCATCATGCCCAGCGCGAGGGCCGAATCGGTGCCCGGCAGCAGGGCGATGTGCTGATGGCACTTCTCGGCCGTCAGCGAGCGGTACGGATCGATGGCAATCAGCTTGGCGCCGCGGCGCTTGGCTTCCTGCACCCGCATCCAGAAGTGCAGGCTCGACGCGATCGGGTTGCCGCCCCAGATGAGGATGACTTTGCTGTCCTGGAAATGCTCGACGTCGGTACCGATGGTCGCGCCGATGGTGTACGTGTAGCCTACAAAGCCAGCCTTGGCGCAAATGGTGCGGTCTAGCTGCGAGGCGCCGAGCTGGTTGAAGAAGCGCGAGGACATCGATTCGCCTTGCACCAGGCCCATGGTGCCGCAGTAGCTGTAGGGCAGAATCGCTTCCGGCGCGCGCGCCGCAATCCCGGATAAGCGGCTGGCGATTTCGGTCAGCGCTTCGTCCCAGCTGATGCGTTCAAACTTGCCCTCCCCTTTTTTGCCGGTGCGGCGTTGCGGATACAGCACGCGGTCCGGGTGATAGGTGCGTTCGGCATAGCGGGCGACTTTCGTGCACAGCACGCCCGCCGTGGTCGGGTGATCGGGATCGCCCTTGACCTCGGTGGCGACACCATCCTTGACAGTGACCAGCAGGGCGCAGGTATCGGGGCAGTCGTGCGGGCAGGTGGCCCGAACTTGAGTGATCGTCATCAAAAATCCACGGGAAATATTGCGCAGCAAAACGTTACTTTATACGATTCTTGGGGGCGCGGCGATGGGGTGGCTGACTTCTCTTTCAAAGGGCTACAATAGTTATAAAGATGAATTGGCATACTTGCATTCTCCGGGAGAGCACCATGAAACTAGTCGAACCAGTCCTGGCGTTTCAGGCCGAGCTGCAGCAGATCCGGCGCGACCTGCACGCCCATCCTGAACTTTGCTACGAAGAACAACGTACCGCCGACGTGGTGGCCGCGTGCCTGACCGAGTGGGGCATTCCGGTTGTACGCGGCCTTGGCATCACCGGTGTGGTCGGCATCATCAAAAATGGCTCGTCGCCGCGCGCGATCGGCCTGCGCGCCGACATGGACGCCTTGCCTTTGCAAGAAATTAACAGTTTCGAACATGCCTCCAAACATGCCGGCAAGATGCACGCCTGCGGGCATGACGGCCACACGGCCATGCTGCTGGGCGCGGCGCACTATCTGTCGCAACACCGCAACTTCGACGGCACCATTTATCTGGTGTTCCAGCCGGCCGAAGAAGGCGGCGCCGGCGCGCGCCGCATGATCGAAGACGGCCTGTTCGAACAATTTCCGATGGATGCGATTTACGGCATGCACAATTGGCCGGGCATGGCAGCCGGTACCTTCGGCGTGGTCGCCGGTCCGATGATGGCGTCGAGTAACGAGTTCCGCGTGGTCATCAAGGGCAAGGGGGCGCATGCCGCGCAACCGCACCGGGGCGTCGATCCGATCATGGTGGCGGTGAACATCGCCCAAGGCTGGCAAACCATCATGTCGCGCGAAAAAAGCCCGCTCGATACGGCGGTGTTGTCGATTACCCAGATCCATGCCGGCAGCGCAACCAACATCATCCCCGACGAAGCCGTCATGATCGGTACCGTACGCACTTTTACGACGCCAGTGCTCGACCTGATCGAACAGCGTATGCAGGACATGGCGACCCACATTGCCGCCGGCTTCAATGCGACGGTCGACTTCGGTTTCAAGCGCAATTACCCGCCGCTGGTGAACCATCCTGAACAGACCAGCCTGGCGATCGAAGCGATGCGCGCAGTGGTCGGCCCCGACCAGGTCAACACCAATGTCGAGCCGACCATGGGCGCCGAGGATTTCGCGTTCATGCTGCAAGCCAAGCCGGGCTGCTATGTTTTCCTCGGCAATGGCGAAGGTGACCACCGCGCTGCCGGCCACGGCCTCGGTCCGTGCCAGTTGCACAATGCCAGCTACGATTTCAACGACAACTTGTTGCCGATCGGCTCCAGCTACTGGATCAGGCTGGCGGAGATGCACTTGCCGCTGCTGTAAATTGGTCGGGCGCATCGCCCAGGCGCAGGCCGGGGTTGATGCGTTCGAGGGCGATCAGCGCGGCTGCATGGTCGGCGTGCGGCAAGTCGGCGCTGAGCGATTGATACTGTTGCGTCACGATGGCCGTAACCGGCAAGGCGATCCCCGCTTCAGAGGCTGCAGCCAGGATATTGCGCAGATCTTTCAGCTGGCTTTTGACCTGGCCGCCGGGAATAAAGTTTCGGTCCAGCATGCGCTGGCCATGCATTTCCAGGATTTTGCTGCCGGCGAAGCCGCCGCGGATGGCGTCCCGCACGGCGGCCGGGTCGGCGCCTGCCGCCTGCGCCAGTAACAACGCTTCGGCAACGATGTGCAGCGTGGCGCCCACGATCAATTGATTGCACAGTTTGGCGACCTGGCCGCTGCCGGCCGGGCCGACCAGGACCGCAGATCCCATTGCGGTCAACACCGCGGCCGCCGCGGCAAAATCGACCGCGTTTCCGCCAGCCATGATTGCGAGGGTTCCCGCTTCGGCACCGGCCACGCCGCCGGACACGGGGGCGTCGAGGTGGCGGATGCCATACCTGGCGAGCGTCGCATGGTTGGCCAGCGCTTCGTCCTGGCGAATCGAACTCATGTCGATCCACAGCACGCCTTCCCGCAACGCCGGCACGGCGGCGGCCATGGTGGATGACACCGCACCGCCGGCTTCCAGCATCGAGATCACGATGTCGGCGCCCGCAACCGCCTGTGCAAGGTCGGATTCGACAATGGCCCCGAGCGCAGCCAGTGTCTGCGCCTTCGCGGCAGTCCGGTTCCAGGCGTGCACGATAAACCCGTTTTCAAGCAGGCGGGCGGCCATCGGTTTGCCCATCAGGCCGATGCCAAGAAATGCAATGGTGGGGCTGCGCATGCTTCGCTTTCAAAAAGAAGATAGAGGGAATTGTGCAGGCTACGCCAATTCGGCAAGCCCAGTACAATATCGTGAATACTCATTCTTTTTAACTGAAAGTAATTATGTTCCTCAATTTGCGTGTTGGAAAAACCTTAGCAGCGCTTGCCCTGTTGGCCGGCACCCAGGCGGCGCACGCCGCCGATGGCATCATTGACGGCGCAGCGATCGAGGTGGGTAGCGGCGCCAAGGTGCAATTTATCCGTGGTTCCGTGCAGTCCGACTGGTCGGCGCGCTGGTTTTCCAACTACGGTTATCACCTGGGCGGCTACTGGGACGCCAACGTGGCGCAATGGCGCGGCAACGATGCGAATGCCAACCGGGGCGGCCATCAGAACATTACGGTCGTCAACCTGACGCCGGTTTTCCGTATTCAGCGCGACGACAAGCTGGGTTTCTACGGCGAAGGCGGCATTGGCGTGTCGCTGTTTTCTCATCTGTATGACAACAACGAAAAACGCCTCGCCACGGCATTCCAGTTCGGCGACCACATCGGCGCCGGCTACGTCTTCGAAAACAAATGGGAAGCCGGCTTCAAGCTGCAGCACTATTCGAACGGCGGCATCAAGCATCCGAACGGCGGCGTCAACTTCCTGGTGTTGAAAGTCGCACGCCACTTCTGATGCACTGCCGATGACCGACGCGTCCACCGTCAAGCGCTATTTGCCCTGGGTGGTTGCCACCGCACTGTTCATGGAACAGCTCGATGCAACCATCGTCAACACGGCCATTCCCAGCATCGCGGCGACGCTGCAAGTCACACCGCTGAGTTTGAAGTCGGTCGTCACCAGCTATATCATTAGCCTGGCCGTGGGCATTCCGGTCAGTGGCTGGATGGCCGATCGTTTCGGCACCCGAAAAGTATTCGGTATTGCCATCGCGGTATTTACGCTGGCGTCAGTCCTGTGCGGACTGGCGCAGAATGTGCCCATGATGGTCGCTGCGCGCATGCTGCAGGGCCTCGGCGGGGCCATGATGATGCCGGTCGGACGTCTCGCCATCATCCGCACCTTCCCCAAGAGCGAACTGCTCGCCGCAATGAACTTCGTCATCATCCCCGCGCTGATCGGCCCGCTATTGGGTCCGACCGTCGGTGGCTTGATGGTGCATTGGGTATCGTGGCGGGCCATTTTCTTCGTGAATGTGCCGGTTGGCCTGATTGCGCTGTACCTCGTGTATCGCCATATGCCCGATTACAAGGGCGACAATCCGCGACCACTCGACGTGGTCGGGTTGATCCTGTTCAGCTCGGGTACTGCCATCCTGTCGTGGCTGCTGGAGATTTTTGGCGAGCACTCGCTTGATCCGACGACCGTCATCCTGATGTTCGCACTGTCGGTCAGCCTGATCGCGGCCTATGTCTGGCATGCCAGCGATTTCGCGTTCCCCCTGCTGCGCCTGGCGCTCTTCAAAGTGCGTACCTTCCGCATCGCGGTCGTCGGCGGCTTCATTACGCGCCTGGGCGTGGGCGGCCTGCCCTTCCTGCTGCCCTTGCTGTACCAGCTGGGCCTGGGTTTGCCGGCCTGGAAATCAGGCTTGCTGATGATGCCGGCCGCTGCGGCGGCAATGTGCATGAAACTGGTTGCGCCGAAGATCCTGGCGCGCTTCGGCTATCGCCAGGTGCTGGTGGTGAACACCTTGTTTATTGGCGTGACCATCGGCCTGTTCTCGCTCGTTAATGCGGGCACGCCCTTGATTGCCATCGTCGGCATCGGCCTGCTGCAAGGGTTTTTCAATTCGATGCAGTTTTCCAGCATGAACACGCTGGCGTATGCCGACATCGAGCAGCGCGAATCGAGCATGGCCAGCACCTTGTCGAGCTCATTCCAGCAACTATCGATGAGTTTTGGCCTGGCCTGCGGCTCGATCGTGACTGCCTGGTTCCTCGGCAAAGTACCGCAAACCAATCAGGTCATGGTCACCAATGCGATTCACCACGCGTTTTTGACGCTGTCGGTGGTGACGATGTTTTCGGCCTTATTGTTCGTTCGTCTGCGCCGGGGCGATGGTGAGAGTATCAGCAAGGGGAAGGCCGCCGCCGCAGTCGCAGCCCCGGAGACGACGCCCCCTTAAGCTTGGTCAAGCCGCATGTGCGTCGAGCGGCGGCGGCAAATGCGCCAACAATCTCTCCCGATTCTGCATGACGAAGTTGATGAACATGTGCTCCTTCACTACAAGCCGCAGCAGGCCGGGCAGCAAGGGATAACAAAAGCTGGCAACCCTGCGCACATTCTCGTCTTTTCCCAATGCCTCCCCGACGGTTGATGTACTGCCGCTGAGGAGCAGCGCACTGATCTTGTCCTTATGCCGGTCGACTATTTTTGCCAAAGGCGCAGATAGCTTGTCGGCCAGTGCATGCGATTCGTTTCCAGTATTCATGTAGATCTCCTGATAAGTGAGAGATCGATTCTTGCTGCCTGGCCTCCCAAGTCAATTGATCAGCAGCACGATTTCCGATCGGAATAGTGCATGGCTTGCACTGCACTGCGCTCTGTCAAACGTCGGGGAGCGTCCTCCCGCAACAATCGTCCGCGCCTCCCGCGGGTTGGACGCATCGCGGGATTTGCCATTTGCATAATGCTTGGGGGAAAGTTCATGAATACACGCCTTGCCTTGCTGGATTATTGCGCACGTCATCAAGTCGACTCATCAACAACACAGGGGCTATGGCGCCTGGCCGGCTTCGATATTCCGCCGCCATCGCTCACCACCCATATACGTCTTGGGCTCGCTGCCGTCAGCGCCCTTCTCCTTGGCGCCGGCCTCGTGTGCTGGATCGCCGCGAACTGGTCGAACCTCGGGCGACCGCTGCAATTCGGCATGCTCGAGGCAATGGTGCTCCTGCCATGCATCGGCGCGGCCTTGTGGTCAAGATTGCGCACTGGAATGGCATTGTTTGCTTTCATCGCCATCGGCGCCTTGTTTGCCTATTTCGGGCAGACCTATCAAACCGGTGCCGACCCCTGGCAACTGTTTGCTCTGTGGAGCGCGCTGGGCTTGCCGCTCGTGATCGTGGTGCGCGCGGAAATCTTGCGCGTGGCATGGGTCGGCGTCGCCATGACCGCCATCGGGCTATGGTCGAATGGTGGGAACGGCGTGTTTCGCAATACTCCCGATACGCATGCGGTCATCGGCTGCGCCGCCGCACTGCTCCTTGCTTTGTCGCTATCGCGCTCATTTCGGCACTTGACGCAAGCCGGTCCGTATTCTTCGGGTGTCGCGATTGCCACAGCGCTTGGCCTGGTTTCCATGATCGCTCTCCCTGGCATCGTCGCTAGAGACGGCCACGGGGCGGCAACCATCCTGGTCCTCCTGGTTGGGCTCGTTACCGTCTTTTACGCCAGAACGGCGTCATTCGACATCGTCGCCCTGTGCGCCTGCGCGCTCGCCCTCAATTTTCTGATCGATACCGCTGTTGTGTCCGCGACATTGAGTGGCCCATTCGACGACATTCTCGGCCCCGTCTTTATCATCGGCGTTGTGGCTTGTGGATTTTGCGGCCTGAGTATCGCGGCAATTCTAGCAACCCTGCGCCGCCAACTGCACTCGGGAGACAGCAATGAGTAAACAGATTGATCGCATCCTGGCGCAAGGCGTCATCGCCGGATTGCTGGCGCCCGTTGACGAGGCACCAGAGCATGCGCCACGGCCCTGGCCGCTCACCGTGTTTACCGGCATTGGGGCGTGGTTTGCGGCCATTCCATTCGCAGTGTTGTTGTTCGTGATGGGCGGTGGCGGCCGTTCGTCGATGCTAGCCATACTGTGCGCCGCTGTGCTGTGCGGCACAACTGCCCTGCTAAGGTCCCGGCCGCCGCTATTCCTGGAACAACTGTCCCTCGCGGGATTGGTGGCAAGTGCTCTGGTGCTGTATTTTTATATTGCAGAAAATGGCAGTAGTGCCAGTGCCGCACTATCGATGTTCGCGGTATTTGCGGCCGCCTCCGTGATCGTCCCGCAGCCCTGGTTGCGTATGCTTCTCGGCGCGGGGATGGGCATCACCGGTATCGTCGGTATCGTCAGCATGCAAAGCTTGTATCCTTTTTCATCGATGCACAGAGAATGGAAAATGTGGGCGATACTGGAAATGAGCGTCTTCTGGTGCCTCCTATCCTCCCTGACTTCGCGGCAAGGTCTTTCGACGCAGATCCGGGCTGGAATGGAAGCGGTCAGCCTGGGGATGAGTGCAGCGATTATCTGTTCCCCATTTTGGGTAAACGATGCTTTCTTTTTCTTTGAAGTGGATGGTTGGCTCAACCGCTGGGGCCACGACTTGCCGGCGTTTATGCCCATGCAGGCTGGCGCATCGGTTGGGGTGACCTTGAGTGCGGCAGCCTTGCTGGCGTGGAAATGGGCACCGATGCGGGCGCTATGGTTTGTCACGCTTGCACTCATCCTGGGAACGTTTGCCTGGTATATTCCGTCACTCTGCGTGCTCGCGTTGATCGGTTCTGTCGCCTTGATCACCGGACGTACATCCACCGCCATCCTGTGCGGCTGCATGCTGGTATGGTGGATGGGCAATTTTTATTTTTCCTTGCAATGGCCCCTGGTTAACAAAGCGATGCTGCTTGCTGCGTCGGGATGCATACTTGCGTTGACGGTGGCTTTTCTAAGACCTTTCTCCCCAATCAAGCCAGCAGTGCCGGTCGCGCTGCCCCACACGCGAACTCGGGCGCATGCGATTGCATTTCTCGGTTGTGCCATGCTGACGCTGGGCATCGCAAACCTGTCGATTATGCAGAAAGAAGCTGTCGCACGAGCAGGCACAACGCTATTCGTCGAACTGGCGCCGGTAGACCCGCGCTCTTTGATGCAGGGAGACTATATGCGGCTGACGTTTGGGATCAATACTTTTCCGCACGCCGAATCGCCTATCTCCGCACTAGTGGGAACGATGGACGAACGCGGCGTGTGGACGGCCGAACGGCCGGATAACGGTACGCCGCTGTCATCAGGTGAAATCAAGATCAACCTGTCAGGCACCTCTGATCACCCTGTTTTTGTGACGGACGCCTGGTTCTTCAAGGAAGGCGAAGCGAACCGTTGGCAAGGTGCGCGGTTTGGCGAATTTCGCGTCAAGCCCGATGGGACTGCCGTCTTGATTGGCCTGCGAGGCAAGAATCTGGAGCAGTTATAGACGAAAAAAAACCCCGCACATTTTTGTACGGGGTTTCTCTCTTATAACTAGCCTGACGATAACCTACTTTCACACTGGTTGCAGCACTATCATCGGCGCAAAGTCGTTTCACGGTCCTGTTCGGGATGGGAAGGGGTGGGACCGACTTGCTATGGTCATCAGGCATAACTTGTACGAGCATCGTTCACATGAACGCTGCTCAGAATCTGGAAGAAGTAAGTTTTATTGTTTTGAGTAGCGTGTATCAACAACATACAACACTGTAAATCTCATCTATATAACCTGCTAAGGTTATAGGGACAAGCCGTACGGGCAATTAGTACTGGTTAGCTTAATGCATTACTGCACTTCCAC
>NZ_JAQQPS010000072.1:0-1055 GCF_036688685.1 Massilia sp. S19_KUP03_FR1 | reverse complement strand
TACGTCCTTCATCGCCTGTAATCGCCAAGGCATCCACCATGTGCACTTATTCGCTTGTCCCTATAACGTTAGCTCCTCACGACTAATGAGGAAGCGTTTATAGAGATAAGATGTACAGCGTTGTTGCATGTTTGTTGATACGTTTAATGCTACCCTGCCAATCAACTGTCGTTGACTGACATAAAACTTTACTTCTTCCAAATTTTTAAAGAACGAAACAGCTTTGATCGCTAAAAGACCAAACCTAAACCTGACGGCTTACGTTTGAGCTTTTTAGTAGCAGCGAATGGTGGAGGATGACGGGATCGAACCGACGACCCCCTGCTTGCAAAGCAGGTGCTCTCCCAGCTGAGCTAATCCCCCATTGTACTGGTAGGGCTGGTTGGACTCGAACCAACGACCCCCGCGTTATCAACACGGTGCTCTAACCAGCTGAGCTACAGCCCCGACTAAGGAACACTGCTACTGTTTCTTCTAATTTACAGCCGATAAGTGTGGACGCTTGATGAATTTGGGTTCTCACCCAGGTGCTACTCTAGAAAGGAGGTGATCCAGCCGCACCTTCCGATACGGCTACCTTGTTACGACTTCACCCCAGTCACGAATCCTACCGTGGTAAGCGCCCTCCTTGCGGTTAAGCTACCTACTTCTGGTAAAACCCGCTCCCATGGTGTGACGGGCGGTGTGTACAAGACCCGGGAACGTATTCACCGCGACATGCTGATCCGCGATTACTAGCGATTCCAACTTCATGTAGTCGAGTTGCAGACTACAATCCGGACTACGATACACTTTCTGCGATTAGCTCCCCCTCGCGGGTTGGCGGCGCTCTGTATGTACCATTGTATGACGTGTGAAGCCCTACCCATAAGGGCCATGAGGACTTGACGTCATCCCCACCTTCCTCCGGTTTGTCACCGGCAGTCTCATTAGAGTGCCCTTTCGTAGCAACTAATGACAAGGGTTGCGCTCGTTGCGGGACTTAACCCAACATCTCACGACACGAGCTGACGACAGCCATGCAGCACCTGTGTTACGGTTCTCTTTCGAGCACA
>NZ_JAQQPS010000071.1:0-1176 GCF_036688685.1 Massilia sp. S19_KUP03_FR1 | reverse complement strand
ATATCCGCAGCTTCGGTGACTGGCTTAGCCCCGTTACATCTTCCGCGCAGGACGACTCGATCAGTGAGCTATTACGCTTTCTTTAAATGATGGCTGCTTCTAAGCCAACATCCTGACTGTTTTAGCCTTCCCACTTCGTTTTCCACTTAGCCAATCTTTGGGACCTTAGCTGGCGGTCTGGGTTGTTTCCCTCTTGACGCCGGACGTTAGCACCCGACGTCTGTCTCCCAAGCTCGCACTCATCGGTATTCGGAGTTTGCAATGGTTTGGTAAGTCGCAATGACCCCCTAGCCATAACAGTGCTCTACCCCCGATGGTGATACTTGAGGCACTACCTAAATAGTTTTCGGAGAGAACCAGCTATTTCCAAGTTTGTTTAGCCTTTCACCCCTACCCACAGCTCATCCCCTAATTTTTCAACATTAGTGGGTTCGGACCTCCAGGGCGTGTTACCGCACCTTCATCCTGGCCATGAGTAGATCACTTGGTTTCGGGTCTACACCCAGCGACTGTCGCCCTGTTCGGACTCGATTTCTCTACGGCTTCCCTATTCGGTTAACCTCGCCACTGAATGTAAGTCGCTGACCCATTATACAAAAGGTACGCAGTCACGGAACAAGTCCGCTCCTACTGTTTGTATGCACACGGTTTCAGGATCTATTTCACTCCCCTCCCGGGGTTCTTTTCGCCTTTCCCTCACGGTACTGGTTCACTATCGGTCGATTACGAGTATTTAGCCTTGGAGGATGGTCCCCCCATGTTCAGACAGGATTTCTCGTGTCCCGCCCTACTTGTCGTACGCTTAGTTCCACACATCGCATTTCACATACGGGGCTATCACCCGCTATGGCGCCAGTTTCCAATGGCTTCTGTTATGCGTCGTGCTAAAACGTACAGGCTCATCCCATTTCGCTCGCCACTACTTTGGGAATCTCGGTTGATTTCTTTTCCTGCAGCTACTTAGATGTTTCAGTTCGCCGCGTTCGCTTTGCATACCTATGTATTCAGTATGCAATGACCTAAAAGGCCGGGTTTCCCCATTCGGAAATCTGCGGATCAAAGCGTGTTTGCTCGCTCCCCGCAGCTTATCGCAAGCTACTACGTCCTTCATCGCCTGTAATCGCCAAGGCATCCACCATGTGCACTTATTCGCTTGTCCCTATAACGTTAGCTCCT
>NZ_JAQQPS010000070.1:0-1214 GCF_036688685.1 Massilia sp. S19_KUP03_FR1 | reverse complement strand
GGAAACGCTGATTAATTAAGGCGCTCCCGTTCCCGCCGGTGCCGCAACCTGAGACAATAACGGTACGTTCCCTGCCTGCCATTGATCATGCAAAAGAGCTTCTCTGACCTCGAATACGCCGCCAAGAAAAAGCTCACGCGGCGAGACCGTTTCCTCACTGAGATCGACAGCGTCACGCCGTGGAGCAAGCTACACAAGCTGGTCGAACCGTTCTATCCGAAGGTCGTAGGCGCCGGTCGGCCGCCGATTGGCCTGGCACGCATGCTGCGCATGTACGTCGCCCAGCAATGCTTTGGTTTGTCGGACGAAGGTATCGAAGATGCGATCTACGACAGCCAGGCCATTCGCGCTTTCGTCGGCATCGACCTGGCGCGCGAGTCTGCGCCGGACGCGACGACGTTGCTCAAGTTTCGCCACCTGCTCGAAGCGAAAGAACTGACGCGCCAGATTTTCGATGCGATCAACGGACACCTGGCTGAAAGAGGTTTGATGATGCGCGAGGGGACGATCGTTGACGCGACGCTGATCGCCGCGCCGCCGTCGACGAAGAACAAGGACGGCAAGCGCGATCCGGAGATGCACCAATCCAAGAAAGGCAACGACTGGCACTTTGGGATGAAAGCCCATATCGGCGTTGATGCGGCGTCCGGCCTGGTACACACCGTCGTCGGCACGGCAGGTAATGTCTCCGACGTGACGCAAGCGCACGCCCTGCTGCATGGCGACGAGACGGCCGCGCTTGGCGACGCCGGTTACCAAGGCGTAGAAAAGCGTTCGGAAAATATTGGCAAATCCGTGACGTGGCATGTCGCCATGAAGCGCTCCAAGCGCAAGGTGCTGCCCAACAATAAGCTGGGCCGCATGATGGAAAAACTGGAGCACCTGAAGGCCAGCGTGCGCGCCAAAGTCGAGCATCCGTTCCATGTCATCAAGAACCTGTTCCGTCATCGTAAGACGCGCTATCGCGGCCTGGCAAAGAACACCGCACAACTGTTTACTCTGTTCGGCTTCGCCAATCTGGTGCTGGCTGGCCGGCGATTTAAGGTCACTGAAACCCGAGTTGCGACCTGAGCGCCGAAAGGCGCCAGAAATACCGCAGATTTACAAAAAAAGCTCACGTATAAGCTTCTGGAAAAGCGGGAGCGAAACTGCATGGCGGTCGCGTCGCCAAAAACGTGGGAATCTTCCGAAAACGTCGATTGATCAGCGCTTCC
>NZ_JAQQPS010000007.1:0-233800 GCF_036688685.1 Massilia sp. S19_KUP03_FR1 | reverse complement strand
GCCCGCGCCCGCCAGCAGCGTCACGGCGCCGGCCGCAAACAGGGCGACCCTGCGTGGCGGGGGCGCGCTTGCCGCCACCGTCACGGGCGGCGCCGGCGACGATGCCGCCAGCGCCAGCGCCTGCGTGCCGCCGTCCTCCAGGCCCAGCAGGGTGCGCAGCGCCGCGGCGCTTTGCGGGCGCTGTTCGGGCCGCACTGCCAGCGCCTGATCGATCGCGCCGAGGAAGCGCGCGCTGAAACGGTCGGCATAACGGCTGGCCAGCGGCACGTACGGGTCCTGCACCAGGCGGCTCACGGCGGGCGGCGGTGCGGCGCCGGCAATGGCAAAGTGCACCACCGACGCCAGTGCGTACAGGTCGGTCCACGGCCCCTGGCGCATGCCCGGCATCTCGGCGTACTGTTCGATCGGTGCGTAGTTTTGCTTGAAGATGACGGTGAAGTCCTGCTGCATGCCGCCGATGGCGCGTCGGGCGGCGCCGAAGTCGAGCAGCAACGGCCGGCTTGCGCTCAGCATCATGATGTTGTCCGGCGCGATATCGCGGTGAAAACACTGGTGCGCGTGGATCAGCGTGAGCGTATCGAGCAGCGGCGCCAGCAGGGAGGTCAGCCACGCCTGGTCGACCGGCTCGGTGCGCGCAAGCAGCGCCTGCTTGAGTGTCACGCCTTCGTAATATGGCATCACCATGTAGGCGGTGCCATTCGCCTCCCAGAAACGGTAGACCTTGATCAGGGCAGGGTGGTCGAACCGCGCCAGGATGCGCGCTTCGTTGACGAAGCTGCGCAGCCCGGCGTCGAAGGTGTCAGCGTCGCGCTCGGACGTCACGGCCACCTGCATGGTGCTCGAGCGCGACGCGAACGACGAGGGCATGTACTCCTTGAGCGCCACCTGGCGCTCAAGCGAACGGTCCCAGGCCAGGTAGACGATGCCGAAGCCGCCTTCGCCGAGCAGTCCGGTGATCTCGAACTCGCCCAGCCGCGCGCCTGCCGGCAGGGCATTTCCGCCGGGCGCGCGCGGCGGCGCCGGACCCGTTGTTGCGCGGCCGGTCACCAGTAAGGTGCGTTCATCGTCGTCGGAAAGACTCATTGAAAGATTTGTGCTCGACCATTAGGAACGTCCACGCCCGGTTCGCTCGTAACAATATAAATAATATAAAAAGATCCATTTGTATACCAAAAAAAGAATTTTTTCTGGCATGTTGCGCGCATGACGCAGTGCTGGTTTTCTAAAAATTACCTTGCCTTTAAAGAAAGTGATGACTTGTCATTCTGTGGCCTTGTCAACAACCTTGCGGGTCGATTTTACAATCGAATCAGAAAGAAATTTCTGCAAAAAAAACCAAAAAGCGGCGTGCTTTTTTTTGCTTTTGTGAAGTATAGTTGCGTCCAGTTCGCTGTATTTCAGTTTCCTGGCACGACGGTCGACGCTTGCATTCGGTGCTGCGCGCATGGCAATCGGAAGTGCTCGGAGGTACACGTAATGCGCCTTTGCCTGTTATTTTTTAGATAGCATGTGTTGCAGCCTTCCGGAGTATGAATGAGCACAATCGACGTGGATGCGTGGTTGGCGGAAATCGATACGGACGCGCCATGTGGCCCGAACCTCGAATACGATCCGGCGTTCATCGCACTCGAGCAGGAAGCACTCGGCAAACCCGAAGTCCAGTACGGCGCCACCATCACTCCGGCCGTGCCGCCGGACTGGAAGCAGGTACGCCAGATGGCCGCTGGCCTGCTCGAGCGCAGCCGCGACCTGCGCCTGGTGGTGCACCTGCTGCGCGCCGACCTGGCGCTGTTCGGCATCGAAGGCCTGGTCGATTGCCTGGCACTGATCGAGAGACTGCTGGAACAGCGCTGGGACAGCGTCCATCCCGCACTCGACCCGGACGACAGCCTCGATCCCACGTTGCGCATTAATTCACTCGCCATCCTGTCCGACACCGGCGGCCTGCTGCGCGACCTGAAAGACGCCACGCTGCTGGTGCTGCCGGGGCTTGGACCCCTGAACATCAAGCTGCTGGAGATCGCCAGCGGTGACGTGGCACCGCTCACGGGCCAGGCCAAGGTGGCAACCAGCTCGATCGAAAGCGCGATTGCCGACGTCGCCCCGGACCAGCTGGCCGCCAGCACTGCCTTGCTGGCGCGCGCGCTGGCCAGCACCGTGAATATCGAACTGGCGCTGGTGCGCCACGTGGGCAGCGCGCAGGCCCTGAACCTCGATCCACTGACGCGCCCCTTGCGCCGCGCGCACGATTTTCTGGCGCGCCAGCATCAAGCCAGCGCGGCGCCCGAGCCGGAAGAAGTGCCCGAGCTTGCGCCCGTGTCCGGCCAGGAGAGCGCAGTGCGCGCGGCCCGCATCGAAGGCGACATCGCCGGGCGCGAGGACGTGCTGCGCATGCTCGACAAGCTGGTCCAGTACTACGGTCGGCACGAGCCATCGAGCCCGATTCCGATCCTGCTGGCGCGCGCCCGGCGCCTGGTGCCGATGAACTTCCTGGAAATCATGCAGGACCTGGCGCCCGACGGCGTCGCCCAGCTGGCGGCGATCCGCGGACCGGATGCGACCCAGGCGGCGAAATAAGCAATACGACATAGAAGAGGTTTGTTTTGTTCATTCATGGGGGATGCAATCGTGGGTAAAGAGAGTAGCCAGAAGTTCATCGCGCGCAACCGGGCGCCGCGTGTGCAGATCGAATACGACGTCGAAGTGTATGGCGCGGAAAAGAAAATCCAGCTGCCGTTCGTGATGGGCGTGATGGCCGACCTGACCGGCCAGAGCGCCGATCCGCTGGCGCCAGTGGCGGAGCGCAAATTCCTGGAAATCGACGTCGACAATTTCGACGAGCGCCTGAAAGCGATGAAACCGCGCGTGGCCGTGCAGGTGCCCAACACCCTCAGCGGAGAAGGCAATCTGTCGGTCGAGATGACGTTCGAGAACATGGACGATTTCACGCCGGCGGCGATTGCACGCAAGGTCGCGCCGCTGGCCAAACTGCTCGAAGCGCGCGGCCAGTTGTCGAACCTGATGACCTACATGGACGGCAAGACCGGCGCCGAAGACCTGATCGCCCGGCTGCTGGCCGAACCGGCGCTGATGCAGGCGTTGACCGCGGCGCCGAAGCCGCAAGAATCGTGATCACCTCGATGAACCCCGTGGAGAACCAACATGGCTGAACTACAGGAACAACTTGACGCAACCGGCGCCACGCTCGAGATGAGCGATTTCGGCAGCCTGCTCCAGAAAGAATTCAAACCGCAGTCGGACAAGGCCAGGGAGGCCGTCGAGAGCGCGGTGCGCACGCTGGCCGAACAGGCGCTGGTCGGCGCCAACGTCATTTCGGGCGACGTGCTCGGCACCATCGAAAGCCTGATCGCCGCGCTCGACAGGAAGCTCAGCGAGCAGGTCAACCTGATTCTGCACGCGCCCGAGTTCCAGGCCCTGGAGGGCGCATGGCGCGGCCTGCACCACCTGGTCAACAACACCGAGACCGACGAGTCGCTGAAAATCCGCGTGATGAACATCTCCAAAAACGAGCTGGGGAAATCGCTGAAAAAATTCAAGGGCACGGCCTGGGACCAGAGCCCGATCTTCAAGAAAATGTATGAAGAAGAATTCGGCCAGTTCGGCGGCGAGCCGTTCGGCGCCATCGTGGCCGACTACTATTTCGATAACAGTGCACCGGACGTCGAGCTGCTCTCGAGCATGGCGAAGGTGGCCGCCGCGGCGCACGCGCCCTTCATTGCCGCCGCCGCGCCGTCGGTGATGCTGATGGAATCGTGGCAGGAGCTGGCCAATCCGCGCGACCTGACAAAAATCTTCCAGACGCCGGAGCATGCCGCCTGGCGTTCCTTCCGCGAATCGGAAGATTCGCGCTACGTCGGCCTTGCCATGCCGCGCTTCCTGGCGCGCCAGCCGTATGGCGCGAAAACCGATCCGGTCGAAGCCTTCGACTTCGAGGAAGACACCAGCGGCGCCGGCGCCACCAAGTTCACCTGGTCGAATGCGGCGTACGCCATGGCCGTGAACATCAACCGCTCGTTCAAGGAATACGGCTGGTGTTCGCGCATCCGCGGCATCGAGTCGGGCGGCGCGGTCGAGGGCCTGCCGGTGTACACCTTCCCGACCGACGACGGCGGCGTCGACATGACCTGCCCGACCGAGATCGCGATTTCCGACCGGCGCGAAGCGGAGCTGGCGGCAAATGGCTTCATGCCGCTGGTGCACAAGAAGAACACCGACTTTGCCGCCTTCATCGGCGCCCAGTCGCTGCACAAGCCGGCCGAATACGACGACCCCGATGCCACGGCGAATGCCAACCTGGCCGCGCGCTTGCCCTACCTGTTCGCCACCTGCCGCTTCGCTCACTATCTGAAATGTATCGTGCGCGACAAGATCGGTTCGTTCAAGGAGCGCGCCGACATGCAAACCTGGCTGAACAACTGGGTCGGGCGCTACGTCGAAAACAACCCGGCCACCGCGAGCGAAGCCGACAAGGCGCGCAAACCGCTGGCCGGCGCCGAAGTGATCGTGGAAGAAGTCGAAGGCAATCCCGGTTACTACACGTCCAAATTTTTCTTGCGGCCGCATTACCAGCTCGAAGGCCTGACCGTGTCCCTGCGCCTGGTCTCGAAACTGCCGTCGGCGAAAGCGTGAGCGTGAACGTCGTTCGGGACGGCGGGCCTGTCCCCCGGGCGCATCCATTGTCGGGCCAACCTACTCAACCAATAGAGGAACAACATGATACTGCTTAAATTTGCCGTCGCGATCAATGGCGACTCGGTCGTCGACAGCCACGAAAAATGGATCACCATTTCGTCGCTGCAGATTGGCGTCGGCCGCGCCATTTCCGTGAGCGGCGGTGGTGCCGACCGCGAAACGTCCAACCCCTCGTTTTCCGAAATCACGCTGACCAAGTCGACCGACATCGCCTCGGCCGACCTGTTCATGCAGGCCGTGTGTGGCAAGAGCCTGGGCAAGGCCGAGATCCACTTCCTGCAAACCGGCGGCTCGGACAAGAAGCAGCAGGTCTACCTGAAGATCGAATTAACCGACGCCATCGTCAGCTCCTACTCGGCCAGCAGCGGCGGCGACCGCCCCAGCGAATCGTTCTCGCTGAACTTCACGCAGATCAGCTACCAGTACGACGCGTTCAGTGGCGACAACATCGTCACCGGCACCGCGAAGAAATGGGACTTGACCAAAAACGCCACGTTTTAAGCAGCAGCGCCGGCCGCGTGCCGGCGCTTGTTCTTTTTCCTTGCAGCGCCTTCTTTATTGACAACCATGTCCGAGCTACTCTCTACGCTGAAGGCCGGCGACCTGGCTGCCAGCCTGCAGTTACTGCAGCAGGCCGTGCGCCAGGCCCCGGGAGACGCCCGCCAGCGCGTGTTCCTGTTCCAGTTGCTGGCAGTGCTGGGACAGTGGGACCGCGCGCTGGCGCAACTCGACGTGCTGGCAACCCTCGACGCCGGCGCGCTGCAAATGGTGCACGCCTATCGCGCAACGATACGCTGCGAGCGCTGGCGCGAGGACGCGTTCGCGGGCCTGCGCGCACCGCTACTGTTCGGCACACCGGCGCCCTGGATGGCGCAGTTCATGTCGGCCCTGCGTTTGGACGCGGCCGGCGACACGGCGGGCGCGGCGCAGCTGCGCGAAGCCGCGCTGGCGGATGCGCCGGCGCTGACCGGCAGCATTGACGGCAATCCGTTTGACTGGCTGATGGACGCCGACCCGCGCCTCGGCCCCATGCTCGAATGGATCAGCAACGGCAATTACTACTGGCTGCCGATGCAGCATATCGCGCAGCTGGAATGCGCTGCGCCCGCTGACCTGCGCGATCAGGTCTGGATGCCAGCCACGCTGCTGCTCACCAACGGCGGCGACATGGTGGGCTTCATACCCACCCGTTATCCGGGCACGTTGCACAGCCATGACGATGCCTTGCTGCTGGGGCGCCGCACCGACTGGGCGGATCACTACGGCTTGGCGCAATACGGCCTCGGCCAGCGCCTGTTCGCGACCGACAGGGCCGATTTCGCCTTGATGGATACGCGTACGCTCGCTTTTGCGCACGCATTGGCCGCGAGCGCGAGCGTGGACGCCGGGGCCGGACATGGCTGAACTGAGCGCCCGCGAGCGGCTCCAGCCATCGTTGCTGGACCGGCTGACCGACGACGACGCGGCCAGTCTGCAGGAGCCGCGCGACAAACGTGTACTCGGCATGCGAGGCCTGCGCCGCGCGGTGCTGCGCGACCTCGGCTGGCTGTTCAACGCCACCGGGCTCGCGGCCCTGCAGGACCTGGACGACTATCCGCTCACTGCCCACTCGGTGCTCAATTTCGGCTTTGCAGATTTGTCCGGACAAACGGCGTCAGGGCTGGACGCCGATGCCATCGCGCGCCGCCTGCGCCAGGCCATCTGGGACTTCGAACCGCGCGTGCTGCGCGATACGGTGCAGGTGCTGGTCACGGCCGGCCATGGCAACCAACTGGTGTTTGAAGTGCACGGCCAGTTGTGGGGCCAGCCCTTGCCCGAGCGCCTGTACCTGAAGACCGAGCTCGACCTGGAACTGGGCGAGATCCGCGTGTACGACGAAGACGCGCGGGGCGCCTGATGGACAGCACCTTGCTGCGCTATTACGAGCGCGAACTGCAGCACCTGCGCGAGATGGGCGGCGAATTTGCGCGCGACTTTCCCAAGGTCGCCGGGCGCCTGGGGCTGGAGAGCTATGCCTGCGCCGACCCCTACGTCGAGCGCCTGCTGGAAGGCTTCAGCTTCCTGGCCGCGCGGGTGCAGCTGAAGATCGACGCCGAATTCCCGCGTTTTACCAATCATTTGCTCGAGCAGGTGTATCCGCATTACCTGGCGCCGACGCCGTCGATGGCGATCGTGCAGCTGCAGCCGGACCTGTCCGAGGGCAGCCTGGCGGCTGGCTTCACGGTGGCGCGCCAGAGCAGCCTGCGTAGCCTGCTGGGCAAGGGCGATCAAACCACCTGCGAATACCGCAGCGCGCATGCCGTCACGCTGTGGCCGATCGAACTGACAGAGGCGCGCTACTTCCCCTGCGCCGGCAAGCTGGGCAAGCTGGAGTTGAGCCGCTTCGGCGCGGTCAAGGCGGCCTTACGCCTGCGCCTGCGCGTGGGCGCAGGCCTGGCCATGCGCGACCTGGCGCTGGACGCCTTGCAGCTGCACCTGCGCGGCGGCGATGCGCTGCCGGCGCGCATCCTGGAGCAGTTGCTGTCCAGTGCAGTGGGCACCGTCGTGATGCCGCTGCAGGAGAGCGCCGGCTGGCACAGCGCCGCGCCGCCCGGCAGCATCTGCGCGCGCGGCTTCGACGACGACGACGCGCTGCTGCCCGGCGTTTCGCGGGCGTTTCGCGGCTACCGCCTGCTGCAAGAGTATTTCGCCTTCCCGCAGCGCTACCTGTTCGTCGACCTGCACGGCCTGGGCGCGGGACTGCGGCGCTGCCCGGACCAGGAAGTCGATATTGTCGTGCTGTTCGACCGCTTCGACGCAGTGCTCGAACAGACGCTGGGCGCGGACAATTTCGGCTTGTTCTGCACGCCCGCCATCAACCTGTTCCCGAAGCGCGCCGACCGCATCCATCTGTCCGACCGCCAGCACGAATACCACGTGGTACCGGACCGCACTCGCCCGATGGACTTCGAGGTGTACCAGGTCGGCATGGTCACCGGCTACGGCGCCGGCAACGACGCGGGCCAGCCGTTCGCGCCGTTCCACAGCGCCAACGACCTGCACGGCGTCGCGCCAGAGCGGGCCTACTACCAGCTGCGCCGCGCCCAGCGCGTGCTGTCCGAACGCCAGCGTCGTGAAGGACCGCGCTCGAGCTACATCGGCAGCGAAGCGTTCATCGCACTGGTCGATGCACACGAGGCGCCGTTTGCATCGTCGCTGCGCCAGCTCGGCGTGGACACCCTGTGCACCAATCGCGACCTGCCGCTGGCCATGCCGCTGGGCGGCTCGCGCACCGACTTCACGCTCGAATCGAACGCGCCGGTGAAAGCGGTGCGCTGCATCGACGGGCCCAGCGTGCCGGCGCCGTCGCATGCGGAAGGGGAGACGGCCTGGCGCCTGGTCAGCCACCTGTCGCTCAATTACCTGTCGCTGCTGGACGACGACCGCCAGCACGGCGCGGCGGCACTGAAAGATCTGCTGCGCCTGTACTGCGTGTCCGGCGACGCCGCCGGACAGCGCCAGATCGACGCGCTGCGCGCCGTCGCCAGCAGCGCGGTCGCGCGCCGTCTGCCCTCGCCAGGGCCGATCTGCTTCGGGCGCGGCCTGCAGATCACGCTCGACATCGACGACGCGCCGTTCGAAGGCATCGGCGTGTTCGTGCTGGGCGCCGTGCTGGAACAGTTCTTTGCCAAATATGTGTCCATTAACAGTTTTACGGAGACGCGGCTGCGCACGCCACGGCGCGGCGTGGTGATGCAATGGCCGCCACGGGGAGGCGCATGCAAGATCCTGTGAGTCGGCTCGACGCCCTGGAGCAGGATGCCGGCGCCTTCGACTTTTTTGCCGCGCTGCGCCTGCTGGAGTGCGCGCATCCGCAGCACCCCCGCATCGGCCAGTCGCTGCGCCCGCGCGACGAGGCGGTGCGCTTTGGTCAGGTGCCGTCGCTCGCGTTCACGCCGGCCATGCTGGCCCGCATGCACCCCGGCACGCACGGCAGGCCGTATCACCTGGACGTCAATTTCTTTGGCCTGATGGGCGCCAACGGCCCCTTGCCGCAGCACCTGACCGATTACGTGCGCGATCGCGAGCGCAATGCGGGCGACGCGACGCTGGCGCGCTTCTTCGACATGTTCCACCACCGGATGATTGCGCTGTTCTACCGCGCCTGGGCCAGTGCCCAGCCGACCGTCAGCCTTGACCGTGTGCATGGCGACCGCTTCGCCGACTACCTGGCCTCGGTGATTGGACTGGGCACGCCCGCGCTGCGCGCGCGCGACGCTCTGCCGGATACCGCCAAGCTGCATTACGCCGGTTTGCTCGCGTCGCACAACCGCAATGCCGACGCTCTGGCGCAGCTGCTGTCCGATTATTTCAAGGTGCCGGTGGCGATCGAACAGTTTGTCGGCCACTGGATGCACATGCCCGACGACGCGGCATGCCGGCTGCGCACGGGCGGCATGGCGGTGCTGGGGGCGTCCACCGTGATTGGCAGGCGGGTCTGGAACTGCCAGCATAAATTCCGCGTGGTGATCGGCCCGCTCGACCTGCTTGATTACCAGCGCCTGCTGCCGGGCGGCGCATCGTTCGCGCGCCTGCGCGACTGGGTGCGCAACTACGCTGGCATGGCGTACGAATGGGACATCAAGCTGCAGCTCAAGCGCGCGGCGGTGCCGCCCTTGAAACTGGGCCAGGCGCGCACCGGCTGGACCAGCTGGCTGCACAGCGCCGCGCCACGGGCGGATGCGTGCCAGGCCGTGTTTCACCCCCATCACGCCGTTCAACCAAATGAGAGGATGTAACCATGGCCGAGATCAGCCGCGTCGCGTTGTTTGGGAAATTGAATGCCCTGTGCTACCGCGCGATCGAAAGCAGCACCGTGTTTTGCAAACTGCGCGGCAATCCGTATGTCGAAGTGGTGCACTGGTTGCACCAGATCCTGCAACTGCAAGACTCTGACTTGCTGCGCCTGCTGAAGCATTTCGAGCTCGACCAGGCGGTGCTGGCGCGCGACCTGACCGCGGCGCTGGACCGGCTGCCGCGCGGCGCCACCGCGGTGACCGACCTGTCCTCGCAAGTGGAAGAAACCGTCGAGCGGGCCTGGGTGTTCGGCACCCTGATGTTCGGCGAATCGCAGGTGCGCAGCGGCCACCTGCTGGTGGGGATGCTGAAAACCTCGTCGCTGCGCAATAGCCTCCTGGGTATCTCGCGCCAGTTCGAGAAGATCAAACCGGATGCGCTGACCGAGCAGTTTGCAGCGCTGCTGAAGGATTCGCCGGAGGCATCGATGGCGGCCAGCGACGGCTTCCAGGCGAATGCCGCACCGGGTGAAGCCAGCGGCGCGATTGCGCCCGCCGCCATGGGCAAGCAGGAAGCGTTGAAGCGCTACACGGTCGACCTGACCGAGCAGGCCAGGAGCGGCAAGCTCGATCCCATCGTCGGGCGTGACGATGAAATCCGCCAGGTGATCGACATCCTGATGCGGCGGCGCCAGAACAACCCGATCCTGACCGGCGAAGCCGGCGTCGGCAAAACTGCCGTGGTGGAGGGCTTCGCCCAACGCATCGTCGCCGGCGACGTGCCACCCAGCTTGCGCGAGGTGACCTTGCGCACGCTCGACGTGGGCTTGCTGCAGGCCGGCGCCAGCATGAAGGGTGAATTCGAAAACCGTTTGCGCCAGGTGATCGACGAAGTGCAGGCCTCCGAAAAGCCGGTGATTCTGTTCATCGACGAAGCCCATACGCTGGTCGGCGCGGGTGGCGCGGCAGGCACCGGCGACGCGGCCAATTTGCTGAAACCGGCGCTGGCGCGCGGCACGCTGCGCACCGTGGCCGCCACCACCTGGGCCGAGTATAAAAAGCACATCGAAAAGGATCCGGCCCTGACGCGCCGCTTCCAGGTGGTGCAGGTGGCCGAGCCGGATGAAGTCAAGGCGGTGCTGATGATGCGCGGGCTGGCCTCGACGATGGAGCAGCACCACAAGGTGCAGGTGCTTGACGAGGCACTGGAGGCGGCGGTGAAGCTGTCGCACCGCTACATCCCGGCGCGCCAGTTGCCCGACAAGGCGGTCAGCCTGCTCGACACGGCGTGCGCGCGCGTGGCCGTCAGCCAGCATGCGACCCCGCCGGCGGTGGACGACAGCCGCAAGCGCATCACGGCGCTTGAGGTGGAGCTGGCGATCATCGAACGCGAGCGCGCGGTTGGCATCGAGACCGGTGCGCGTGCCACGCTGGCGCAGGAAAAACTCGATGCCGAGCGAGCGCGCCTGGTTGACCTCGATGCGCGCTGGCAGGTGGAGAAGGGGCTGGTCGAGCAGATCCTGGCCTTGCGCGCGCGGCTGCGCGCCGCGACCGGGATGGTCGAGGGCAACGACGATTTGACCGACCTGAAACGCCTGCAGGCGGAACTGGCTAACCACCAGGGCGAAACGCCGCTGATCCTGCCGACCGTCGACCAGCAGGCGGTGGCGGCGGTGGTGCAGGACTGGACCGGGATCCCGGTCGGGCGCATGGTGAAAAACGAAATCGAGAACGTGCTGAAGCTGGCCGACACGCTGGAAAAACGCATCATCGGCCAGCGCCACGCGCTCGACATGATCGCCAAACGGATTCAGACGTCGCGCGCGGGGCTGGACAATCCGGGCAAACCGATAGGCGTGTTCATGCTGGCCGGGACGTCAGGCGTCGGCAAGACCGAGACCGCACTGGCGCTGGCCGAGTCGCTGTATGGCGGCGAGCAGAACATCATCACCATCAACATGAGCGAGTATCAGGAGGCGCACACCGTATCGACGCTGAAGGGCGCGCCGCCTGGGTATGTCGGTTATGGCGAAGGGGGCGTGTTGACCGAGGCGGTGCGCAGAAGGCCGTACAGCGTGGTGCTGCTCGACGAGGTGGAGAAGGCGCACCCGGACGTGCACGAGATTTTCTTCCAGGTGTTCGACAAGGGCTGGATGGAGGACGGGGAAGGGCGGGTGATCGATTTTAAAAACACGATCATCCTGCTGACGACCAATGCCGGCACCGAGATGATTACGCAGCTGTGCAAGGATCCGGAACTGATGCCGGAACCGGACGCGATTGCAAAGGCGCTGCGCGAGCCGTTATTGAAAGTGTTTCCGCCGGCCTTGCTGGGGCGCGTGGTCGTCATTCCCTATTACCCGCTCAACGACGCGATGCTGGGGGCCATTATCAGGCTGCAGCTGGGGCGGATCGCCCGCCGCGTGCAGGACAGCCACAAGATTCCATTCACGTACGACGATGCCGTGGTGGCGCTCATTGCCAGCCGCTGCACCGAATTTGAAAGCGGCGGCCGGATGATCGATGCCATTCTGACCAACTCGGTGCTGCCGACGATCAGCGGTGAATTCCTGCGCCGCCTGCTGGCCGGGGAGCCGATCGGCAAGGTCCATGTCGCGGTCGCCTGCCATGAATTTTCCTACGCGTTCCAGTGAGGGGGTCCGTCATGACGTATCGCCTGTTCAAGGACCTGTGGAGCGCAGACCGCCATACCGAGGCCCAGATGCAGCTGACCTGGGGTTTCCTGCGTCTGCTCGACGACTGTGTCACGAAGGCATACAAGGAGGCGGAATCCTTGCGGCTCGATGGCAACGACGCCAAGGCCGCGCAGTTCATGCGCGGGATGGAAGGCTTCAGCAGGGGGACGCGCACGAGGGAGTACAAGGCCGCCATCCGGATCTTCAAGGCGGCGTCCGGCGCCGCCATCGAGGAGCGGGCGTATCAGCTCCTCGATGCGAACGACGCACTCTGGGTCGAAGATTACACGAAATGGGACGATTTCAATTTCGCCACCGAGTTGCAATTGGCCGATGCGGGGTCCGGGTTTCCCCACTCTTTCAAGGGACGGGGTGCGTCGAAGGGATCGCGGCCCGACGTGCGCTTCGCGCTGGGCGGTGGTTATGAAGCGCTGTTCGATATTACTGCCGATTCGTCCGCCAGCCAGGGACACCTTCTTGGCAAAGGCGCCAACGGCTGGCTCGCGCGCTGCAACGTGCCGATCATCGCGGAGGTGTACTACCCCGGCGGCGTAAGCGTCGCATCAATCGTCAAGGAGACGAGCATGTCGGCCTGCATGGTCAGTTATTTTTGCGAAGTCGGCCCGCGCCTGGGGTTGCCGGAGCAGTACGCCGCAGATGCCGCCGATTCGGAAGCGATGGGTGCGCGGTGTGCCACGTTCAAAGCGAACGAGCGCTTCAAAGGCATACCGCATCATCCACTCGCCGACTTGAACGCCTTCTTCACGCGCAATGATCCGTGGGGCGCCGGTATCAGCTTCATGTACGAAAAGCGGCCGGACGCGGTCGAGGCCGCCGGATCGATCGCGACGTATCGCGACCTGATGTGTTGGTGACGTTGGCCGTTCAACCGTATGCGGTCGACAGGCGCCATGCCTGACCTGGGAACAGCATGAAGATTTTCCATCCGCGCTACCCGACAGTCGGGAAATGTCGGAATCACCATGAGGAGTGCGAACATGAGCTTTTGGAACGCTTTAAGAAGTTGCAACGGGCCTACCCATTTCGCAGTTTTTTTTAGGGGAAACTTTGCCAAGGCAGTGACGCTGGGCGGACGCGTCGACGGGGTGAAGCTCTATACCTATGCATGCACCAATCCAAACGGATATGTGCTGACGGATAGGAAACTGGATGGCAGGTACCGCGTGATCGAGAGCAAGCGGGTATTCGTGTTGGCATACGATCAGGATGAAATCACCGAGGTCCGATTCTCGGAGCTTGCTAATTATGACTATTTTCTTACTTCCAAACTGTCCGGCTGTCGATTCGTCGTCACGGGTACTGGTGTATCACACGTTTCCTGGAGTGCGGGGCGTCCGCAGGATCGCTGGTGTGGCAGCCAGGACATGCGTGATGAAGCGCAGGCAGACAATATGCAAAAGATACCAAAAAACATGCGCAGGCTCTCCATTACTCCAGGCACCAGCCCACTGGAGGCAACGCTCAGCGAGGAAGGCACGAATATTTTTCCTTCAGCATCGTACGATCTGCAAACGGAGCGCGTGCTGATGTTTGGGTACAAGAATAACAATGTGTGGCATTTCAAAATGTTGACGTACCAAAAAGGTGGATCGAGAAAAGATGGCAGCTGGTCGAAATTTGTTTCCGTGCGTGTCGGGTAACGCGGTTCACAATGCGACGCGAACCGCGTGGATGGTGAAACGGTGGTTTATTTTTTTTTGCAGGGGGATCGGATGGTTCATGCCTAGCCAGGTCTCGATGGGCGCCATGTTGCAATGCACCTTCGGCCTCGCCCCCTCCACGCTGGTGGTCCTGCCGGCCAACAAGGTCATGGCCGAAGGACCGCCTGCCGCCAACATCATGGACCACAAGCCCATGGTAAACATCCTGCCGTTCGGGATGTGCAATTCGCCGGCCAACCCGATGGTGGCCGCGGCGACGGCTGCCGCGCTGGGCGTGCTCACGCCCATGCCGTGCATCCCGGCCACCAGCGCGCCGTGGGTGCCGGGCGCGCCGACGGTGCTGATTGCGCAGATGCCGGCGCTGGACAATGTATCGAAATGCATGTGCAACTGGGGCGGGGTAATCGGCATCGTCAACCCGGCCACCGTCAAAACGATGATCCCGTAATTTTCAGCGACGAAAGCGAGTGCATGGCAGCGACCCAGGACAACCGCAATATCCGTGTCAAGAGCGCGCTCGGGGCAGACACCTTGCTGCTGCACCGGATGGCGGGCCGCGACGGCCTGTCCGAATTGGGCGCGTACCAGCTCGATCTGCTCAGCGAACAGGCCGACCTGGCCATCGACGCCGTGCTGGGCCAGGCGCTGTCGCTCATGCTCGACGTGGCCCCAGGCGTGGTGCGCGAATTGAACGGCATCGTCACGCGCTTCGTCGTGCGGGGGCGGGCAGGGCGCGCAGGCCGCTACACCAGCTACCAGGCGACGGTGCGGCCGTGGCTGTGGCTCCTCACGCAAAGCCGCGATTGCCGCATTTTCCAGGATCAGGATGCGGTCGCGATTATCAAAACGATCTTTGAAAAATATGCGCTGGCCGATTACGACCTGGGCCAGTTATCAAGCACGCCGCCGGTGCTGCCATACTGCGTGCAGTATCGCGAGAGCGATTTTGCGTTCGTCAGCCGCCTGATGGAGCGCTTCGGCATCTACTGGTATTTCCGCCATGCGGGCGGGCGGCATACGCTGGTACTGGCCGATTCGGCCGCCGCGCACAGCCCGATTTCCGGCAGCGCCGGCCTGCACTTCGCCAGCGACGGCGACCCGCGCGCGCGCTCGCGCGAAACCGTCTACCAGTGGCAGGCCGGCGGTGAAATCCTGGCCGACGCGGTCACGCTGCAGGCCTTCAATTTCGAGACGCCGGCCGTCGACCTGACCGCCAAATCGACTCAGGCGCGCGGCTACGACGGCAACGCGCGCGAGCTCGAACTCTACGACTATCCGGGCGCGTATCTGGTGCGCGGCGCCGGCGAAGCGGAAGCGAAAACGCGGGTTGAATCCGCCGGAGCTGGACAGCATGACGTGACGGGCGCGGCCACCGCGGCGGCGCTGGCGCCAGGCAGCACCTTCGAACTGCTTGACCATCCGCGCAGCGACCAGAACGTCGACATGCTGGTGGTGTCGGCCAGCTACCAGATCTATTCGGACCGCTTCGAAGCCGAGCCAGGCCTGGGACCCGTCGACAAGGACGCCATCATCCTGCCGTTCGATTGCCAATTCCGGGCGGTGGCGAAAGCGGCGACCTACCGCGCCGCGCGCGCTACCGGCGCGCCCATCATGCACGGCCCGCAGACAGCAATCGTAGTGGGCAAGTCCGGCGAAGAGATCTGGACCGACAAATACGGGCGCGTGCGCATCAAGTTCCATTGGGACCGCATCGGCGACGGCGACAGCGATGCCGATGCCTGTTCGTGCTGGGTGCGCGTGGCGCAGGCATGGGCAGGCAAGCGTTTCGGCCAGCTGCTCATTCCGCGCATCGGCCAGGAAGTGGTGGTCAGCTTCCTGGAAGGCGACCCGGACCAGCCGCTGGTCACGGGCGCCGTCTACAACGCGCAGAACATGCCGCCGGTGAGCCTGCCGGACGATGCTACCCAGTCCACGTTCAAGACCAATTCGTCCAAAGGGGGCGGCGGTTTCAACGAGCTGCGTTTCGAGGACAAGAAGGGCAGCGAAGAGGTATTCGTGCAAGCCGAGAAGGATTACAGGCGCATCGTCAAGAACAACGACACGCTCAAAGTCGGCTTCGAAAAAGCCGATGCGGGCGACCAGACCATCGATATCAAGAACAACCAGACGGTCGATGTCGGCGCCGCCCAGGCGATCAAGGCCGGCACCACCATTGTCATCGAAGCGGGCACCTCGATCGAGCTGAAGGTGGGCGGCAGCAGCATCAAGATCGAGGCCGGCAAGATCACCATCAAGGCGCCGGAAATCGAGATTGCCGCCGACGCCAACGCGAAGGTCAAGGCCGGGGCGATGATGGAAATAAAATCGGGCGCCATCATGACCATCGGCGGCGCGCTGGTGCAGATTAACTGACCATGCTGACCCTGCGCATTCTCAGCTACCGCAACCAGCCGGTGCCGCCGGCGCCGCCAGTGCGCTTTGGTGCCGACGGCGGCACCATCGGCCGCGCGCCGGAGAACGCACTGGTGCTCGACGATCCCAGCAAATACATCTCGCGCGTGCATGCGCGTGTGCTGGCCCGCGGCGACGCCTTCGCACTGGAAGACCTGGGCAGTAACGCCAGCGTGGTCAACGACCGGCCGCTGGGCAAGGGCAGCGACGTGCTGCTGGCCCATGGCGACCGGCTGGCCATCGGCGACTACCAGCTGCAGGTGCTGGTCGACGCACCAGCCGCCAGTGCGCCGCTGGCGGCCGCGCCCGTGAACAATCCCGCGCTGCCCTTGTTCGAGCCGCCGGCGCCCCCTGCGCCGAAGCCATTGCCGCCCCTGGAGGTCGCGGCGCCGCCGCCGCCGGTAGAAGCTTTCTTCGATCCCCTGGCCAGCGCCAGCATTCTCGATATCGCACCAGGCCAGCAGCTGGACGACCCGCTCGGCCTGAACCTGTTCGGCAACGCGCCCGTTGCGCCGCAGCGCGCCGCCGAAAGCGACCACGTGTCGCCCGAACTGGCGGCGTTCACCGCCCCGGCACCGGCACCTGCCGCTGGCGGCTTTGCCATCCCGCACGACTACGATCCGCTGGCCGACTTTTTCGCGCCAAAGGTAACGGCGCCGCCAGAAGTGGTGGCGCCGCCGCCGATCGCACCGGTAGCCGATGGCGACGTCCTGCAAGCGCTGCTGCGCGGCCTCGGTTTGCCAGGCCTGAAACTGGATCATCCTGCGGCAGCTGCCGAACTGGCCGGCGCGCTGCTGCGCGAAGCGACCGCCGGCACGATGGATGTGCTGATGGCGCGCGCGCTGACCAAGAAGGAAAGCCGCATCGACATGACCATGCTGGCGGTGCGCGCCAACAATCCCTTGAAATTCTTCCCGACTGCCGATGGCGCATTGACGCAGATGCTGACCGGCGCGATGGCCGGCTACCTGGACCCGGTCGAGGCCATGGCCGGCGCCTTCGACGACTTGCGCGCGCACGAACTGGCGGTCATCGCCGGGATGCGCGCGGCGCTCGCCGCGGTGCTGCACCGGTTCGACCCGGTCCAGGTGGAGGCGCGCCTGGCCGTGCCGACCGTGATGGACAAGATGGTCGCGTCGCACCGGAAAGCCAAGCTGTGGGATCGGCTGGTGGCCCTGTACGGCGAAATCGCGCAGGAAGCCGACGACGATCTGCAGCGCCTGTTCGGCGAAAAGTTCTCCCAGGCATATGAAGAGCAGGTGGCGCGCCTGCGCCAGGCAAAACACTGAAAAGGAGCGGTATGGCGTGGAAGAACAAGGTGGTCTGGTCCGAAGGCATGCTGCTGCAGCCGCAGCACCTGCAGCAGCATGACCGCTATTGGCAAAGCCAGATGGAAAACCGGGTGGCGGCCTTGCGCCCGTACAGCTGGGGCTTCGCGGCCTTGAAAATCGACCAGCACCAGCTGGCGCTGGGCAAACTCGCGCTCGAGTCCTGCAGCGCCGTGCTGCCGGACGGTACCCCGTTCACGCTGCCTGCCGACGACGAGCTGCCGCTGCCGCTCGATATCCCGCTTGACGCGCGCAACATGCTGGTGGTGCTGGCGCTGCCACTGCGCCGGCACGGCGTTGCGGAAGTGGGGGACGCAGCTGGCGAGCATGCGCCGGAGAATTTCGCGCGCCACCGGATCGACGATTATGAAGCCTGGGACAGCAATGGTCTCGACAACAGCGCGCTGCTGCAGGTCGGCAAGCTGCGCCTGCGCCTGGCGCTGGCGCCCGACGTCGCCAATGCCTACGCCACCATCGGCGTGGCGCGCATCATCGAGCGGCAGGCTGACAACCGCGTCGTACTCGACCCCGACTACAGCGTGCCCTGCCTGGATTTCCGGGCTGCGCCGCGCCTGGCCGCCTTTGCCGATGAACTGGTGGGTTTACTGCACCAGCGCGCCGATGTGCTGGCCGCGCGCCTGTCGCAGCCGGGCGCCGCCGGCGCCGCCGAAATCGCCGACTTCCTGCTGCTGCAGCTGCTCAACCGCGCCGAACCGCTGGTCGGGCATCTCGCCAGCGCCACCGGCGTGCACCCGGAGTCGCTGTACCAGGCGCTGGTGGCGCTGGCCGGCGAGCTGGCCACGTTCACGGAAAGCGGCAAGCGCGCCGCCAGCTATCCGACGTATCGCCACGATGCGCTGTCCGAAACCTTCGCCCCGGTGTTGGCCGACTTGCGCCGTGCGCTGTCGACCGTGATGGACACCCAGGCCGTGTCCATTGTGCTCGACGAGCGCCAGTTCGGCATCCGCGTTGCACTGGTGCCGGACCGCGAACTGCTGCGCTCTGCCACCTTCGTCCTGGCGGTGCAGGCGCAGATGCCGCCGGAAGGGCTGCGCGCCGCCTTCCCGGCGCAGGTGAAGATCGGTTCGATCGAAAAAATCCGCGACCTGGTCAACCTGCAGCTGCCCGGCATCGGCCTGCGCGCCTTGCCGGTGGCGCCGCGCCAGTTGCCGTTCTACGCCGGCCATACCTACTTTGAGCTCGACAGCGGCAGCGAGTACTTTCAGCATTTGCACCAATCGGCCGGCTTCGCGATGCATGTCGCCGGCGATTTTCCGGGATTGCAGATGCAGTTCTGGGCCATCAGGAGGTAAGCCGCGATGCCCACCGACGACCCGATCAAGCCAGCGCAGGATCCGGACGCCACCATGCTGGTACTGAACCCCGGCGGGCGTCGGCCGGCATCTCCGGCGCCGGCGCCGGCAAGTGCGGCGCCAGTGCACGTGCCGGTGGCCGGCAGCGGCCTGAATCGCCTGGTGCAGGCGGCCAATCCGCTGCTCGACCTGGTGGTGCCGCTGCGCCACACCGTGCAGCCGCCCGACCTGGCCCAGTTGCGCGAACGCCTGGCGCTGGCGATCCGCACGTTCGAGAACGATGCCCAGGCCGCCGGCGCGCCGGCCGAAACGGTCGCCGCCGCACGCTACGCCCTGTGCACGCTGCTCGATGAAACCATCGCCGGCACGGCCTGGGGTAGCGGGGTGTGGGGCGCGCGCAGCCTGCTGGTCGCCTTTCACAATGAAGCCTCGGGCGGTGAAAAATTTTTCCTCGTGCTGCAGCGCCTTTGCCAGGAACCGGCCAAACACATCGATTTGCTGGAGTTGATGTACCTGTGCCTGGCGCTGGGCCTGGAAGGGCGCTTCCGGCTGGCGCCGGACGGCCCGGCGCAATTGACGCTGTTGCGCGAACGCCTCGCTGCCCTGATTGGCCAGCAGCGCGGGCCGCTGGAGTCCGATCTGTCGCCGCACTGGCGCGGGGAAGCGGCCAGCGCCGTGTCGCCGCTGCGCAGCACCCCGGTCTGGGTGATGGCGGCAGTCGCGTGCGTGCTGTTGCTGAGTGCGCATCTGGTGGCATCCCAGTTGCTGGCCAGGGCATCGGACCCGGTGTATGCCAGGCTGTCGGCGCTGCGCCAGGCAAATGCGCCCCCAGTGGCAGCGCCCGTGCCGGTGCCAGCGCGGGTCGCCGCCTTTCTCGCGCCGGAGGTGGCGGCCGGCCTGGTCACTGTGCAGGAGACAGCAAGCAGCACCACCATCGTCGTGCGCGGCGACGGCATGTTCGGTTCCGGCAGCGCGGAAGTGAACCAGAATGTGATGGGCCTGTTGGAGCGCATTGGCGACGCATTGCAGACCCTGCCGGGCAAGGTGCGCGTGATTGGATACACTGACAGCAGCAGGCCGGGCCTGTCGGCGCGCTACCCGTCAAACTACGAGTTATCGAGCGCGCGCGCAGCCGCGGTGCAGGCAGCGCTGGCTTCGCGCGCGGGTCCGGCTTCGCGTTACAGCGTCGAAGGGCGGGGCGACTACCCGGCAGTGGCCGACAATGCCAGCCCTGCGGGGCGCGCGCGCAACCGACGCGTCGAGCTGGTGGTGCTGACGCCAGCGGGAGCACCATGATGAAACGTCTCGTTGCCTGGCTGTTCAAGCGGGTGGTGCTCGCCTTCTTTGGCGTGCTGCTGCTGGCGCTGGTGTTCTGGTTCGAGGCGCCGCTGCTCGCATTCGACGGCAAGGAACCGTTCGCCGGCAGCGGCGTGCGCTGGTTCTTGATCTTCCTGATGTTTGCGCTGTGGGCCGGCTGGTTCGGCTGGAAGGCACTGTCCGCCATGCTGGCCAACCGGCGCCTGATGGCCAGCATGGCCGAAGCGCCGCCGCCGGCCGGCGTGTACCCCGCCGCAGTACAGGAACAGGCGGCACTCAAGGCGCGCATGGGCCAGGCGCTGGCGGTGCTGCGCCGCGCAGCGCCGGGCAAGCGCAGGTGGGGTAGCCAGTATCTGTACCAACTGCCCTGGTATATGTTCGTCGGCGCCCCTGGCAGCGGCAAGACCACGACCTTGCTGCATTCCGGGCTGCGCTTTCCGCTGGCCGACGCCATGGGGCCGGGCGCGATCGGCGGCGTCGGCGGCACGCGCAACTGCGACTGGTGGTTCACCGACGAGGCGGTGCTGCTCGACACGGCCGGGCGCTACACTACCCAGGACAGCGATGCCCAGGCCGACCAGGCCGGCTGGCACAGCTTTCTCGGACTGCTGAAAAAACACCGGCCACGCAGGCCAATCAACGGCATCATTGTCGCCCTGTCGGTGTCCGACCTGCTGCAGCAAGGCCCGGCCGCGCGCCAGGCCCAGGCTGCAGCGATTCGCGCGCGCATCAAGGAGCTGCACGAAAAACTGGGCAGCCGCTTTCCCATCTACGTCACCGTCACCAAGTGCGACCTGCTGGCCGGCTTCATGGAATTCTTCGACACGCTCGGCCGCGAAGAACGGGCGCAGGTCTGGGGCATGACCTTTCCCCTGACCGGCGAGGGCACGGCGCTGCAGGCGTTCCCGGCGCGCTTCCTGGAACTGGAACAGCAGCTGCAAGCGCGCGTGCTCACGCGCATGCAGCAAGAGCGCGACCTGCAGCGGCGCGCGCGGCTGTTCGGCTTTCCGCAGCAGTTCGCGGGCCTGGGCGATCTGCTCGGCGGCTTTCTCGGCGCCGTGTTCGAGCCGACCCGGTACGAACCGGCGGCGCAGCTGCGCGGCGTGTATTTCACCAGCGGCACTCAGGAAGGCAGCCCGATCGACCGGGTGCTGGGCGCGCTGGCCGCGACCTTCGGGTTCGAGCGCAAGGTGCTCGCGCCCAACGCCGTGAGCGGGCGCAGCTACTTCATCACCGACTTGCTGCGCGCGCTCATCTTCAGGGAGGCGGGGCTGGCGGGTATCGACGACGCCTTTGAAAAACGCCGGCGCCTGTTGCGCTGGCTGGGCGCCGGCGCCGCCGTGGTCCTGTTTGTGCTACTTGGCGCCGGCCTGGCCACGAGCTATGCGCGCAATGACCAGCTGGTGCGCGAAGTTGCGCAGCGCAGCGCGGCGCTCGAGCAGTTGGTGCGGGCAGCGCCCGCCGGCGGCGCGGCGCTCGGTGTGCTGCCCATGCTGGACGCCGCCCGCGCGCTGCCGGGCGGTTACGGGGAGCGCGAGCTTGGGGTGCCGTTGCTGAACCGCTTCGGCCTGAACCAGCGCGACAAACTCGGTTCCGGCGCCGGGCTGGCGTACCAGCGGCTGCTGCGTTCGAGCCTGCAGCCGCGCGTGATGGCGCGCCTGGAGGAGGTCCTGCGCCGCGGCGACGCCAACAGCCAGGACAAGCTCTACGACGCCCTGCGCGTCTACCTGATGCTGGGCCAGCCAGTGCACCTCGACGCCGAATCGGTGCAAGCCTGGCTGGCGCGCGACTGGCGCACCAGCTTGCCCGATGCCAGCGCCGACCAGCGCGACCGGCTCGACGCCCACATTGCGGCACTGCTGGACGGCGGCAGCGCCGCCGACCCGGCGCCGCTTGACGCGGCGCTGGTCGCGCAGGTGCGCTCCCTGCTGGCCCTGATGCCGCTGCCCGAGCGCGTCTACAGCCGCCTGAAACGCCAGGTGGCGCAAGCGAAGCTGCCCGAATTTTCGGTCAACCGCGCGGTCGGGCGCGACGTCTCGGCGATCCTGGCGCGTAAAAGCGGCGAGCCGCTCACACGCGGGATTGCCGGCCTGTACACCGTGGCCGGCTACCGTGAACTGGTGAAGCTGGCGCCCGGCGCGCTGGTCGACATCGCGAACGACAGCTGGGTACTCGACCGGCGCGAAGCCGAGGGCGCGCTCGGCGCCTTGACCAGCGACCAGATGCAGGCGGCCGTGCTGCAGCTGTACTACGCCGACTATATCCGCGCCTGGGATGGCCTGTTGGCCGACGTGCGCATCGCGCCGTTCGCCAGCCTCGACCAGGGCGCGCGCATCACCAATGCGCTGGCCGGCGCCGACTCGCCGCTGAAAGGTTTTATTGCCGGCGCGGCGCGTGAAACCACGCTCGACGGCGCCACCGGCAAGGCCGCCGTCGCACTCGACAAGAAGGTGCGCGCAACCCTGTCGGCGGCGCGCAAAAAGGTGGAAGCGGCGCTGGGTGACGACGATCTGCCGGTGGCGGCACCCAGGCCCGACACGCCGGTCGACCAGCATTTCGAGCCCCTGCACAAGCTGGTCGGCACGGCTGCCGCACCTGGCCCGCTGGACGCGCAGCTGGCGCTGTTGAAGGATGCCTCGCAATTTTTCGATGCGGCCGATAAGGCGCGCCGCGCCGGCACGCCGGCGCCGTCGGGCGACGCGCTGCAAAAAATCAAGCGCGCCGCCGAAGGCACGCCGGCGCCGCTGGGCGACATGCTGGCCAATGTCGATAATGCCGGGAGTAGCCTGACGCTGGGCAGCGAACGCGCGCGCATCGCGGCCCTGTGGGCGCAAGACGCGGCCGCGTTCTGCCGCGACGCCATCGCCGGCCGCTATCCCATGGTGCGCAGCGCGGCGAAGGACACCACGCTGGACGACTTCGGCAAATTCTTCGGCCCCGGCGGCACGATGGACGACTTCTTCAGCAAGCATCTGGCAGCGCAGGTCGACATGGCGGGCGTGCAGTGGAAGTGGCGCAGCAGCGGCGATGCGCCGGTCGGCATCGGCCAGGATGTGCTGAACCAGTTCCAGCGCGCGGCGCGCCTGCGCGAGATGTTCTTTGGCGCCGGCGGACGCCAGCCTTCGTTGCGCTTCGAGCTGCTGCCCCAAACGGGCGACGCGGCGCTGGCGAAGGTGGTGCTCGACATTGACGGCCAGCCGGTGGCGTACAGCGCCGGCGCGCAGGCGCGCGCAGTGCCAATCACGCTCCCGTCGGGCAAGGGCGGCGGTCTGGTCCACCTGGAAGCGACACCGGCGCTGCGCGCCGATCTGCGCACGGACGGACCGTGGGCGTGGTTCCGCATGATCGACAAGGGGACGCTCCAGTCCAGCGCGCAGGGCGAGCGCTTTACGCTGACGTTCGACCTGGATAGCCACAAGATGGTCTACCAGCTCAGCGCCAGCAGCGTGATCAACCCGTTCCGGCGCGACGCGCTCGAGCAGTTCCGCTGCCCGGCTGGCTGGTGACGTGACAGTCGGCTTTTTCGGCAAGGTGCCCGGGCTGGGCGATTTTATCTCGCGCCGGCTGCCGCACGAGATGCTGTTGCAGTTGGACGCGTGGATACAGGCGGCGCTGGTCCAGAGCAAGCTTGATCTCGGTGCCAACTGGTTGCCCACCTGGCTGAACAGCCCGCTATGGCGTTTCGTGCTGGCGCGCGACCTGTGTGGTGCGCAAGCGTGGGCTGGCGTGATGATGCCCAGTGCCGACCGGGTCGGGCGCTGTTTTCCGCTGATCCTGGCCGCGCGGCTGCAGGCGGCGCCGGATGCGCGCATGCCTGACCCTGCCTGGTTCGCGCGGCTGGAAGCGTTGGCGCTTGGCGCGCTCGAGGATGGATTTTCGTTTTCTAGGTTCGATGCGGCGCTGTGCGCGCTGGAGGGTGCGTCAGGTGCGACGCGCGGGCTGGCCATGGCTTGCACGGTGTTCGTGCCGCACGGCGTGGCGCTGCCCTCGCTGGCCGAGGGCGTTGCGCGGGGATGCAGTGCGTGGTGGACTGAAGGTTCGGCGCTGGTCGCGCCGTCCCTGGCGATCTGCCCCGGCTTGCCGGCCCCCGCCAGCGTGACCGCCTTTCTGGACGGGCGCTGGCAAGAGCACGGCTGGCAGCCGGTGGCGCCGTAAGCTTAGAACGAGTGCAGCAGGCCGGCCGAGGTCTGGCGCAGCGACTGGCCGACGCCTGGCGCAGGCGCCGTGCCGGCATTGCTGAAATTGGCCGAGCGGCCGTTGTGCATGTTCGAGTACAGCGCGTACAGGCGGGTGCGCTTCGACAGCGAATAGGCCACACCCAGGTTGCTCATCGTCGCGTCGAGGCCGGCGGTGTTGCAGAAACCATTGCCCACCAGGGTGCAGGAACCGGCCTGGGAGTGGCCGAGCGCGCCGGCGATGGTCCAGGCGCCGAGTTTCTGTTCGGCACTGACCAGCATGGACGTATGCTGGTAGCTCTGGAAGTGACCCTTGGTACCGCCCGATTCGCCCAGGCGCGTGCGCGCGACGTCGAGTTCGATCTGGGTGCCGGTGTTGAAGGCGTAGCGGGCGGTGGCGCGCACTGAACCGTCTTTTGATTCGGCGCCGGCCGTGTTCAGGTTGGACAGGCCGGTGGCCAGGTTGTTGGAACCGCCGAACAGGCCGACGTGCTGCTCATAGGCCAGGGCCAGATAGACTGCGCCGCGGTCGTATTTGCCGCCCACCGAATAGATATTGCCCAGCTTGTTGCTGTTGGCAACTTCGCCCAGAGAGTAGCCGAACAGGGCCTGGAAACCGGCCATGTCGGGCGAGGCGTACAGTACGGTATTGCCCGGCCGTTCGTGGAAACGCTCACTGGCGCTGGTGCCGAAACCACCCTGGGCCAGGATGTTGCTGGCCAAGACGGTGTTGCCGCTCGATACGCCGAAAAAGCCGATCTGGTCGGCCAGGGTTTTGTACACGGTGTCCATGCGGCCGCCCAGCTTGATGGTACCGAAACCACCCTTCAGACCGACGAAGGTGTCACGGTTGAACAGCACGCCTTTCGGCAAGCTGCCATCGTCGAGGCCGAAGGCGCCTTCAAGCTGGAAAATCGCCGACAAACCGCCGCCAAGCGACTCCGCGCCACGGAAACCAATATACGAGTTGGGCGATTCCATGCCGGTGCCGGACATCGATACTGCCCGGGCGGTGACCGGTTTGACCAGGGTGCTGACGGCCGTGCCCGGGCTGGTGCCTTCGCTCAAGCTGTACTGCGTCACTTGCGCATACAGCTTGCCGTAAAACTGGACGCTGGTCTGCGCCTGGGCCGGTGCGGCCAGGCTGCACAACAGGGCGGCGCCGATGGCGAGGGTGGTTTTGTTGACTGCAAACATACGATTCTCCAACTACATGAATAAAAACAGACCGGACAGGTCCGTACTACTTTGCCCTGGCGCCGATATCGATCGCCGGCGGCATGGTTAAAAATGCCTGCATGGCAGCCAGGAAACGGCCGCGGTTCACCCCGAGCATCGCCGTGTGCGCCATGCCGCCGATCTTGACGAGCTGCTTGTCCGGATGCGGCAAGCGGCTGTAGAAGGCGATGATGTCGGCGTCGGTCGCAATGCCGTCGTGCTGGCCGCGCAGGATCAGGACCGGGCAGTGCAGCTTGAGCGGGTCGACCAGCGGCAATTGCGTGGTCATGTCGATGTAGGTGCCGTTCGGGACCGTGTTGCCGTACTTGCGTTCGGCGTCGGTGACCAGCGCGCTGATCATCGGCTCGGCGGCGCCCGCTTCGTCGCGGGTGAAGACGCCGCTATAAAACGCGGCGTCGACCTTGCGCACATTGCTCTTGCGCAGCGCCGGCAATTGCAGCTTGCGTTTTTCCAGCGTCGGCGACCCTTCGCCGGTCCAGACGAAGGCATCGAGCACCAGGCTGGTGACCTGGTCGGGAAAGGCGTTGGCGAAGGCGCCGGCGCGCAGCGACCCGGACGATTGACCGAAGAACGCCGCCTTGGTCTGGCCAGTGACGCGCTTGACCACGGCCATCGCCAGCGCCAGGTCGTCGACGCCGCTGGCGATACCGGACAGGCCGGCGCTGCGGTCCGAATGGCCATAGCCTTCGTGGTCCATGGTCCAGACGTCGAAGCCGAGCCGCGCGAAATAATCCATCATCGAATAGTTTTCGCGGTCCGGCACCTGCAGGTCGAACATGGTCTTGGCCGAATAGGACGAGCCGTGCACGAGGAACAGGACCGGACGCGCGGTGCCTGGCGCGGCCAGTTGCTTGCGGTAGATCCAGAGCTTGATGCCCTGTTTGGCGGTCCAGTATTCCTCGGCGCGTACTGCGGGCGCTACCGGGCTGGCGGCGGCCGCCGCTGTGGCGGCCGGGAGCAGCAGGGTTGCCGCAGCGCTAACTGAAACGAGGAGCGCGCGCCGGACGCGTCCCGGGAAAGCGTGTTGCATGGTGAACTCCTGCCTGACGCAAAAAATGACGGGCGAAATTAGATCGATTCCCACTGGTCGACGACCGGCGCACCCAGGGCCTGGCGACGCGCTGTGGGCACCGGATAGGCTGCCTTGCCGGCCGGCGCGGCCGCGCTCAGCTGGAACACGCTGACCACCGCAGACAGGCCGGCGGCCTGTTCATGCATCGATGCGGCAGCGGCGGTGGCTTCTTCGACCAGGGCCGCGTTTTGCTGGGTCACGCTGTCCATCTGCGCAATGGCGGCATTGATCTGCTCGATACCCGAACTTTGTTCGACGCTGGCGGTCATGATTTCAGCGATGATGTCTGTCACGCGCGCCACGCTGCCGACGATCTGTTCCATGGTCTGGCCGGCTGCGGCCACCTGCTTGCCGCCGTCACTGACCTGGATCACCGATGCGTCGATCAGCACCTTGATTTCGCGGCCCGCGGTGGCCGAGCGCTGCGCGAGGTTGCGCACTTCGGCGGCAACCACGGCGAATCCGCGCCCCTGTTCGCCTGCACGCGCCGCCTCGACGGCGGCGTTCAGCGCCAGGATATTGGTCTGGAAAGCAATGCTGTCAATCACGCCGATAATCTCGGCAATTTTGCGCGACGAGACATGGATGGCGTCCATGGTCACTACCACCTGTTCCATGGCGGCGCCACCCTGCAGCGCGATGGTCGCGGCGGCAGCGGCCATCTGGTTAGCCTGGCGCGCATTCTCGGCGTTGTGCTTGACGGTCGAGGTCAATTCTTCCATCGACGCGGCGGTCTGCTCCAGCGCGCTGGCCTGTTCTTCAGTGCGGCTCGACAGGTCGAGGTTGCCCGCCGCGATTTCGCTCGACGCGGTGCCGATCGTGTCGGTACTCTCGCGCACTTCTTCGACGATCTGCACGAGGCTGTCGTTCATGTCCTGCAGGGCCTGCAGCAGCTGGCCGGTTTCATCGCGGCCCTGGACATCGATGCGGCGGCTCAGGTCACCGCTGGCCACCGTCTTTGCCACTTCCACTGCCTGGCGCAAGGGCAGGATGATCGAGCGCGTCAGACCCCAGGCGAACCCGGCGCCAAGCAGCAAGGTGGCCATGCCGATCCAGGTCAGCAGCTGGGTGCTCAGACTGGTCTGGTCCTCGATCTCGTGTCCGATGTCGTCGATGTCCTTGCGCTGGTAATCGAGAAAAGCCTTGATGCTGGCCACGTACTGCGGCGGCACCACCGAAAACTCGGTCGCGAACAGGCGTGCGGCCTCGTCGGCGTCACCGTTTTTCTTGGCTTTCATGACCGCATCGCGCACACTGGTGTAACGCAGCCGGTTGTTGCTGATTGCGTCGAGCAGCAGTTGCTCGGGTGGATCCATCGGCAGCGCTTGCAGGTCCTTGGCGATATTCGCGTTGCCGCGGTTCGTATAGACCTTCGCGTCGTTGGCGAACATTTCTACGAGGGCCGGGTCGTCGGTCTTGGCCAGCGCCGTGGCGCGCGTCACGCCAGCCGTGACGCTACGGAACCATTCCTCGGCGAGGCGTTCCTTGGCCAGCGACGTGGTCATCATTTCGCGCGTGGCCGAGGTGGCCTGGCGCAGGCTCCAGATGCTGCCGCCCAGGAGCGCAGCAAGCAACAACAGGATGACCGCAAAGCCTCCGCCCAGCCGCGTGCCGACACGCAGATTATTAAGTCTCATGAAAATTTCTCTAACGATGATTGTGGATTGCATGGAGCCGTGGCGACAGGCGAGCAACGGTATGGCACGCCGCTCCGTGACGGTAAGGCATGCAGATACTGCCGCAGGGCTGTGCATCTGGCGCGGCCGTACGGCTGCGCTGTCGCATTGGCGACGTGCCCGCATCATACGATAAATTTACTACAGGAAACTTATGTTATAAAAATATTTTTAACTTGCAGTATCAAAGCGGATAATGCTATATGGGTAGCGGCGCGATGGCGCGAGGATGGTGAGGAGGGTTGCTGTTGGCGTTGCCATTGAGAGCGGGGCGCACCGAACGGAAGGTTCAGTGCGCCATGTGACTGACTAGCAGGTTGTATTTACGCCGGATGTGGCGCCGGTGTTGCATGCTGCGGGCGCGCGCAAGCCGTATTGCGCCAGTTTTGCGTGCTCGGCCGGACTGGCCAGCAAGCGCGCAAAAGCTGCGGCCGAGGGTGACGCGTCGCGCTTGTGCCACAGTGTGTAGCGGGTGGCCAGGTCGAATTGCGGCGGAAACGGCCCGGCCAGCAGGGCCGGGTCGGACTGCATGATTTCACTGACCTGCGTCACGCCCAGCGCGACCCGGCCCTGGCGCACCAGTTCCATGGTCTGCACGCCATCAGCGGCCAGCGTGGCCTTCTTCAGAATCTCGCCCTTGATGCCGAGCGTGTCGATGACGCGCATGAAGTGGGCCCCGATCGTGGCGCCGCGGGCCGGATCGGAAAAGGCGATAGTCGGGGCCGCAAGCAGGGCGGCGCGCAGTTTGTCGGTGCTGGACAGGTCCGGTTTCGGCGCACCGGGCGCGATGGCAAAACCCCCGACCGTGTCGCCCACGCTGGCGCTGACGCCGTCGTTCAGCAGGCCCTTGCGCTGCGCCGCATCGATCCGGTCGCGGGTGGTGACCAGGAAGGTCGCGTCGGGGTCGGCCAGGAAGCGGCGTTCGGCCGCGCCTGCGGTGTCGAACACCAGGTGCAGCGTGGTTCCGGTTGCGTCCGTAAAATCTCTGGCCAGCTGCTCGACCGGCGCTTTCACCCCGGCGGCCGCGTACAGGGTCAGTCTCTCGGCCCGCGCCGGTGCGGCTGCTGCCAGCGCAAGCACGAACACGGTTGCCAACAATCGATGCATGATGTCTTGTTCCTGAAGTTGATTGCCCCTGCGGGACGCGCGACTACGGTTCGCGCGCCGCCATCATGCAGCACCGGGGCGGTTCTGACAACCTTGTCAACTATGCACGCAAAGTGCGGCCAGCACCGTGATGTTGTCGCGCCCGCCATATGCGGTCGCCATCTCGATCAGCCTGGCACACACAGCATCGAGGTTGCCGCCGTGCGCGCCCGCCAGCAGCGCTTCGATTTCCCCATGCGGCACGCTGCCGTGCAGGCCATCGCTGCATAGCATCAGGACATCGCCCGGTTCCACGCGGTGCGCGCGCACTTCCGGCGTGACCGATGCCGACGGCCCCATCGCCTGCAGCAGCAGGTTGCGCGCCGGGAGGTGGTCGAGCATGCCCGCCTCCAGCGCTTGCTGGTACAAGGTCTGGTCGCGCGTGAGCTGTTCCAGCAGACCGGCGCGCCAGCGGTACAGGCGGCTGTCGCCGACGTGAAAGGCGACCAGGGGGGCGTTCGCGCCGGGCGCGCGCCAGAAGCCGGTGAGGGTGGCGCCCATGCCACCGCCATCGAGCCGGCCGCGCGCGCAATTTTGGGCATACAGGCTGGCGTTGGTGTGTTCGATTGCGGCATGCAGCAGGCGCACCGCGCCGGCCGCCGGATCGGACCAGGTGGTGTCCGGATCGGGCGGCGCCGCTGGTGCCGGCGCGCGCGTCAGCCCGGCCGCATGCCGGGCCAGGTAAGCGCGCAGTTCGGTCAGCGCGCCGGCGCTGGCCACTTCGCCGGCTGCATGACCGCCCATGCCGTCGGCGACCATGGCCAGACCGAGTGCTTCGTCAATCAGGAAATTGTCTTCGTTCCCCTGGCGCACCGGCCCGATGTCGGTGGCGCCGTACGCGACCCCGATCGGCAAGCGCACCAGACGCGAGGGCGACAGCGGAATTGGCATCACGATGGATCGCCGGCGTCGGCCAGGAAGCGCGCGCGCTGGTCGAGGTTGTCGATGTGGCCGGCCAGCAGCGCCAGGAAGGCGGCCCTGTCGCCCGTCTCCTTCATGGCGCGTTTCGCGACGATGCGCCCGATCGGGCCGATCAGTGCGATCAGCTTGACGGTGGTGGCGTCGGCCCATGCAGTGTCGAACAGGGTCGGGGCCGTGCTGCCGGCGCGCTCGGTCGGCAACGGTGTGCGCATGGCGCCGGACAGCGTTGCTGGCGCGGCGATACCAGCGCCGGTGCCGCTGGCCAGCAGCTTGTTCTTGACGCCCGCCAGCGCTTGCTGAAACTGCACCCTGCCGACCTCGGACGGAATGTGCGGCAACAGCAGCTCGCCCAGTTGGTCCAGCCCGTCGGCACGGGCGGCGACCTTTTTGAGCAGGAACCGGGCCATCGGGCCAATCTGGCGTGCCAGGATCGCCTCGACGTCGGGAAACGCTTCCAGTTTCCATGGCGTCAGGGTGGCACTGCCGGTGTCAAGCGCGCGCGCAAGCGGCGCTGGCGCGGGCAAGCCGGCGCCGAGCATGGTGCGCTCGCTGTCGACCAGCGCGGTGGCGTCTGGATCGGGGTTGCCATCGAGCGCTTCCTGCAGCGCCGCATGGAACGCGCGCGCCGACGCGTAGCGCTGCGCCGGCGCCTTGGCCATTGCGGTGGCGACGACCCGGTCGAAGCGCGTCCCCAGCACGGGCAGCACGTGCGACGGCGCGGCGGGCTGCTCGTTCATGATCTGCTGCATGACGGTGGCGGCGGTGCCGGCGAAGGGCCGCGCGCCGGTGAGCAGCTGGTACAGGACGATCCCGGCCGAAAAAATGTCGGCGCGGCCGTCGACCGGCTCGGCGCGGAACTGTTCGGGCGACATGTAGCTGGGCGTGCCGACCAGCGCGCCCGCTTGCGTGAGCGTCGACGACTCGATGCGGGCGATGCCGAAGTCGCTGATCTTGAGCTGGGCGCCGGAGGTGATGAGCAGGTTGGCCGGCTTGATGTCGCGGTGCACCACACCACGCGCGTGGGCATACTCGAGCCCCTGCAGCAGGTCGCCCATCCATGCGGCCACGCGCGCAGGCGCGCTTGGCTGGCCGGGCTGCAGCAGGGCGTCGAGCGGGGTGCCGTCGACGAATTCCATGGCGATATAGGCTGACTCGGCGTCTTCGCCGTAGTCGAACACCATCACGATGTTCGGATGCTGCAAGCGGCCGGCAGCCTGCGCTTCGTTCTTGAAACGGTTGATCAGTTCCTGCTGCTGGCCGTCGGCGAACAGTTCCTTGCGGATGGTCTTGAGCGCCACCACGCGCTCGATCCACGGGTCGAACGCCTTGTAGACGACCCCCATGGCGCCTTTCCCCAGCACGCTGTCGATGCGGTATTTGCCCAGGTTGCGGATCATGCCGGCCAGCTCATTCTTCCAGCATTTTCATGGCCGACGCCAGGCTCGCGCGCATGCGCGCGAACGACTGCGCCAGCGCCGACAGTTCATCGTGGCCCTTGACGTCGAACGCTTCGTCGTTGAACTGGCCCAGGCTGACCTGGTCGGCCAGGCGCGACATGGCAGAGATGCGGCGCGTGACGAAATAATGCACCATGACGTTCAGCGCAACGAGCAGGAAGACGAAGATGACCAGCATCGACAGCATGTAGGTGCGCAGCATGGCGCTGGCGCGTTTCAGCGGGACATCCATTGGGACCGACACCACCTGGGCACCGACGATTTCCATGTGCTTCCAGCCGAAACCGTTGTTGCGGCCATAAATATCGAGCATCGTCCTGGGCGCGTTGTCCGGCACGCTGTGGCAGCGCAGGCAGGCCGCATCCTTGATTTGCAGCGGGCGCGCCACGTACAGCGCGGGGCCGATGGCGGTATTGCGCTGGCCGACCAGCTCCAGCAAGGCGGGCCTGGCACGCAGGGTATTGATCAGGTCTGCCTCCCAGTCGGCCGCGCGGTCGCGCAGGTTGGTGGGGTTCAGCGTGGCTTCCTTGTAGCTGAAATCGGGATACTGTTTCAGCAGCTGGCCGAGCTGCTCGGTGGCGGCAAACGACGGAATCGACTGCGGCAGGAATTCGTATTTCAGGCGCGTTTCGAGCAGCGGGACGATGTGCGAGGCCGTGTAGCCGCGCGCCGCCATGGCCGACTGCATCAGCACGCGCGCGCTTTGCAGCGTCTCGGTGCGTGCGTTCTCGCGCAGCAGATAGTCGGTGACAGCGCAGGCGGCGCCGAAGCCGATGCCGAATACGGTCAAAAAAACGATGTTGAATTTTGCGGCGATCGACAGCTTCATGGGTGTCCTCAGAACAAAGCGTTGGAAAGCCGGGGCCGCGGGCCGCGCGCCGGCGCCCCCTGGAAGCGGCGTTGCACTTGCTGGAGCAGGGCGGGATGCTCGGCCAGCAGCGGCGCCAGCTCGTCGAAGGTGGCAGCGCGCTCGCGCCTGGGCGTATTCGCGGGGCCGCTGGCGGCCACGCTGACGAGCGCATCGAACAAGGCGCGCGGCATGGCTGCCAGAAATGCCTTGGGCGGGTGACTTGCCAGCGTCAGCGGCAGCGCAGCGCTTTTGACGGCGAACTGTTCACGCGGCAGGCGCGTGCTGCGCTGCGCTTTGCCGGCGACCAGTTCGGTCACGGGCACCTCGCCCGATTCGACGAACAGCTCGGCGCTCCCGGGCGCGGCATGCAGCGTGACAGTGGCGCCGCTGCTGTCGAACTGCAGCAGCGACGTGCGCAGTTTTACGCCTTGCGCAGGGGCGCCGCGTACTTTCAGCCATCCCTTGAGCAGCACCAGTTCGGCGGCACTTTTGACGAACAGCCGCGAGTCGGGACCGAGCGCGATGGTCGAGCCGGCGGCGACCAGCTGGATGGTGCGTTCGCTTGCGTCGACCAGGTCGTTCGCTTGCAGGGGCGTGCCGCGGCCGGCAATGAGCCGGCCGGTATCGCGCCACAGGTACACCGGCGCCTCGGCGAAGGTGATGACGACGGGGCTGGCGGCGGCGGCACCGGCGCACAGGGGCGTGAGCAGGCCAGTCAACAAGAGCGACAGCGACAGTCCAAGGACATATCTATGCACTTCAACTCCCGGTAAACGCGGCGGATTGTGCGTCGATTTTACAGGAAGGTCGGGGCAAAAAAACCGCTCGTCGCGCCCGGCGCAACAAAAAATTACGGTCTGCTTGTGCTGCCCAGCTGGCGCGCCGTGGCGGCATCCAGGGCGGCGGGCATGGCGCGCGCCCAGCGGTTCGACGACAGCGAAAACGTCAGCGCGAGCACCTGGTGGTACCAGCCAGCCGGCACGTACAGCATCTCGCCAGCTGCCACGGTGCATGCGACCAGGCTGGCCTGGCGCGCCAGCGGATAACGCTCGAAGTCGGGCGCTTCGGGGTCGAACGGGGAGCCGGACAGGATCGCGTTGGCCTCCTTCGGGTACAGGTAAGCGTCGTGGTGTGGCGGCGCGAGGAAAATGCGCTTGCTGCCCCAGAGCTGGGCGAACAGGTTGTCATCGTAATCGCAGTGCAGCGGCGTGACGGTGCCGGCGGGGCCGAGCCAGAAGCGCGGCGGCCCCATTTTGTCGAACCAGGTCGGCCAGTGGCACAGGCGGTTCAGCGCGCGCAGTTCGAGGTTGCCAAGGTAGGGCGGCAAGCGGCTCGGCGTGTTGTCGACCAGCTCGAGATAGGCCGCCAGGGTCATGTCCTGCATGGCGCGGTCGGGCGCGAATGCGGTGTCAACGTAGTCGCCCACGCGCGCGCGCACGGGCAGGTGGCCGAACTGCTTGCGCAAGTCGGCGCGGGTCAGGTCGCACAGCGGCCAGCGCCTGGCGATCCCGGTAATCAGGAAGGGCAGGCCGAGCGCGGCGCGCGCGCGAAACGCCGCCGCGTCGGGCCGCTCGATGCGCGCGATGTCGGTGATGGTGGGCAGGGCGCGCGCCGCCGCACGAATTGCATCGCGCATGGCGGCAATCGATGCGACGCCACGCACCTGTGCATCGCGTTCGGTGCGCGCCCGCATGGCCACGGCCAGCGCCTCAGGTGTATCGGGGCGCGATGCGGCCAGCGGGGGTGGGGCGTGTCTGGATATATCTTGCATGGGCCGCAGCTTACATCACAGGGAGCAATCGAATACGAGAATGTTCGCTGCGGCCCGTAGCGACGGCCGATTTGTACGATGACATTGGTCAGTTGTGAACGATACGCTCGACCAGCAGGGCGGGATCGATGCTGTTCATGTTTGGTATGGAATCTATACTCGAGTTTGTTGTATGATGACTGATAACTATACCATCGAGGAGACCTTCATGCAGCCAACATCCCCTATTGAACAACACGCGACCAACGCACCGACCATCACCGCCATGCGCGTGGTGCCGGTCGCCGGGCGCGACAGCATGCTGCTCAACCTCAGCGGCGCGCATGGCCCGTATTTCACGCGCAACATCGTGATTCTGACTGATAGTGCGGGCAATACCGGCGTCGGCGAAGTCCCCGGTGGCGAGCCGATCCGGCAAACGCTGGAGGACGCGCGCGAACTGGTGCTCGGCCAGTCGCTTGGCAATTACCAACGCGTGATGAACCAGGTCCGCACCACCTTCCGCGAGCGCGACGCCGGCGGGCGCGGCCTGCAGACCTTCGACCTGCGCGTCACCATCCACGCCGTCACCGCCATCGAATCGGCGCTGCTCGACCTGCTGGGTAAATTCCTCGGCGTGCCGGTCTGCGCCCTGCTGGGCGAGGGGCAGCAGCGCGAGCAGGTCGAGATGCTCGGCTACCTGTTCTATGTGGGTGACCGCGCGGCCACCGACCTCGACTACGACAGCGACCCGGACAACCCCGACGCGTGGTTGCGCCTGCGCCACGAAAAGGCGATGACGCCGGAATCGATCGTGCGCCTGGCCGAAGCGGCGTATCAGCGCTACGGCTTCAAGGATTTCAAACTGAAGGGCGGCGTACTGCGCGGCGACGAAGAGATCGACGCCGTGACGGCACTGGCCGAGCGCTTTCCCGACGCCCGTGTCACGCTCGACCCAAACGGAGCCTGGTCTTTGACCGAAGCGATTCGCCTGTGCCGCGACCAGGGTCACGTGCTGGCCTATGCGGAAGATCCCTGCGGCGCCGAGAATGGCTACAGCGGCCGCGAGGTGATGGCCGAGTTCCGCCGCGCCACCGGGCTGCCGACGGCCACCAATATGATCGCCACCGACTGGCGCGAAATGGGCCATGCGATCCAGCTGCATTCGGTCGACATCCCGCTGGCCGACCCGCACTTCTGGACCATGCAGGGCTCCGTGCGGGTGGCGCAGATGTGCCACGAATGGGGCCTCACCTGGGGCTCCCATTCGAACAACCACTTCGATATTTCGCTGGCCATGTTTACCCAGGTGGGCGCCGCCGCACCGGGCAAGATCACGGCGCTCGACACCCACTGGATCTGGCAGGACGGCCAGCGCCTGACCAAAGAGCCGTTGCAGATCGTGGACGGGAAGATTGCCGTGCCCGCGAAACCGGGTCTGGGCGTCGACATCGACCTGGATGCACTGGAAGCGGCGCACCAGCTCTACCTGGCCAAGGGCCTGGGCGTGCGCAACGACGCCATCGCGATGCAGTACTTTTTCCCGGGCTGGAAGTTCGATAACAAGCGCCCGAGTTTCGATCGTTGATCGTGCCTGGTGCGTGCGCCAGAAGCCAAATGACGAGATTGGCGCTGTGCTGCCGGCTGACGCATAATTGCACTTAACAAAATCAGCAGGAGAAGCAGATGACCGATCCGCGCGCGCTGTTGCGCCAGATGTTCGATGCGGCAGTGGAAGCGGCGCAATCTTCGCATTGCCTGCCGCCACACTTGCCGGCGCCGCCGCGTGGCCGGACCATCGTCATCGGTGCCGGCAAGGCGTCGGCGGAAATGGCACGCGTCCTCGAGCAGCACTGGCCGGGCGAACTGGCAGGCCTGGTGGTCACGCGCTACGGATATGCGGTGCCGTGCGAACGGATCACCATCATGGAGGCGTCGCATCCGGTGCCGGACGACGCCAGTGTGCTGGCCGCGCAGCGCATTTTGGAGCTGGTGTCTGGCCTGACGCAAGATGATCTTGTGATCTGCCTGATTTCCGGCGGCGGTTCCTCGCTGATGGTGTTGCCGGCTGACGGCTTGAGCCTGCAGGACAAGCAGGAAATCAACCGCGCGCTGCTCAAAAGCGGCGCGACGATCGGCGAGATGAACTGCGTGCGCCGGCATCTCTCCGCCATCAAGGGTGGGCGCCTGGCCGCGGCCTGCCATCCGGCGCGCGTGGTGACCCTGCTCATTTCAGACGTGCCGGGGGACGATCCGGCCGACATTGCCAGCGGTCCGACCAGCGCCGACCGCAGCACGTGCCTGGACGCGCTGGCGATACTGCAGCGCTACCAGATCGCGCTACCAGGCGCCGTGCGCGCCTTGCTGGAAAGCGGACAGGGTGAGTCGGTCAAGCCGGGCGATGGGCGCCTGGCCGGTATCGAAACGCGCATGATTGCGACGCCCCTGCGCTCGCTGGAAGCTGCCGCCGAGGTGGCGCGTGGCGCCGGCGTGCCGGTGCATATTCTGGGCGACAGCATCGAAGGCGAAGCGCGCGACGTCGGTATTGTCATGGCCGGTATCGCCCGCAACGTGGCGCTGCACGGCCAGCCGTTTATCACGCCGTGCATACTGCTGTCGGGTGGCGAAACCACCGTCACCGTGCGCGGCGATGGGCGCGGCGGGCGCAACGTGGAATTTCTGTTGTCGCTGGCGGTGGCCCTGAACGGCCAGGCCGGTACGTATGCGATTGCGTGCGATACCGACGGCGTCGACGGGCAGGAAGAGATTGCGGGCGCCATCATGTCGCCCGACACGCTTGCGCGCGCGTGGGCGCTGGGGATCAAGCCGCGTGCCAGTTTGTCGAACAACGACGGGCACGGTTTTTTTCAGACGCTGGGTGACTCGGTGGTGTGCGGGCCGACCCTGACGAATGTGAACGATTTCAGGGCGATCTACATTTCGGGCGACCTGCATTTGTCGCATCCTTGGCGCGCCGATTGATTATTTTTTGCTTGAGCCTGACCCAAGGTGAGGCTTTAGAGTGCCTTGCATGACAGTTTCCTTGAAAGGATCACACATGCAAAGCCATCAATCCGCCCAATCGGCCAGCGATCATCCAGACGTGGTGGACGGCGTCGCCATCGCACAGCGCGCCGACCTGTTCGCCAGCTACCTGTCGCCAAGCGAATTATTCGAGGTCCGTCAGCGCATGCTGGACCATGCCGGCGACTGGACAGTGCTGATCGGGCAGGCCACGCAGCAGATGAGCGCCGGCGCGGCGCCGCATGACGCTGCAGTGCAGGACTTGGCGCTTCGCTGGGCCGCGCTGTTTCGCGCCACCTACGCCGGCGATGACGCCGCGCTGGACGGAAAAGTCCGCAGTGCGTTCGCGCGCGAACCCGGATTGTCGGCAAATATCGATATGGGATTAACGGTCTTCATGCAGCGCGCCTTGATGCATCTGCACCGGCCGCCCGCCAACCAGGATGCAATCCGCGACGACAGCCCGAAACCGAGCGCGCGCATGACCGCCACGCTGCGCGCCGCGCACCAGTTGCTCGACATCCCGCGCATTCTGGATGACCCGCTGGCATTGACGATCCTGGGGCCGACACAGGAGGCCGAGATGCGTGCCGACCCCGGTCGTTACAGCAACCCGGTTTCCAACGTGATGCGTGCCACGATGGCGGTGCGCAGCCGGCTCGCTGAGGACAGCTGGTTACAAGCGCAGCGTGAAGGCGTGCGCCAGTACGTCATCCTGGGCGCCGGCCTCGATACGTTCGCCTACCGCACCGGCGCGCATCCCGATGCCGATCTGTTCGAGGTCGACCTGCCAGCCATGCAGCGTTGGAAACGCGCGTGCCTGAGGACGGCGGGCATCGCCGAACCAGCCAGGCTGCGCTATGTTGCGATTGATTTCGCGGAAACCACGTTGGAGCAAGGGTTGCTTGCATCTGGCTTGAATGCGGATCTGCCGGTCACTTTTTGCTGGCTGGGCGTGAGCATGTACCTGACGACGCAGGTCGTTCTGCATACCCTGCGTTATATCGCCTCCTGCGCACCGGGCAGCGGCATCGTGTTTGACTACCTGATGCAACCTGAGCGGCTCACACTGAGCGAACGCACCGGCCTGGAGATGATGGCGGCGGGCTTGGCAGCGCAGGGCGAACCCCTCCAAAGCTATTTCGATCCCGAGATCTTTGAACACCTCTTGCGCCAGTTCGGCTTCCGCCAAATTGCGCATTTCTCACCGCAGTCGCTGAGCGAACGCTATTTAACCGGCCGCAGCGACGGCCTGCGTTTAAGCGATGTGTTCCGCATGATCCGGGCAACCGTATGAAGCCGCTTAACCCGAACAGCGCCATGTAAAAAGCGCCAGCCAGATTGCTCTGGTTGGCGCTTTTTTATCGCACCTTCGATTCGTGGTCACACTACACGAAGGTGGTATGTGTCCCCGCCTGCGCGGGGAGCGGGATTAGAACGAGTGACGCACGCCCAGATTGAAGGCTTTGTCGCCGCTACCTGTTTCGGTGTTATTCGCCACCGTGTAGCCAGCGCCGTTCTTGTTGTTGATCGAACCGTACGCGCCGTACAGGTTGGTACGCTTCGACAGTGGGTACAGGTAACCCAGGCCCCAACCGGTTGCATCCTGGTTCAGGTTGCCCTTGTCGTTCTTGTGCTGTACCGAAGCGAGCAGGGTGCCGGACATGACTGGTGCCGACAGGCCGAACAGGAATTCATTGCCGTCCAGCGAAGCGACTGCAGTGCGACCGTAGGCGGTTGCGTTGCCCAGTGGGGCGCTGCTGGTGCCTTTGTCGAAACCAGCCGACACGTAAGCGCGCAACACGCCGAAATCGTAGTTCGCAACGATCAGGGTGTTGTGGGCGATGTTGCGGCTGATGGCGGCGGTGGTGCCGACGGCGACGACATCCGTGTTCTTGTTGTTGTACACAACGCGCACATTCAATGGACCGTTGGCATAGCCGACCGAACCGCCGAACTGGCGACCGGCGTCGTTGTTGCCAGCCTGCTCGCCGAACGCGTAAGCCACGTCAGCCGAGAAGCCCGAAATGGTTGGCGAGGTGTACAGCACGGTGTTGCTGGTACGAACGTTGGTGCCCGAATCCGGGAACAGGTTCTTCGAACCGCCAGCGTAACCCGTACCGAACGGATCGCCGACTTGCGCCAGCGCGTTGTGGTATGGCGTGTACTGGCGACCCAGCGTCACGGTGCCGTTGACGGTTTTCAGGCCGACGAATGCCTGGCGATTGAACAGCGTGTTGGTCGCGTCCAGTTCGCCGGTGTCGATCTTCACGCCCGATTCCAGGGTGAAGATGGCCGACGTGCCGCCGCCCAGATCTTCCGAACCTTTGAAGCCAAGGCGGGAAGCCGATGCGGCGCCGCTGGTGATTTTGTTATTCGTGGTTGCGCCACCGCGTTCAGCGACAAAACCGGCATCGACGATACCGTAGATGGTGACCGACGACGATTGGGCGGCAGCGATGCCGGTGGTGCCAAGCAAGATGGCGGTAAGGATGATGTTCTTATTCAATTGGTGCTCCGTTATAGTTGTCCAAGGGTAATGGCCGCAGTTTAACCGATCAACTAGGATTGGCCTAATTCCCCGTTGCGTAGTCTCCACAATTTGAGTGGGTTGTCGTCTTGTAATGCAGGCGGCAACAGCCACGCCGGGAAGTCCTGGTAGCTGACCGGGCGCAGGAAACGGTCGATGGCAGCGGCGCCCACCGAGGTGCTGCGGCTGTCGGACGTGGCCGGGAACGGGCCGCCATGCACCATCGCATGCGACACCTCGACGCCGGTCGGGAAACCGTTCACCAGCACGCGCCCGGCCTTGCGCTCGAGGGCTGGCAACAGGGCTCGCGCCAGCGCCTTGTCGGCTTCGACCAGGAACAGGCTGGCGGTCAGCTGGCCGTCGACGTGTTCGGCAAGCTGGTAGAACTGGCTGATGTCGTCGCAGCGCACGATCAGTGCGGCGGCGCCGAAGATCTCGTCTTCCAGTGTCGGGTTGGCGATGAAATTGGCCGCGCCGGTGACGAACAGGGCAGCCTGGCCGGCGTGCACGGTGCTGCCCGCCTGGCCGCGCGCAACTGGCGAAACACCTGGCTCGGCCGCCAGCCTGGCCACGCCTTCATTGAACGCGGCGTGAATCGCGGGCGTCAGCATGGTGCTGCCGACCTTCTCGTGCAATGCTGTCGAGGCCGCTTCAATAAAGCTGTCCAGCGCCGGGCCAGCCAGGGCAATCACCAGGCCCGGGTTGGTGCAGAACTGGCCGGCGCCGAGGGTGAGCGAATCGACGAAGCCGGCGCCGATCTTGGCGGCGCCCTGTTCTAGTGCCGCCGGCAACAGGAACATCGGGTTCACGCTGCTCATTTCGGCGTACACCGGAATCGGTTCCTCGCGCTGCGCAGCCGCGCGCACCAGTGCCAGTCCGCCCTGGCGCGAGCCGGTGAAGCCAACAGCCTTGATGGCCGGATTGCTCACCAGCGCCTGGCCGATGGTGCGGCCATCCCCATGCAACATCGAAAACACGCCTTCCGGCAAGCCGCATGCGGCCACGGCGGCCTGGATTGCACGGCCGACCAGCTCGGACGTGCCCGGATGGGCGCCGTGGGCCTTGACCACCACCGGGCAGCCGGCCGCCAGCGCCGACGCGGTATCGCCGCCAGCCACCGAGTAAGCCAGCGGGAAATTACTCGCGCCAAACACGGCGACCGGGCCCAGGGCGATCTTGCGCAGGCGCAGGTCGGGGCGGGCCGGTACCCGTTCCGGCAGCGCGGCATCGAGCGCGGCGCCGAGGAAGTGACCATCACGCACGACTTTGGCAAACAGCCGCAACTGGTTCACAGTTCGGCCGCGCTCGCCTTCGAGGCGGGCCTGCGGCAAACCGGATTCGAGCATGGCGCGCTCGATCAGGGCCGGGCCGATATCGACGATGTTCTGGGCGATCTGTTCGAGGAAGGCGGCGCGCGCTTCCGGGGCCGTGGCGCGATAGGTGTCGAAGGCCTGGCTGGCCAGGGTGCAGGCACGGGCGACGTCGGCCACGGTTGCGGTGCTAAATGCCGGGTCGATCTGTGCGCCGGTGGCCGGGTTGACGGCGCGCAGCGGCGCCGCACTGCCGGCGCTGCTGGCAGCGCCAATGAGCAGCTGGCCGTTCAGGGCAGGGGGCATGGGGATCTCCTTTATTGCGGGCCGAGCGATTTGATCAGTGCATCGAGCTGTTCGCATTCTTGCATATTCAGGTCGATCAGCGGCGTGCGCACCGGACCGGCCGTGTGGCCGACCAGCGTGGCGCCGGCTTTCACGATACTGACGGCATAGCCCGCCTTTTTGTTGCGGATGTCCAGGTAAGGCAGGAAGAAGCTGTCGATCAGGCGTTCGGTGGTGGCGAAGTCGTCGGTCCGCACGGCTTCATAGAATTCGATGGCAGTTTTCGGAATGAAGTTGAACACGGCCGACGAATACACCGGCACGCCCAGCGCCTTGTAAGCGCAAGCATACACTTCTGCGGTCGGCAGGCCGCCCAGATAGGTAAAACGGTCGCCCAGTTTGCGGCGGATGGTGACCATGGTTTCGATCTCGCCCACGCCGTCTTTAAAACCGATCAGGTTGGGGCAACGGTCGGCCAGTTCGAGCAGGGAGGCGGCGTTCAGTTTGCAGACGTTGCGGTTGTAGATGACCACGCCGAATTTGACGGAGGCGCACACGGCAGCGACGTGCTCGACCAGGCCGTCCTGGCTCGCTTCCGTGAGGTAGTGCGGCATCAACAGGATGCCGTGGGCGCCGAGGCGTTCGGCTTCCTGGGCATACTTGATGGCCATGCGGGTCGGGCCACCGGCGCCGGCCAGGATCGGCACCTTGCCGCGGCAGGTTTCCACGGCCACTTTGACCACTTGCGTGTAGTCCTCGGGCGTGAGCGAAAAGAATTCACCGGTGCCGCCGGCGACGAACAGGGCCGTGGCGCCATACGGGGCCAGCCATTCGAGGCGGTCGGCGTAGGTGCTGGCGACGAAATCGCCCTGGGCGTCGAAGTCGGTGATCGGGAAGGAAAGCAGGCCGGACGACAGGATTTGTTTGAGGTCTTGTGGGGTAAACATGTTGATGTCTCCAATCATGGTTGAGCGAGTGAGGTGGTTCAGGGCGGCCGGCGAGCGAACGCGGTATGTTATCAGACATCGTACAACATATAAAATCAGAGGACAAGCGGCGCAATGTAAAAAACGGCTTGGCGCGGCGCGTGGTGTGGCGCGCTTGAAAAAAGCGTCAGGGCCGCGCCGCGATCAGGCCGCGCCGCGATCAGGCCGCGCCGCGATCAGGCCGCGCCGCGATCAGGCCACGCCGCCCTCGCGCTGCTCCTGCGCCTTGCGCAAGCGCTCCTTGCTGTTACTTAAATGAATCCGCATCGCCGCCCGCGCCGATTGCGCGTCCTGGCGCGCGCTCGCATTGAAGATATCTTCGATCGGCGCCATCACGCAGGGCGGCTGGATTGACGCGCCCGGCCCCGAGATTGCGCAGCGTACCCTGCGCCCGCACGCGCAAGGCTGTGCTACTGTCGAAGCTTGACACCTTCGACGGAAGCCGGCGCCATGATGACGACCAAGGACAACTTGTTGCACGGCAGTTGCCTGTGCGGCGGCATCGTGTTCCATGCTGCCTTGCCGGCGCTCGGTGCCAGCCACTGTTATTGCACCATGTGCCAGAAATTCCACGGCGCCGCGGCCGGTTCCTACGTCAATGTCGCAAGCAGCGGCTACGTGGTCGAACAGGGCGCCGACCTGATTGTCGACTACGCGTCGTCAGGGCAGGCGCGGCGCGGGTTTTGCCGGACCTGCGGTTCGTCCCTGTACTGGCGCAGCCCCGCGACGCCGGAGGTGATTGCCCTGTCGCTCGGCGCCTTGCAGCCGGCCTGGACCGGCGCCGTCACGCGCGAACTGTACGTTGAGAGCAAGCCGACCTGGCTGCCGCGGCGCTAGCGCCATGCCGCTGTTCGATCTTCCTTCCGATGTGCTGCGCGGCGCCTGCCTGTGCGGCGCCGTTGCCTACCGCGCCAAGGGCCCGCTGTTTTGCACCAGCCACTGTTACTGCAGCCAGTGCCAGCGCCAGCACGGCATCGCCGGTTCCTACGGCAATGTTCATGCCGCCGGCTTTTGCCTCGAACTGGGCGCCGGCCTGATCACGGAATTTGCCAAGTCCAGCGCGGGTCGCTGCGGCTTTTGCAGCGTGTGCGGCTCGATGCTGTACTGGCGTGGGGCAGCAACGCCGGAACGCGTCGCCGTCGCGCTGGGTACGCTGCAGCCAGCCTGGACTGGCAGCGTCGAGCACGAATTGTTTGCGCAGCAAAAGCCGGCCTGGCTGCCGCCCGGCTGAGGCAAGCTACGGCGCTGGCGCGCAGACGAACGGCGAGTTAACAGATTCGATGCGACAATCCGTTTCATTCTGTTATCTTTATTGAAAGTATGTATCCGATGCCCACGCCCACGCCGCCCCGCGGTTCCCTGCTGTTCCTGTTGCCCATTGCCCTGATCGTCGCAGCGATTGCCGCGCTGTTCGCCTTTACCGGCGGCTGGTTTGGCCAGCACGGGCTGACGCCACAAAAGATGATGGATACGGCCGAATCGTCCGGCAAGCCGCAACCGGGCTTTCGCCGCGCGCACAGCCGCGGCATCTGTTTTGCGGGTACCTTCGCGCCCACGCCCGCAGCGGCCGCGCTGTCCACCGCGCGCGCGTTCGCGCAACCCTCGATTGCGATCGTGGGCCGCTTTTCCACGCCGGGCAACAACCCGTATGCGCCGGACAACACCGCGCCGGTGCGCGGCATGGCCGTGCAATTCAAAACCGACGATGGCCAGGACTGGCGCATCGCGATGAACAGCTTTCCGTTCTTTGCGACCGCGACACCGGAAGCCTTTCAGGCCATGAATCTGGCCGGGCGCCCCGACCCGGCCACCGGCAAGCCCGATCCGGCCAGGATGCAAGCGGTGCTGGCCAGCAATCCGGAAATTCTCGCCTTCCAGCAATGGGCCAAAACGTCGCCCAAGTCCGACAGCCTCGCCAACACCCGCTACAACGGCGTCAACGCCTTCCGCCTGGTTGATGCCAAGGGCGTCGAACGCGCGGTGCGCTGGTCGATGCGCCCGCGCGCCCCGTTCACATCGATGACGCCCGAACAACTGAAAATGGCCGAGCCCACTTTTCTGGCCACCGACCTCGATCGGCGCCTGGCCGCCGGCCCCCTGGTCTGGGACATGGTCATGCAATTCGCCGCGCCCGGCGACGCCATCGACAATCCCTCGATCGCCTGGCCCGACAGCCGCCCGGAAACAACGATTGGGACACTCACCATGGTGCGCGCCGAAGCCCAGGAAACCGGCCCATGCCGCGACCTGAACTTCGATCCTTTGATGCTGCCGACAGGCATCAAGAGCACCAATGATCCAGTCCTGCACGCCCGCTCGGCAGCGTATTCTGTCTCCTTCAATCGCCGCGAACGCGAAATCAGCGCCGGCAAAGCACCTGCCGTCGGGAGTCCAAAATGAGCGATCCACGCCACTTCAATCCGCTGGCCCGCCTGCTGCACTGGTCGATGGCGGCCGCCATCTTCGCCATGCTGTTCATTGGCGCTGGCATGGTTATTTCCCTGCAACATCGCGAGCAACTGCTCGACCTGCACCGCCCGCTCGGCATCGCGATCTTGCTGCTGGCCATCGTGCGCCTGGTCAATCGCCTGCGCAACCGGCCGCCGGCGCTGCCGGCCGACCTGCCGCGCCTGCAAGTGTGGGCCGCGACGGCCTCGCACTGGATGTTATATGGCCTGATGCTGGCAATGCCGGTGATCGGCTGGGCGATGTTGTCGGCCGGCGGCTATCCAATTCCAATGTTCGCGGGCGTGCACCTGCCCGCCATTTTGCCGCACAGCCCGGTGATCTACGGCTTTCTGCGTCCGCTCCATGGCGTGCTGGCTTACCTGCTGTTCCTGACGATTCTGGCACACCTCGGTGCTGCGCTGTACCACGCCTGGGTGCGTCGCGACGGCGTGTTCGGCCAGATGGCCAAGGGTGGGGCGGCAACGAAATAAACCGCGCCGCGGTTTGGTGGTATGGTGGGTCTTCACGGCTGGCCGGTGTCGATCGGCATCTGCCAGCCGCGGCACGATCAACCAGGGTTTCCATCATCAGGAGTACTGCATGACGACATACTTATTTGCTTCGATCTGGCTCATTTCCGGCGTTGTGTGCCTGGCCATCGCCAAGCGTCGCCACGTCCGCACGTCGACCCGTTCAACCATGTTGCTGTCCCTGCTGGGTCCATTCGCCATCCCGCTGGTGCTGGCCGCGAAGCCGGACTACGCGCCGCCAGCGCGCCAGCGCTGAACCGACGCATATTAGCGGCACATCAAGCGCCGCAATCGTCGCCGGAATCTCCTGCAAGAAGATGGGTCGAACCGAGATTGTTCCTGGCGTCGCCAGGCCGATCCGTTTAAGCGTCCATTCTTCCAGGGAACCATCATGCTTTCCATAACGCTGTTCATGCGCCGCGTCGCGGTTTGCATGCTGTTTTGCGGCGCCGCTGGCGCCCAGGACATTGCCAGTAAATATGCCGAGGCGAATGGCGTGCGCCTGCACTACCTCGTGGCCGGCAAGGGCGCGCCCGTCATCCTCTTGCATGGCTACGCGGAAACGTCGCACATGTGGCGCCCCTTGATCAAGCAACTGGCCAAAACCAACCTGGTGATCGCGCCCGATCTGCGCGGGGCCGGCGCCTCCGATGCACCCGAAACCGGCTACGCCAAGGCCGACATGGCCAGGGATATTCACGCGCTGGCAGGCGCGTTGAAACTCGGGCCGGCGGCAGTGGCGGGCCACGACATCGGCCTGATGGTGGCGTATGCCTATGCGGCCCAGTTTCCGGCGGACGTCAGGCGCATCGCACTGATGGATGCGTTCTTGCCCGGCGTGGGCGACTGGACCCACGTCTGGCTGCTGCGCGACCTGTGGCACTTCCACTTTTACGGACCGACCCCGCTGGCGCTGGTGAGCGGCCGCGAGCGCATATATTTAGAACATTTCTGGAACGATTTCGCCGCCGACAAGACGCGTTCGCTGTCCGAAGCGGACCGCCGCTTCTACGCAAAAGCGTATGCCAGGCCGGGCCACATGAAAGCCGGCATGGAATATTTCCGCAACTTCGAGCAGGACGCGCAACAGTTCGCGCTCTTTGCCAGCACGCCATTGCCGATGCCGATGCTGGTGCTGTCCGGCGAAAAGGCGGGCGGCGAATTCCTCATCACCCAGGGCCGGCTGGTGGCCACCAGCGTCGAAGGCGTGGTGGTCAAAGGTTCCGGGCATTGGCTGATGGAGGAGGCGCCCGGGATCGTCATCCCGAAACTGGTCGACTTCCTGACGCAATGAGCCGTCAGCAGTTAGAATTCCTGCTCCTCCCGTTTATCCTTGGCGCCATGTCCTCAGCCGCAAGATCCGCCACGCCGCCATCGCATCTCCCGGAACGCGGCCGCGGCCGGCCGCCGGTCGAGAGCCGCGCCACCCGCCTGGCGATGCTGTACGACGGCGCGTATGCCTTGCTGCATGCTGGCGACTATGGCGCGTTCACGATCGAAGCGGTCGCCCGCAGCGCCGGGATGGCCCGCAAGACCGTGTACACCCTGGTCGCCAGCAAGGAAGAGCTGATGCATGGCCTGATCCAGCGCGAGGGCGCGAAGCTCGATGCCTTGCTGCACGGCGATGTGGCCACCGAGGAGGGCGTGCTGGGCGAGCTGCGCGCCTACCTGACGATGTGGGCGCGCCTGGCGCTGGGGCCGGTGGGGCTGGGAATCTACCTGATGGCGGTCGCCCATCGCGAAACCTCCCCGGCGATTGCGCGCAGCTATGACGGGCTGGGAATGTCGCATGCCGTGGGCGTGCTGCGCGCCTGGCTGGCCAAGCCGGCCGTGGGCCGGGTGTTTGCCATCGACGACACGGAGGCTGCCCTTAAACTGGTATCGGCCGTGCTCATTGCCCAGCCGCTGCGCGGTGCGGCGCTCGGTGTTGCGCCAGTGCTGGACGACGAAGCGATCGACGCCATCGTGGCCGCGACCCTGGATATATTCGTGCGCTGTTATGCGCTGCCAGGCAAGGGCGTGGCGTCGAACGCCAGGCCGCTGGGCAGATCCGCGCCGTAGTACAGCTGGCCGCGCATGATGTTCTCGCATCCTTTTTCACAGGCCAGGGTAATCGTGACGACCAGGCGGTCGCCGGCCAGGAAGGTGGTCGGCGCCGTGACCAGCGCGAAGCGCACCGGAAGCTTGCCGCTGCAGGGGCCGGGCGCGGCGCGGCAATAGCTGGTAATGCAGGGTAAGGGCTGATCGCCTTCGCCGTAGCGTTGCCGGCCTGGCGCCTCACGCTTGCCCAGCGTGACCGTGAAGTGGCCACGTGCGACGCTCTCGGCATCCATCCAGCAGCGCAAGGCAAGCTTGTCGCCGACTGCCATGTCGCGCTCGAAGGTATAGCGCAGGGAGAACGCACCTTGTGGGTCGCTGGCCAGGCTGGCATGCCCGGGCGGCGCCTGCGCGCTTAGCGCAGCGCCTTTGCCGATATAGGACTGGACTGCTGGTGCCGCGTCGAGACAAGTAGAAAGAGAAGGCATTGTTGTCGCGCAGTTAATTAAAAGACTCAATAGTATTCTAATTGTCGCGAACCTGGCGCATCCTTGCGCGCCTTGAAATTCGCGCCAGCGGCCTGCATATGGCAATTATGGCTGGAAAGCGCGCAGTGGCGCCGACCTGTTTTATTTTGCAAGATAGAGAGGACGCGAATGAGTACAGAAAAAGCAATCCTGGCTGGCGGCTGTTTTTGGGGCATGCAGGATCTGATCCGCAAACTGCCGGGCGTGCAGTCGACCCGCGTGGGTTATTCGGGCGGCGACGTGCAAAACGCCACGTACCGCAACCACGGCACCCACGCTGAAGCGATCGAAATCAATTTCGATCCGGACACCATGTCGTTCCGTAAACTGCTCGAATTCTTCTTCCAGGTGCATGACCCGTCGACGCCTGACCGCCAGGGCAACGATCGCGGCACCGGTTACCGCTCGGGCATCTATTACACCAGCGATGCGCAGAAGGCGGTGGCGCTCGACACCATCGCCGATGTCGACGCATCGGGCCTGTGGCCGGCAAAAGTCGTCACCGAAGTCAAGCCTGCCGGCGACTTCTGGGAAGCAGAGCCCGAGCACCAGGATTACCTGGAAAAGCATCCAAATGGCTACACCTGCCATTTCGTGCGCAAGGATTGGGTGTTGCCCAAGCGCAGCGATAAGGCGGCATAACTGCCCACGAAAGCCCTGCAAGTCAGGGCTTTTTTCATGGCCGGACAACATTATTGCCACTGAGCATAATCTGCCCTTGACGACCAGGTCCGGCCTGCGGTCTACTCGCGGCTTCTGCCGATCTTCTTTCCACCATGACCCTTGACCCCGCATTCGACCTGCTCAACAGAATTCCGCGCGAGCTGATCCTGCCGCCCGCGAACCTGTTCCTGCTGATCGTGCTGGGCCTGTTGCTCTGGACGCACTGGCCGCGCTTCGGGCGCGCGCTCGCCGGAACCGGGTTCGCCGTGCTGTGTATCCTGTCCAGCAACGCGGGCGCCAGTTTTTTCGTGACGCCACTCGAAGACATGACGGCGCCGTTGCCGGCGCCCGCACGCGCCGGCGCACAGGCCATCGTGGTGCTGGCAGCCGGGCAGCTGGAAAATGCACCCGAGTACGGCAACCGCGCGATTCCCGACGTCACCGCGCTGGCACGCCTGCGTTATGGTGCGCACCTGTACCGGCTGACCGGATTGCCGGTCCTGGTCAGCGGTGGCAATGGCGCCAGCAATGTCGATCCGGACCCGGCCAAACGCGAATATGCCAAGGCCGACGCCATGGCAGTGGCGCTGCAACAAGACTTTGGCGTGCCGGTGCGCTGGATCGAGCCAGGCTCGCGCGATACCGCCGAAAACGCCGCCTTCAGTGTCAGGATGCTGCGTGCCGATGGCATCAAGCGCATCCTGCTCGTGACCGACGCGATGCACATGCCGCGCGCCCGCGTCGCGTTCCAGCGCGCCGGCATCGAGGTGGTCGAGGCGCCGACGATGTTTTTCCGCGACCAGGCGAAGGGCCTCAGCGCGTGGGTGCCCAGTGCCGAGGGCATGCGCCGGTCCTGGTATGCAGTCTATGAGCTGATCGGCATCGCCTGGTACAACGCGCGCGCCGGCAGCACGGCCGCGGCCAGCGCCGGGCGCGCGCCGTCGGCAAGTCGTGCAGCGAAGGTTTGATATGGCGATGAGCGGCATCGCCGGCAAAGAGCCGGCGGACGCGGTAAGATTGTTGCCTTTCCTACAGGAGTCCCACCCCATGACGACGTCCAGCTACCCCGACACCCGCCTGCTCATTGCCAACGAATGGGTTGACGCCCTCGGCGGCAAAACCATCCCCGTGCTTAACCCCGCCACCGGCCAGACGATCGGCAGCGTGGCCCACGCCAGCATCGCCGACCTGGACCGCGCGCTTGCGGCCGCCCAGACCGGCTTCGAGACGTGGCGGGCGCTGCCTGCGGTGGAGCGCGGCGCCATCATGCGCCGCGCGGCGACGCTGCTGCGCGAGCGCGCCGCCGACATCGCGCGCCTGTTGACGCAGGAGGAGGGCAAGCCGCTGGCCGAAGCGAAGGGCGAAGTGCTGGCCGGTGCGGAAATCATCGACTGGTTCGCCGCCGAAGGCATGCGCGTGTACGGCCGCATCGTCCCGTCGCGCAATCCGGCCGCACAGCAACTGGTGCTGAAGGAGCCGGTCGGCCCGGTCGCGGCTTTTACGCCGTGGAACTTCCCGATCAACCAGATCGTGCGCAAGCTGTCTGCGGCGCTGGCCACCGGTTGCTCCTTCCTGGTCAAGGCGCCGGAAGAAACGCCGGCCTCGCCCGCGGCGCTGCTGCAGTGTTTCGTCGACGCGGGCCTGCCGCCCGGCGTGCTGGGTCTGGTGTTTGGCGACCCGCACGAAATTTCCAGTTACCTGATTCCGCACCCGATCATCCGCAAGGTGACCTTCACCGGCTCCACCCCGGTCGGCAAGCAGCTGGCGGCGCTAGCCGGCTTGCACATGAAGCGCGTGACGATGGAACTCGGCGGCCATGCCCCGGTGATCATCGCCGAAGACGCGGACGTTGCGCTGGCCGTGAAAGCCGCCGGCGGCGCCAAGTTCCGCAATGCCGGCCAGGTGTGCATCTCGCCGACCCGTTTTCTCGTCCACAATGCCGTCAAGGAAGAATTTACGCGCGCGCTGGTGCAGCATGCCGAGAGCCTGAAACTGGGCGATGGCCTGCTCGAAGGTACCACGCTGGGTCCGCTGGCCAACGCGCGCCGTCTGAGCGCCATGGCGAAAGTGGTCGAGGATGCGCAGGCCAAAGGTGCGACGCTTGCCACCGGTGGCGTGCGCGTCGGCGACAGTGGCAATTTCTTTGCGCCGACGGTGTTTTCCGATGTCCCGCTCGACGCCAGTATTTTCAACGATGAGCCGTTCGGCCCGATCGCCGGCATTCGCGGCTTCGACAAACTGGAAGATGCCATTGCCGAAGCGAATCGCCTGCCGTATGGCCTGGCCGGCTACGCGTTTACCCGTTCGATCAAGAACGCCCAACTGCTGATGAACCGCATGGAAGTGGGCATGGTATGGATCAACCAACCCGCCGCGCCAAGCGCCGAGATGCCGTTCGGCGGCATCAAGGATTCGGGCTACGGCACCGAAGGCGGCCCGGAGGCGCTGGAGTCGTACTTGAATACAAAGTCGGTGTCGATCGTGGGTGTGTAATGGCCGCACGACGGTAACACCGACAGGGTGTTCACGGCCTTGGTCTGACGCGCTGGCTGTACCGGCACGACCATGAGTGCTAGAATCGAGCCGTGAAAAACCTGTTCAAGTCGCTCATCGTCTGGCTGATGTTCGTCGCCATCCCGTTCCAGGGGTTTGCCGCGGCGAGCATGCTCACGTGCGCGCCGATGCAGGCCTCGGCGCCTGCGGCGATGCCGGCCGGACATTGCGATTCGATGAAGACAGCCCCGCACCACGCTGCGGCGGCGGGCGCTGACGCCACCGATCAGACTTTTTCCCAACACCACACTGGCGGCAAGTGCAACACCTGCGCCAGCTGCTGTTTCGGCGCCGTCATGGCGCCGGTCAGCGCGCTGGTGCGCGTGCCGGGCGAAACCTGCGCCCTGGCCGACTTCGTCTTTCAGGGCATCCATGTGCCCACAGTTGACCTCGATCTCCCGGAACGACCTCCCAAAAACTCGCTGACCTGACCAGAACGCGCCCGCGCAACCCCTTGGGGTGCTGCGTGCCCTGCTCAATGGCTGTGCCTGTTCGCTTGTCCAACAGGTAGTGCCGCCTACTTTCAGCGAAATACTCATGAGCTATCCAACTCGATTGACCGGCTTGCTGGCTGCCGTGCTGGCCACCGCTTGCGCGTCCGTGACCCCGGACGGCGGCTTCAACGGCGTGGCGCAAGTTGCTGGCGACCGACTCGGCAAGGACGCGCGCATCGTGCGCAATGACGCCGACCAGCGCGCGCTCGACAGCCTGGTGAGCGCCAAATTGCAGGCTCCGCTGCACATCGACGACGCAGTGCAAATCGCGCTGCTGAACAATCGCGCGCTGCAGGCAAGCTATTGGGACGTCGGCATTGCCCAGGCCGACCTGGTGCAGGCCGGCCGCCTGCAGAATCCATCGTTCTCGTTCCAGCGCACCCGCGCCGGCGGCGCTATCGAGATCGACCGTTCCGTCGGCCTCAATTTCCTGACGGTGCTGACGGCGCCGCTGGCCCGTCGCATCGAGGCACGCCGCTTCGAGCAGGTCAAACTGCTGGTCGCCGGCCAGATGTTGCAACACGCTGCGGCCACCAGGCGGGCCTGGGTGGAAGCGGTGGCGGCAGCGCAGGGCGTCGCCTACGCCAAACAGGTCGATGAAGCGTTTCAACTGAGCAGCGCGCTGACCGGGCGCATGGCGCAGGTGGGCAACAGCAGCCAGCTCGACCTGGCGCGCGAACAGGCCTTCCAGGCCGACGCCGCCGCTGCCCTGGTGCGCGCGCAACAACATGCCGTGTCCACCCGCGAAGCCCTGACGCGCCTGATGGGCTTGTGGGGAAACAACTCGGCCTTCCGTTTGCCCGAGCGCTTGCCGGATTTGCCCACCATGCCGCTCGATCTGCCGGACGTCGAAGCCATTGCGCTGCGTGAACGGCTCGATATCCAGGCCGCGCAACTGCGCGCCACCCAGACGGCTGCCGCGCTCGGCTTGACGCGCACGACGCGCTTCATCAATGTGCTCGACCTGGACTACGTGCGCAATAGCAAAAGCGGCGAGACCACGGCGCCCGGCTATGCGATCAAGCTGGAACTGCCCCTGTTCGACTGGGGCACGGCGCGCGTGGCGAAAGCCGAAGCGCTGTACATGCAGCAGGTGAACACGGTCGCGCAGGCGGCGATTGATGCGCGCAGCGAAGCACGCCAGGCTTACCTGGATTACCGCAGCGCGTACCAGCTGGCGCACCACTACCGCGACCAGGTCATTCCCTTTCGCAAGAAGATAGCCGATGAAACCATGCTGCGCTACAACGGCATGCTGATGAGTGTATTCGAACTGCTGGCCGATTCGCGCGCGCAGGCCGCAGCCGTGAACGGCTACATCGACGCCTTGCGCGATTTCTGGCTCGCCCAAACCAGGCTGGAGGCGGCCCTTGGCGGGCGCCTGCCGCCCGCATTCGCTACCCCTTTGAAAGGTCAACCATGACGTCGCGTCGATCGTTTTTGACCGGCACTGCCTTGGTCGGCGCCGCTGCGGTCACCCGCGCCGGCGCGGCCACGCTGCCGGAAGCCGTCACCCAAGCCTCGAGTGCGACCATGGCGCCTTTGTCGCCGCCCAATGGCCGCCCCTACAACCCGGTCGTCACCCTCAACGGCTGGACGCTGCCGTGGCGCATGCAGGACAACGTCAAGGAATTTCACCTGGTGGCCGAACCGGTCGTGCGCGAGATCGCACCCGGCATGAAGGCCAATTTATGGGGCTACAACGGCCAGAGTCCGGGCCCGACCATCGAAGTGGTGGAGGGCGACCGGGTGCGCATATTCGTGACGAATAAACTGCCGGAACACACCAGCGTGCACTGGCATGGCCAGATCCTGCCGTGCGGGATGGACGGCGTGACCGGCCTCACGCAACCGGGCATCGGGCCCGGCAAAACCTTCGTCTACGAGTTCGTCGCGAAACACGCGGGCACCTTCATGTACCACCCGCACGCCGACGAGATGGCGCAGATGGCCATGGGGATGATGGGCTTCTGGATCACCCACCCGAAAAACCCGGCGCTGCACGCAGTCGACCGCGATTTCGTGTTCCTGCTGAACGCCTACGACATCGAGCCGGGCGCCTACACGCCGAAGGTCAACACCATGCTCGACTTTAATCTGTGGACCTTCAACAGCCGCGCCTTTCCCGGCATCGACCCGATGGTGGTGCGCCTGAACGACAAGGTGCGTATCCGCGTCGGCAACCTGACCATGACCAACCACCCGATCCATTTGCACGGGCATCGCTTCGAAGTGACTGGCACCGACGGCGGCTGGGTGCCGCCCACGGCGCGCTGGCCGGAAGTGACCACCGATATTGCGGTGGGCCAGATGCGCGCGATCGAATTCGTGGCCGACAATCCGGGCGACTGGGCCTTCCACTGCCACAAAGCGCACCACACCATGAACGCCATGGGGCACCAGGTGCCGACCATGATCGGGGTCGACCACAGCGGCGTGGCCGAGCGGATCAATGCGCTGCTGCCCGACTACATGGTGATGGGCGACAAGGGCGGCTCGATGGGCGGCATGGAGATGCCGCTGCCGGAGAACACGCTGCCGATGATGACCGGCGAAGGCCCGTTCGGCGGCATCGAAATGGGCGGCATGTTCACGACCTTGAAAGTGCGGGCAGGGCAGGCGCGCGGCGACTACAAGGACCCGGGCTGGTACCGGCATCCGACAGGCAGCGTCGCGCACGAGTGGACCGGCGCGCTGCCGGCCGCCACCAGCGCGCCGTCAGCGTCGGCGAACCCAGGCGACACCGTCGTCACTGTCAAGAAGCCGGCGGGGCACCATGAACACTGAATTCCATCCCATCCTTCAGGAGGCGACCATGAAACCTTTTACCATTTGCACGCAATTGTTTTTCGTCCTTGTCGCTGGCCTGCTGGCCGTGCCAGCCGTACAGGCGCAAGAGGCCGCGCACCAGCATCACGACGCGCCTGTAGAGACCGTGCCGGGGCCCATGAGCGACGGCGAAGTGGTCAAAGTCGACAGGGAAGGGGGCAAGATCACCTTGCGCCACGGGCCGCTGGTAAACCTGAACATGCAGGGGATGACCATGGCGTTCAGGGTGGCGGAGCCGGCCATGCTCGACCAGGTCAAGCCGGGCGACAAGGTGCAGTTCGTGGCCGATAAGGCGGGTGGCGGGTTGACCATCACGGCGCTGCAAAGCGCGAACTGAGTAAGCATCAGAAATTTCATGTGTGGTGATGAAGCAAAACTTGCCTGCACCAACCTACCAAAAACCGTCATCCCGGCGCAGGCCGGGACCCATAACCCATCTGCAGCACGTCAAAGTATGCGCGGCAGAGCCGCAAACGTCCCGTGTCTTGCGGCTCTGCCTCGCACTGCGGTCTTAAATGCAACGATAACGCATACATTGGGTGGCCGATTCACGGTAAATCTCTGGCCGCTACTTAGATCATCAAAGCTGCGGCGTCAGGTGTATCGCCAGGCCGCCGCCCGGCGTACTTGCAGCACGTCCTGCGCCGTCACGGTCTTCGTTTCGGTGACCAGTTCGAAGTGGCGCGCTGTGCGGTAGTCGGCCTGGTCGCCGTCGCGGTAGATTTCGGCGCTGTAGCGCTGGCCCGCATCGAGGAAGGCCACCGGCCAGGCTCAGGGTGCCCGGCGTGTCATCCATCGGGCCGCTCAGCATGCGGGTGAACACCAGCTTGGCTTCGTGGTCGACGCCGCGCGCCTTCGCGCGAAATCCAGTTCGGACAGGTGCCCCAGTCGCTTTCCCAGCCGCGGTTCCAGCCCGGCCGCGTCGCCGGCGACTCGAAGCGCAGTGTCGATATGATGGCGTTTCCCCGAGGCTGCGATGGGTGCGGAGCGGTTAAAATCATCTGCCCGACCTGGGGTCATTTACCGGTACTGTTGAAAAAATGATGACAACGATTGCGCAGCTTGTCGCGACACGCGGTGCCGACCCGATGGTACGGCTGTTCCGGAGAAGCAGGTGGACGTGTATCGCGCTGCTCATGTTTTGTTCGATGGCGCATGCAATGCCGCCGCCGCGGCCGAATTCGATCACGCGGTTCCATATCGGGCCTGGTGACGGCTTGCTCGTGTCGACCAGCTATCAACGCTATTTTCGTGGCAGTCCGACCGGCAGCGTATGGGATCCCACGACGCCGGAAGCATGGCCGGTGCTCGATGCGCGTTTCGACGACGTGAACCCGATCATCGTGGGGCAGTCCGAATATGGCTGTGATGGCGCGGGCGTTTTTAAACGTGCGAACGCGGTCCGGACTGCGCTGGGCAGTTTGCCTGGCACGGACTGGTGCCGGTCCATCGTCTATTTCGGCGCCAACCTGTATGCGGTAACCCGGGACGCGTTGTATCTGAGCGACGATCTCGGCATGCACTGGACGCGCCTGGCCGGTCTGCCTTTTATCCAGAATGTGCGCTTGTTCTCGGGGCTGACGCACGGCGTCTACGCCAGCGCCATCTCGCTTGACGGGTCAAGCAGTGTCGCCTATCGATATGATCCTGAACGTGGCTGGAGAAAGATCGACTTTGGCGCGCCACGTTCGCGCGGGGACAATCCTGATGCCGGCTGGTATAGCGAAACCGACTTCCAGCCCAGCTTGATCGCCATGATCGACGATATCATGTACGCCAGTTCCTTTGCGGGCTTGGTGCGCAGCGTGGATGGCGGCCAGCGCTGGGAATCGTTCCAGGCTGGTCTGCCAGATCCCCTGAAAGCACGTAACATCGCTCCGCTCGATGTCGTGTTTGTGATACGCCAAAATAGCGCCGGCTTGCTGTATGCGGCGACCTGGCGCGGCATTTATCGCTATATCCAGCGTGAACAGCGCTGGGAGCCGATTCCACTTGACGGAACACGCATCGGCGATGCGTTCTTTGGCAAATGAGCGCTATGCACTCATGACTTGACAGCCACCGCGGCGGCGACCGCCCGCGTCGTTTCCCAGCCGCCGCCCAGTGCCAGGAACAGCTGCACCTGGTCCAGCGCCAGCTGCGCATCCGACCCGGCCAGCGCCGATTCCGATGCCGCCAGGGTGCGGTCGGCGTCGAGCTGCGACAGGAAATCGGTACGGCCGAACTGATATAACCTGGCCGACTGGCGCGCCGCCAGTGCGCTCTGGTCGCGCGCCGCGCGCAGGGCGGCGTTGCGGTCCAGTTCGCGGGCATAGATGGTCAGCGCGCTTTCCGTTTCGCGCAGTGCGTTCAGGACCACACCATCGAAACGCGCGAGCGCGGCGCTGGTGGCGGCGCTCGCGACGGCGATGCGGGTGCGTGCGGAACGCGGCGATGGAATATTCCATGAGATGAGCGGGCCCAGCGACCACTTCCACGTGTTGGCGTCATTGAACTGGCTGTTCATGCCGACGCCGCCGAACGACGCGCCCAGGCTGATGTTTGGATACAGCTCGGCCGTGGCCACGCCGATGCGCGCCGTGGCGCCGGCCAGCTGGCGCTCGGCCTGGCGCACGTCGGGACGGCGGCGCAGCAGCGCCGCGCCATCGCCGACGGGAATGGCGGCGGCCACGCGCGGCGGCGTGGCGCATTGCGCGACGTCGACCGGGAACTGGCCCGGCACTGCGCCGGTGAGCACGGCCAGGCGATACAGAGCGACCCGGCGCCGTGCTTCCAGTGGCGGCAGATTCGCGCGCAGCTGTTCGAACTGGGCCTGGGCGCGACTGGTTTCCAGTGCCGTGCCGCGCCCGCGCCGGATGCGCTCCCCGGTCAGTTGGATAAAACGCTGCTGCAGGTCGAGTGTAGCCTGCGCCACCTTCAGCTGGTAACCTGCCGAGCAAGCCTCGGCGTAGGCCCGCGTGGTGTCTGCGGCCACTGTCACGTGGGCCAGGTCGCTGGCCGCCTGCGCGGCATCGGCGTCGGCTTCCACCGCTTCGATGGCGCGCTTGATGCGGCCCCACATGTCGACCTGGTACGACACGCGGATATCGCCTTCGTACAGGCCGGTGCGCGGCAAGACCTCGGGAATGCCGAGCGAGGACCCGGCAACGCGACCGTATTGCGGCGCAATTTTAGCGTCAACATCAGGCGTTTTCTTTTCTTCGACTTGCTCGACGATCGCGTGCGCGCGCTGCAGGTTCGCCGCGGCCATGCGCAGGTCGGTATTCGCGGCAAACGCTTGCACAATCAGCCGCTCCAGTACCGGGTCCTGGTACAGGCGCCACCACGCGGGTGGCAAGGGCGCGGACTGGAACGGTGTTCCGGACGCACCCAGGAACGGCGCATTCGCGGCCGGGCGGTTGAGGATGGCGTCCTGCGGCACCTTGTAGTTCGGGCCGACGGTGGTGCAGGCGGCCAGCGCGGCTGCCAGCAGCGTCATGGTGACAGTTTGGGTAGCGCGGTTCATGTGACTCTCACTTGGTGGTGGCAGCGATTTTTGTTGTTGAAGCGGCTGCTGGAGCGGCGCCGAGGACCTTGACGGTCGCGGTCAGTCCGGCCACCAGGCGCACGCTGGCCGGCACCGGATCGAGCGCGATGCGCACCGGGATGCGCTGGGCCAGGCGCACCCAATTAAAAGTCGGGTTCACGTTGGGCAGCATGTTGGCGCCCATCGAGCGCTCGCGGTCGGCGATGCCGCTCGCGAAACTCTCGACGTGGCCGTGAATGGGCGTCCTGGTGCCCATCAGCGTGATGTCGACGCGGTCGCCCAGCGCAATGCCGGGCAGCTTGGTCTCTTCGAAATAACCTTCGACGTAGAACGAGCTGCTGTCGACCAGGGCCATCACGGGCCGCGTGGCGGTGGCGTAGGAGCCTGCGCGCAGGTCGAGGTTGGTGACCGTGCCGTCGACGGCGGCGGTAATGCGTGTGCGCTCGAGGTTGAGTCTGGCCGTGTCGCGGTTGACGATGGCCTGCGCCAGCGCCGCCCTGGCCTGGTCGGCGCGGGTCTGGCCCTGCTCGCGCGACTCGGCCGACACCAGGTCATCGAGCTCGGTGTTGCGCTTGTTTTCGCGCGCGGTCTGGCCCAGCGCGGCCTGGGCGGCCGTCACTTGTGCCTCGCTCTGGCGCAGGGCCAGCTCGAAGCGGGCCCGGTCCAGGTCGAACAGCGGGTCGCCCGCTGTTACATGCTGGTTGTCGTGTACGTACACCTTGGTGACCTGGCCGGTGACGTCGGGCGCCACTTGCACCACGTAGGCTTTCAGGCGCCCATCGCGGGTCCAGGGTTCCACTTCGTAGTGCTGCCAGAGCTGCACCCCGACGTAGATGGCGCCGGCGCTCGCTATCAGGGTGACCAGAATGCGGCTCGTCGCCGCCAGTATTTTTTTCGTTGCCATGTCAGGACCAGTTACGTGTGAAGTATGTCAGTGCGCCCAGCACCAGAATGAACAGGGAAAAGTCGAACAGCGCCGGGTGCCACACCACGCGGTAGAACGCCGTGCGCGCCAGCACCAGCTTCAGGAGGCGCGTGACGAGCAGCGCCGCCAGCGCCAGCAACAATAAAGGTGGAAGGAACAGCCCATACAGGCTCACTTCGCCGATCATGCGACGCTCCCTTCGGTTGGCATGGGTTGATAGGGGGGCACGGACGGGAACAGGTCGCGCCGCACGCTGGTGAGAGAGGCCAGCGCGCGCGCGCGCGCCGCATCGCGCGCAGCGGCGCTGATCGCGCGCAGGGCATGGTCGAGCGCAGCGAGCAACTGGCGTTCGCTGGCGTCGTCGCGCGCGGGCAGCAGCGCGAAGCGGGTCGCCAGCTGGCGCATCACGGGCGCCAGCGCGGCAGCGTCAGGGCCCAGGTCGGCGCGCGCGTTCTGCAGCACCGTCATGTTCAGGCCGATGCGTAAATCGTTGAAGGCGCCGCTGGCCTGGCTGACGCCGGCCTGCGCCAGGCGCGGCGTCAGCAGCGCGATGCGGTCGACCATGCGCGCCGAGAAAGCCGCCAGCGTGATCTTTTCGCCGCCGCCCAGGCGCGCCAGTTCGCGCCAGCCGGCTTTCAACAAGCGCCGCGCGGTCCAGTCGGCGCCGACGCGGCGCAACAGGCCGGTGGTGGCCGCCGCCACCGCGACGCCGAACAGCTGCGCCAGCGTGACGTTCACGAAGGTGACCATGTCGGCACTGTGGGTGTCGATCATCGCCAGCGTGCCGCAAATTCCGAACAGGAACGGCATGGCGCGGCCAAAGGTGGACGGGCGCGCCAGCAGGACGCCAATCGCAAGGAAGGCTGGTGCGCAGATCAGCACGAACATCTCGAAACTGTGCACCGCCGGCAGCAGCACCAGTAAATACAGCGCGGACGCGGGGACCGAATACACGGTCCATGCAAGAAAACTCTTGATGAACGGGACCGGATCGTCCTGGGTCGAAAAGAAGCAGCACAGCACCGCCGCCATCATCGGCGCGGTGGCGCCGGCGGGCCAGCCGGTCAGGATCCAGAACGCGCAGCAGATCAACACGGCGACGATCGTCGCGCACGCCGACAGCGCGGCCATCCCGTGGTCCAGGTGCAGGCCGCCCGTGGTGACGCCCGGCTGGTGGCGCGCGGCGGCAGGCAATTTGCCGTGCACGCCGGCGTCGATGTGCTGGCGCAGGACGCTGGTTTCGACCCAGGCGTCGACCAGGCGGCGCAGGCGCGCTGCCAGGTTCAGTTCCAGCAGGCCGATCCAGTCGATCTCGGCGCCGGGCGCAGGCAGGGCGTCGATGCGCTGGTACAGTGCGGCGCTGGTGGCCGCTACCTCGCTGTAGGGTGCGTCGGTCATGGCGACGATCGCATCGAGCAGCACCTGCCAGCGTGCCGCCACGGCCTGCGCATCGAGCGCGCGCAGTGTTTGCAGACGGTCCTCGACACCCGACACGATGGAGACGAATTGCGCCAGCCGTTCCTGCAGCGCGTGCACGGCGTTGGCGGTCCAGCGCAGGTGCGAGGTGTCGAAGGGCAGGTGGGTACTCATCAAACGCAGCTCGGTGATGTCGCCGGCCAGTTTGCGCCGGTCAAAGTCGGTATTGCGTACGCCGCTGGCATGCAGCGCATCGGCGATCCAGTGGCGCGCATCGCCGATTGCGCCATCGAGGCGCCGCAGGATGACGGGGCCGAACGGCTGCGGCAATACCAGGCTGTGCACCAGCGTCGCGCACAGCATGCCCAGCGTGATTTCTTCGACGCGGGCCAGGCCGATGTCGAACACGGCGCCCGGATCGTTCACCGCCGGGAAGGCGATCAAGCCGGCGCTGTAGCCGGCCAGCATCAACATATAGGAGCGCGGCGTGCGGTCCAGCAGCGAGACATACAAACAGCCGCCGATCCACAGGGCGATCACCAGCGACAGCAATTCGGGCGCGTTGACCAGGCGCGGCACGGCGAACGTGACGAAAATCGCCCCCAGCAGCGTGCCGCCGGCGCGATATACCCCTTTTGAGCGGGTGGGGCCGGCGAAGGGTGCGGCCACGATGTAGGCCGTCATCATGGCCCAGAACGGGCGCGGCAGGCCGATGCGCATCGACAGGTAGACGGCCAGCATCGCCGCCGCGAAAGATTTGACGGAGAACAGCAGCTCCGACCGTGACACCAGGCTCATGCTGCCGTGTCGTCGTTGCTGTGGGTGATCGCTTCGGGCAGGCCGGCCAGCACGCGCAGGCAGGTTTCCACATCGGCGGGTGAAAACGCGCCGAACACGTTCTGGCGGAACGGGATCAGCGCGCTTTCCATCAGGCTGGCGGTGTTCTTGCCTGCCTCGGTCAGGCTGAGGATTTTGGCGCGCCGGTCGACCGGGTCGTCGTGACGCAGCACCAGGCCGGTTTCGATCAACTGGTCGACCACGCGCACCAGCGACGACGGCTCCAGCCCGAGCGCGTCGGCCAGTACGCCGGGACGCACGCCGCTGCCGCCGAAGCGGCCGATCAGCATCACCGGCAGGCCGGTCGCTTCCGATAAACCGTAATCGGCCGCGACCTTGTCGGCGCCGGCGCGGTAGGCGCGCGCCGCCTGCGTCAAGGCCGTGGCAAGGCGCTTGTAGGTGTCATCTGGCAGTGTTGGTGGTGTCATCTGATGCGGGTGCGTAAAATTGGAATGCATAAGTTTAGCATCCAAAGTAGTTTCTTGCGGATCAAGCCTCGAAATGCCCGCACCGGTGCTGCCAGCACCGGTGCGGGCGCAGGGCGCTGGTCAGGAATGGTGACAAGCACACGATTGTCACGCTTGTGTCGTTTCTCGGGCGTGAGAAGTGATCATTTGCAACAATTCATGGCATGGCCGGATTTTTTTGCCTCCGCCGTGCCATACTGTAATTACTTTACCCACTGCAACTAACTCGCATGACGCACACGCAATCGCAGTCCGCCATCGATCAACTCGACCAGCTCCGCCGGCCCATGATCAAGCGCACGATCATTTTGATCGGCTGCTTTTGCTTCGTGCTGGTCGGACTGAACGTGTGGGGGCTGGTGGCCACTTACCGCGGCCAGCTGCAAGACACTGCTATCCGTACCGGCAACATGGCGCGCGCGCTGGCCTCGCATGCGGAGCGCTCGCTGAAGGTGGGCGATGCGATCCTTGGCGAAATGGTCGAACGCGCCGAGCGCGTGCAAGCGGTGCCGGAGGCGCGCGCGCATCTGCAAGGTCGCCTGCGCAACATCGCCGCGGCCACCCCGGAAATCCAGGAACTGTTTTTGTATGCACCCGACGGCGCGCGCCTGGTCACGTCGCTGCCGACCCTGCTGGACGGGCGCGACGCCGAACACGATTTTTTCCGCTACCACATGACCCACAAGGATCGCGGCACCCATGTCGGCAGTCCGATCCGCAGCCGCGCGAGCGGCGTGCTGATCATTCCGCTGACGCGCCGCATCGACCGGCCCGACGGCAGTTTCGGCGGCGTCGCGATGGCCTCGCTCAGCCTGCAATTTTTCCGCAAGTTTTACGACAGCATCGACGTCGGCAAGACCGGCACCATCGTCCTGGCGATCGACGACGGGACACTGCTGTACCGGCGCCCGTACAATCCGGCCATGTTGGGCGCAAAGGTGACCGGCGGTGCACTGGCGACGGTGTTCAAGGAGCAGGGGGCCGTCGGCACCGTCATGCTGGTGTCGAAAATCGACGGCATCGAACGCCTCTACAGCTATCGCCACCTGGAGGGGTTTCCGCTGATCGTCGCCATCGCGCAGGCCAAGCCCGAGATCCTGGCCGAATGGTGGGTGTCGATGGGCGAGACGAGTGGCATCGTGCTGTTCTCCATCGCCGTGCTGGGCTGGGGCGCGCGCCGTATGATAGGCCAGATGCGGGTGCGCGAAGCGCTGGAGAACGAGTTGCGACGCGCCCGTGACGTAACCGAATCGAACAACGTGGCGCTGCAGGCGCTGGCCAATACCGATAGCCTGACCGGCCTGGCCAACCGGCGCCATTTCGAAAAGACGCTGACCACCGAGCAGGATCGTGCGCGCCGCAATGGCAAGCCGTGTTCGGTGATCCTTGGCGACGTCGACCTTTTCAAGAAATACAACGACCACTATGGCCACGTGGCCGGCGACGCATGCCTGCGCCAGGTGGCCGCGGCGATTGCCGCCGGGCTGCGCCGACCGGCCGACCTGGCCGCGCGCTACGGCGGCGAAGAATTCATCGTGATCCTGCCCGAGACCGACCTGGAAGGCGCCTGCGCCGTGGCGCGCAACATCCGCGCGAAAATCGCCGCGGTGGCGCTGGCGCATGCCGACAGCCCGTTTGGCCACGTGACCATCAGCCTGGGCGTCTACACGGGTTACGCCAGCGCACAGGACGACGCGCCGGCGCACTGGGTGCAAAAGGCCGATGACTTGCTGTATCAGGCCAAGGCGGCCGGGCGCGACCGTTTCGTGGCACGCCAGGATGCGCCTGGCGGCGCCGCGCCGGCCAACCTGCAGCTGGTGCGCTAAGCTCGTGCACGAAGTACGCGCCGGTAAATGATGGGATAACGACCCACACCTGTCACCAGTGTCAGTCAGTGCTAGCGCCAGCCTGTTCCACCCGGTCGGGAGCGACTGATATCAGCAGGTCGGCAACGACGTCACCCCGCAGTGGGCCATCGACAAGTTCAGCGACGGCACGCATCTGGTTTCGCAGCGCGACCATGCGTGCACTCGGCTCGGGTTGGGTCGCCCAGACGCGTTCGGACGGCCATTGGGCATACGCAAAATAGTGGCCGTCGGCGCACCGGTGCAGGCGCGACCCCAGGCCACCTCGCTCATCGCGGATAAGTTCGGTGAGTTCCAGCCAGGCGTGCTCGAAGTCTCGCTCACGACCAGGGGCGACTTTCCATTTAAAGTAAATTGCATGCATAACATCCTGTCGGGTTGTTGCCCCATCCTGCCGATGGGCGCATTGCGCTTTTGGTATCCCTGAAAACACTATCAACTAGAATTATAGTTGACATCGTCACTACCCGCGACTACGATCAACTAAACATTTAGTTGAAAGGGCGCCATGGAGATTATCTTTACCGATCGGGAAGCCGATGTCATGCAAGTCTTGTGGGACCGCGGCGCTTGCCTGGTCGCCGAGGTGCAGGCGCATTTGACCGACCAGCTGGCCTATACCACCGTGCTCACGGTCCTGCGCACCCTGGAAACCAAGCAGTACGTCGGCCATGAAGCGGCCGGACGCGGGCATCGCTATCACGCGCTGATCGAACCGCAGCAAGCCCGCAAAAGCGCGCTGCGTCACCTGACCGACAAGCTGTTCAAGGGATCGTCCGACTTGTTGATGACGCACCTCGTCACTGACCAGAAATTGACGGCGGAGCAGGCCGAGCGGCTGCGCGCTTTGCTGGCCGCGCACGACAAGGGCGAGCAGCCATGAGCGCGCAGTGGATGGTGTACGCCGTTGCAGTGGGCATGGTCGTCACGCTTGCGGCACTGTTGGCCGAGCAGGGCACGCGGCTGGCGCGCCGTGCGGGGCGCTGGATCTGGGCGCTGGCGATGGTGGCGAGCGTCGTCCTGCCGTTGCTCACGACCGGCGCCGGTGACCCGCCGGCGCTGCTCGAGCGCGGCGCCGGGCCGGCCCGCGCGGCGCTGCTTCCCACGCTGGCGCTGTCCGGTTTTCCTGCCACGCCAGCGCTGGTCGCGCGTGCCTGGCTACCAGAGCGGACCGCGCCGGCGGGCGGCGTGCAGGTCGACATCGACAAGGTGGCGCGACGGGTCGCGCTGCTCGGTTCGCTGCTGGCGGCTGCACTGCTGCTTGCAAGCAGCCTGGCGTTGCGCCGGCGCCAACGCTGCTGGCGCCGGGGCATGATCGCCGGCACGCCGGTGCTGGTCAGCGTTGACGCCGGCCCCGCAGTGATCGGCTTGTTGCGTGCGCAGATCGTCGTGCCAGGCTGGCTGTTGCACGCGGACCCCCGCCAACAGACCCTGGTCCTGGCCCACGAACAAGCGCATATCGATGCGGGCGATCAGCGCCTGCTGGCGCTGGTCGCGCTGCTGCTGGTGGCCATGCCGTGGAACCTGGCGCTGTGGTACCAGTTGCGCCGGCTGCGCCTGTCCATCGAAGTCGATTGCGATGCGCGCGTGCTGGCCCGGGGTCACCGGCTGGCGGACTACGGCGCCGCGCTGATCGATGTCGGCAGCCATGCGGCGCGTACCCCTACGCCGCGCCTGGCAGTGATCACCCCGGCGCTGACCGAATCGGCCGGTTTTCTCGAACAACGCCTGCGCCTGATGACGCGTCGGCCGGCGCGCTGGCACCGCGTGCTCGCGCCTGTCCTGTTGTTGGCGGCGCTCGACATCGGCGTGGTCGCCGCCCGCATCGCGCCGCCGCAGGGCGCCAGCGCAGCGCAGGTCGCCAAGGTAGCGCTGCCGTCGCGGCAAGCACTGGCAGGCTATTACCAGCTCGATGCGCACCGCATCGGCATCGTCACAGTTGCCGCCGACGGCCTGGAACTAGCGATCAACGCCGAGTCGCGCTGGCGCCTGCTGCCGGAAGCCGAAGACCGCTATTTCGTGCCTGCCACCGGCCTGCGCGCGCGCTTCGACCGCACTGCCGGTACCTTGACGCTCAGTGGTCTCGGCGTCGCTACGCAGCCGGCGTCGCGGGTGGACGCAACGGCGGTCGAACGCGCCGATGCCTGGGTGGCAGCGCGCGTGGCCAGCCAGCAGCCGCTGCCCGCAGGCGAAGCCATCGTGCGTCGCAATATCGGCGCACGCACCGTCGGCGAGCTGCATGCCGCGGATTTTACGCCGGGATTTCTGCGCCAGGCGGTCGTGTCGATGGCGCAGCAGCGTGCCTTCAACGAGGCCAACGGCCGGGTGCTAGCGGTGACGTTTGACGGCGTCAATCGCGCGGGCTGGGACTGCTACCAGGTGCGCTACGCAACCCGCACGGTGAGGTGGGCGATCTGGCTCGATACGGACGGCAAGCTGGCGGCCGCGACGCCGGTTGCCGCATTACGCTAGCCTGCACGCGCGCGCGTGAGTTCGGGTGAATTGCTGACGAGTCATCGGCATGGCCGCGGGCTCCTGTTCGTCATTTGCGCGCCTTCCATGTTGGCCTGCATCGTCGGCGACGGTGCAGTAGAACGCTGCCATGGCGTGTCACCGCCCGGCTCGGGCGGTTCATTGGCGCAGGCCGGCACGGACGCCGGCAGCGATGCGGCCAGGGCAAAGAGCTGGGCGCGCAAGGGCTCCCTGGCGACGTTGGCGTCGATCCACAGTTCGTAGCTGCGCCTGCCTTCGACCCAGGAAAGGTGTGAAACCGCCTGTCCCGGCTTGACTTCCATCACGTTCAACCTGGCGCGCAAGCCGTTGATCCGCTCGGGCTCTTCTTTGGGATGGCGGTAGATGCGCACGCCGTCGGCGGACATGTCGTGTTCGGACAGCGTCAATCGATGCCCGTCAGGCATTTGAAAGCCGCGATACAGGCGCGCCGGTACATCCGTGATCGATTCGACGCTGCCGCCGAGGCTCCTGAACGCGGCGAACGGCGTGTGCGTCAGGTCAACCGGGGTAAACGCCAGTTTCCGGATCGCCCGGTCGAGCGAGCCGAACGCGATATCGTAACGGCGCACATCGCTTTTGCAGACGCGCCTGAAGCCATTCTTGATGGCTTCAGCCTTGGCCGCCGGGGTGGCGCGGGTTGGGTCGCTGGCGCATTGATACTCCGTGTAGGCATTCCAGGCCAGCACGATGCCAGCCACGATGGCGACGACACTGACGCCAGCACGCATGCTTCTTTTCAGAGGCGAGAGTGGCGCTAACGGCATGCTGGACAGCATACGCCGCCCGGCCGCCCGGCATCCCCACGCTATCGCCAACGGCACCAGGGCCGCCATGGCAATCATTTGCAGAACGCCAATGATCGGTGCGTGCATCCAGATGACCAAGCCGAATGCGTACACAAGCGCCGCGAGCAGAACGAGAATATTGAGAAGATGCCCAAGCGACAGTAGCAAGATGCCGACACCATTTTTCACGCTTGATTCCCTCATTTTTTCTTGCAACACGCCGCATCCGCCCGAAGCGGACCTATGCCGTACTTGCCTTTCGTTTTATTGATCAGATTGAGGTGCCTGCACAGCCACGACTAGCAGGATCAGCGGCCCCCCCCTGAAATATCTCCATACTCATACTGCCCAGAAGAGCAGCTATGTCATCGTCATTACGTCCGCCTCGCTCATAGTAATTCTCCAAAAAACGGAACATTGCCTTGTAGGCCAATACGGTATCCAATTTTTCCATTGCGGAACTTCCTTTCCTTGCGGCTTGATGTCCGCTTCTGGGCGAATCAGGCCGGTCGGATCTGCGTACCAGCATGCCAGCGTGAAAATTCAGCGGCCGCCACGACATGCCGGAAACGAGCCAAAGCAGACGTTCGCCCATCAATAGTGATCGGCGATTCTGTCTACCGCCGAAACCTTGCACCCATTAGGGCAAAATATTGTCAGCGTTTCCGAGTGCTGGTTCACCGAACCCCATTCGCGCGTCATTTTCCAGTTCGGTAGTTCATCGGTATCTTCGCTACCGGGACTGACAGCAAACGACCAATGTCCTGAGTAAAATGCGTGGAGCAGAAGAGCAGGTTCACCCTGAGAATTTTGAATTTCTAACGTGGCTACATATCCTTGCTGTGCCAACTTTGGATGACTACTCGTGTTGAACTCGACCGTCTCTCCTCCAATCCCCGTGCAACAGATCATCCGGTCGCTTGCGCCCCAGAATACTGCAGCAGCAGTGCCATCCAACGGTTCTACATTTTTGCTTTTCTTAAAAAACACGTCATTCCTCTCAAACGCGTTTACCGCGCTATATCGCTTTATTGGACTTCCCCTTCGACACGCCACGCCAATCGCCAGACGCGCCGCTTTCAAGGCCCACAAATGGATAAAAGCCTTGATTGCATCCATCATATGCGCAAGGCCGAGGATAGCGATCAGTCGTTTGAGGCAATAGGCGAGGACATGCAGGCTCATCTCCGTCTTCACGCGCTCCAAACCGTTGCTCGGGAAATGCGTCGCCCCATCCAGGCTTTGATGGTGCAGTCGGCCTTGTCGAATCGCCCGTCAGCGTTGTGGTGCCAATTGCGATGCGTGCTTTCCTGGCCATTGCGGATAATTGATCACGGTCGCTGCCGCTGTTGGTCACCTCATTCCCGATGACCAAATGGTGCTTTGCATCGACGGCGGTTTGCACGTTGTAGCCGACGATGCCGCTGCCGCGTGGCGTCATGGATCGGGCATCGGGATCGGTCAGCGAAATCTGCGTTTCGCCAGTCTCTATAAGCTTCGCTTGAATTTCCTTGAGCGCGGCCATCTGAAATTTCAGGGCCGCAATGTTCTCTTTCAGCGGCACGCGTTTCGGTTTTGCGGCGCAGGATCCTGCCGGTGGTGCCGCATGCGCCAGCGCATTCGTGCCGCTAGCGCGCCATGCTGGCAAAGGCGCCGTGCTGGCTTGATATTGCCTGCGTCTCGCGCAGCGGCCCCTGAATGCCGAAGCATGCGCGCAGCAGGGGAACCCGGCGCACGAGCGCGAAGATGCCGAAGCTCGCGGCGAAGGTCAGCACCACCAGCACGATGCCTTCGATAACAGGGGGCATGCCCACCACTTTCAGACTGTGCGCGAACACCACGATCAGCGTCTGGTGCACGATGTACAGGGGGAATACGGCCTGTGTCAGGTAGCGCCGCGCGGGGCTGTCGAATTGCAGGTGGCGATGGCCAAAGCCGCAGATGGCCACGATGGCGCCCCACTGGCACAGGGCGTAGACGACGCGCTGGGCGTTGCGCCATGCATCGATCGATCCGGGCAAAACATTCTCGGGCAGCGCGACATACATCACCACCACGGCCCAGCAGGTAAGTGCCAGCCCCAGTGCAGTGAAGCGCTGCGCGTCGAACGCGCGCCACACGGCGGGCTGGCCGGCGAGCAGGGCGCCGATCACGAACAGCGTGAAATAGTTGGCGTGGTTGTACCAGTCGTTGACCAGGTCATGTGTGGCGGGAAAATGGCTCAGCAACAGGATGCGGGCCAGCGCCAGAACCACCAGCGGCAGCACCAGTACGCGCCAGCCGGTGAGGCTGCGTCCCAACAGCGCCGACAGGCGTGCCAGTGGTCGGCCCGGCAGGCAGGCCAGCGCCGCATAGGCCACCGTGTATGACCACAGGTAAGGCACAAACCACAGGTGGTTCCAGGTCGGCATGCGCAGGCAGTCGTCGAGGCGGCAGAACCCGTGGTAGCCGGTCAGGTACAGGCGCATGAACGCGAGATAGCTGCCTTGGTAGGCGACTTTTTCCACGACTTCCAGGTAGGCCTGCGGCGGCACGACCACGAACATCCCGAACAGCAGCGGCACCAACAGGCGCGCGCTGCGGCGTCGCAGGAAGGCCGCGACGCGCATTTTTTCGAAGAGTGTGGCCGTCGCCACGCCGGACACCATGAACAACAATCCCAGGCGCCATGGGGAGGACAGCATCATGAACGGCTCGATGGCCGTGCTGGCATGCGGGCTTTTGACGTGCCAGTCCCAGCTCACGTAATACATGCCCACGTGATAGAGGATCAGGAAAAAGAAGGCGAGAATGCGGATCCAGTCGAGAAAATACTGGCGCTGCGGCGGCGCTGAGGTGTTGTGCATGGCGATGTGCGGGTCGGATTAAAAGGGTGACGCCAGATTAAGACGCGGATTGGGTCGCGTCACGCGCAATGGGGCGAAACGGAGCCCGCTGGGGCGAGGCGGATACGTGCCGCTTAACGCAGAAGCGCGATGAGGCCAGCGTGATATTGGCGGCTCATGGGCGCCCGCACGCCGCCGCGCAGCAGCACCGCGCCATCGCCCTTGGCATCCGCGTGGAAGCCTTCGATCCCGCTGAGGCGCACGGCGGCGCGCCGGTGGCTGCGCTGGAACGCGGGACCGAGGCGATTGAGCAGACCGGCCAGGGTCTGACGCAGCATCGGCGATCCCTGCGCCGTGTGCAGCACCACATAGTTGTCGGCCGTCTCGAGCCATTCGATGTCGTCCACCTTGACCAGCCGGGTCACGCCGCGCTGGTTCACGAGCACGTGCTGAAGGTGGTGTTTGGGAGGTGCTGCTGCCAGCCGCGCGCGGACACGCTGCAGCGCCCGTTGCAGCCGCGCCTGGTCATAGGGTTTGAGCAGGTAGTCGATGGCATTCGCATCGAATGCGCGCACGGCATGTTCATCATACGCAGTCACGAATACCAGCAGCGGCTGCGGTACTGGCAGGCACGCGGCGACGTCGAAACCGTTCATCTCGGGCATCTGGATATCCAGGAACACCGCATCCGGCGCGCATTGCGCCATCCTTGCCAGGGCTTCGACACCGTCGCAGGCTTCGTCGATGGCCTCGATATCGCTTTCGAATGCCAACAGGCGGCGCAGCTTGTCGCGTGCGGGCCGCTCGTCGTCGACAATCAGTACGCGCATGGCAGCCTCATTTCGGCGCGCACGCCGGCGGGTGTCAGCTGGGTCAATCTCAGCGCGGCCGCGTCGCCATGCAGCATGGCGAGCCGGCGGCGCAGGTTGGACAGGCCCAGGCCGGCATCTCCTTCAGCTTGCAGCTGGCCGGCGTCGTCATCGATATGGAATACGGCGACGTCGCCGTCGCGCTGCGCAGAGATGGTGATGGTGGTGTGCTCGCGGCGCCGTTCCACCGTATGCTTGAATACATTTTCCAGCAAAGGCTGCAGGCTCATGACCGGCACCGGGCATGGCAGTAGACGGTCATCGATGTGCCAGCGCAGCGACACCCGGTCGATGAAGCGTTCTTCCATCAGGTGCGCGTAGGCGCGCACAAGCCGCAGCTCGGTGGCGAACGTTGTTACGTCCTGCTCACCGACGTCGAGACTGGTGCGGAGCAGCTCGGCGAGGCGCATCAGCGCAGCGTCGGCGCGGGCGACGTCTTCGTGCATCAGCGACGAAATGGTATTGAGGGCGTTGAATAGAAAGTGCGGCTGCATTTGCGCGGTCATTTGCTGCAGGCGCGCCTGGCGCAGCAGGGCGACGCCTTGCGCGGCCCGGGCGCTTTCCGCCAGCATGGCCTGGTACGTGAAAATCCCGAACAGCACCACGTTGAAGAGAAAGAAGTAGCCGAGCAGCTTGATGTCTTCGTAGAGGTAGGTTTCACCCCATGGCGCATGGGGATAAGTGTCGTGCATCAGCGTGTAGACAGCGTGGCGCAGCCCGAATGCGATCGGCACGAAGCAGATCCAGTACATCGGCAGCCACATGACCTGGCGCCCGAACCAGCGCCAGGGCGACGCCAGGTCGCGGCGCGGATCGCCGCTGCAGCGCCACTGCACCCACATCAGACAGCTCGCCGCGATGCCCGACGAGGTCTGCCACAGGACCGGCTTCCAGTGCTCGGTGCCACCGTTGCGCGCATTGTCCTGGACTGCCGTGATGATCAGCAGCAGCCAGAACAGCAGCCAGGCGGCGAGCAGGACGACGCGCAGGCGTTGGCGGCTCATGCTGGCAGCGGCGCAGGGCTTGCCATTGGCATTCCCGCATGTGAGTTGCAAATGTGCGAAGTGGTCTGACGGGCTGCTGAGCCTGAATGTGCTGCGCTTTCGGCATGCGACAAATGATCTGCAAATAAGTCGAAGTCTTCAACACGATATTCCCGAAGCATAAGCCGATCTGTGTGAAAGCGGGGAACGGAAATCGTGAGGGCGTGACTCATGGGAAGTGCGTCCTTCGATCGTTAAATGGCGTCACGGTCCGCTGCTGGCCCAGCATAGCAGATGGCCGAGTTAAAAATCCAGCGGCCTCGGCTACAGCGCGGCAACGACCCGAAGCGGACTTTGCATGACAAAAAATTGCATCCCGAATCAAGCCGACGCATGTCATGCGGCGGCACTGCGCAAGCGTCATTCCAGTCTTGAGTCATGGTCGCAAGCGTATTTCGGGTGCGGGGCTGGAGCAAGGAACGTATCGATGGCCGATGCAATCCTCACTTTTAATGGTTCACTGCCGGCATCTTGCATATCGTTGTGGCGCGCGCCTTCGATGTGGACCACGCATGTACCGTAGCGGCGTCGTTCTTCCGCATTCGGCAGGACGTCGGGGTCAGCAGTGGTATCGCTGGCACGAATTGTCAGGACGTGAATATGGGCTGCGCGCGGCAACGCGACGCGCCGGCTGTCGAGGCTGATCAGACCGGCAACGCGCTGCGGGTTGTCAGCGGCAAACTGCGCCGAACTGTCGCCACCAAGTGAGTGCCCGACCAGGAGCAAGTGTCGCCAATCGAACTGAGGATAGCGTACTGCGGTCTGGTCGATGACGGTGGAGATCGATCTCGACGCTGCCCGAGCCATTGTGTGTACTTGCGGCGACACTGCGGCATTCCGGTCCAATATGGCGCCGCCAGAACTGTCCTGGAGCGCGACAACCAGGTAACCCATCTCGTTAAGACGGTGGGTGACGAATGAATAGTCCGATCCAGAAAGTCCGTATCCCGGACTCAGGATCGCGACCGGGCATGGTTTCGCCTGAGTACACGCCTGAAGGTTGAGCGGCGCGTGAATCGCTACTGGGGTGGCGGCCACGCAAAGAGGCATGGTAAATAGCAAGGGTAGCAGGGCGAACAGGCGAAGCATGGGATCCTTTCTTGGTCGTCCCGCGTCAGGGAGAAGTGCTCATTTCGAGCGCTGTACCTTGGTAATCAATGCGTCCAGAACCTGCATGGTCTCCTGGAACAACTGGCGCTGATCTCGGGTGTGTGTCGTCTCGCTGACCTGGCCTGGCGAGGTCACATACTTGCCGTCGACCACGACGGTCGGCGTGGAATTCACCTTGTATCCGTTGCTGACCACGCCGGGCAGTCGGTTCAGCAAGGTCTTCACGCCGAACGAGTTCCAGGTGTCCGTGAAGGCTGCCTGGTCGATGCCGGGCAACTTGTGGGCAACATCGAGGATCTCCTGTTCGGTCAGCGTTTCTGAGCGCTTGCGCCTGACGATTTCGCCCACCGCGTCCAGTACTGCGGCTTGGTAGACTTCACTCTTGCCCATGGCTTGCAGCGTCAGGAACAGATGCGATTCGGGATCGCTGGCACCCTGGTATGGAATGTGGATGCGCTTGAAGATGATATTGTCGCCCTGCTTTTTCACCCACTGCGCCAGGGTAGGCTCAAGCGCGTGGCAAAACGGGCAGTGGTACATGAAGAACTCGATGACTTCGACCTTTCGGCCGGCAGTCTGGCTCGGCTGCGCTACCGACAGCACTGTGTACTCGGCACCCTCCCTGGGATCGGTCGGCGCTGCAGATGCGGTCGTTAGTACAAGGCTGGCGGCGAGAATGGCGAAACGCAGAAACAGCATAAGACCCCTGGTTGGAAATGATTTGGCGAAACAACGCGACGTCATGACGTCAACTGGCCCCCCGCCTGGTGGCCGATAGTGTACGGCGTTGTTGCTTTAAGGACAAGTCGCGTGTGCCGCAACGCTCGCTACAGTGGGCAATTGAACGGGCCGCAGGGAGAAGCGCTGCGACAATGCCGTCTCTTGAGTCATGCGAAGCGGGGTGCGGCGATGGCCGATTTTGCGAAAAAAGTGCCGTATCCAGTCGGGCAGGTGCGGCATTACCTGGAACCCGGGCCAGTGGTGCTGGTGTCCTCCCAGGCGCATGGGCGCAGCAACATCATGAGCATGGGTTGGCATACCATCCTGGCGTTCAGTCCGTCGCTGATCGGCTGCGTCATCGCATCCGCTAACCACAGCCACCGGATGATTCGTGACAGCGGCGAATGCGTCATCAACCTGCCGACCACAGAGCTGGTCGATCAAGTGGCGAAAATCGGCAATGTGTCCGGCGCCGACATCGACAAGTTCGCCGCATTCGGCTTGACCAGGCTGCCGGCCAACAAGGTGCAGGCGCCGTTGATTGCCGAGTGTTACGCCAACTTCGAGTGCCGCCTTTACGACGACGCAATGATCGACAAATACGACTACTTCATCTTTGAAGTGGTCGATGCGCAGGTGGCAACCCGGCCGGCGCATCCGGAAACGCTGCACTACACGGGCGATGGCGTCTTCATGGTGTCCGGCAAAACCATCAGCCGGCGCGCCTTGTTCACCAAGGTGTCGTAGCGAGCGCATCGAGGCGGCTGCCGGCATGCACGGCGCCTTGTCGGTACTGTGATGCGCCGCGCGGCGCCGATGGCGCACAAAAAGCGACAAAAAGTATCGAGACTCGCACTCTCAGTATCGAAAAGTTCACACTCCAGTGATACATTGCAGGGGTGGCGTCAGCGTGCGCCGCACATAAAAAAACACATAATATCTGGAGACAACACCATGAAACGTATCGCCGTCAGCGCCTTGTGCGTTGTGCTTGGCTGCGCCAGCAATGCCGTCCTGGCCGCCACCGACCTCGTCATCGCCACCGTCAACAACGGCCACATGATCGAGATGCAAAAGCTGGGAAAATTCTTCGAGCAGGCCAATCCCGACATCAAGCTGAAATGGGTCACGCTGGAGGAGGGCGTGCTGCGCCAGCGCATGACCACCGACATTGCGACCAAGGGCGGCCAGTTCGACCTGATGACGATTGGTATCTATGAAGCCCCGATCTGGGCCAAGCGCGGCTGGCTGCTGCCGATCAAGCCAGACGCCGCCTACGACGTCGACGACTTGCTCCCAACCATCCGCGAAGGCCTGTCGCAGAACGGCCAGCTGTACGCGGCCCCGTTCTACGGCGAGAGCTCGATGATCATGTACCGCAGCGACCTGGTGCAGAAAGCCGGCATGACGCTGGCCGACCGTCCCACCTGGAACCACCTGCGTGACGTGGCCGCGAAGATCCATGATCCTGCCAACGGTGTGTACGGCATCTGCCTGCGCGGCAAACCGGGCTGGGGCGACAACATGGCGCTCATCACCACCATGGCCAACTCCTACGGCGGCCAGCTGTTCGACATGAAATGGCAGCCCCAGTTCACCAGCAAGCCGTGGAAGGACGCGGTCACCATGTACGTCGACCTGATGAAAAAATACGGGCCGCCTGGTTCCTCGTCGAACAGTTTCAACGAAGTGCTGGCCATGTTCAACGAAGGCAAATGCGGGATCTGGATCGACGCCACCATCGCCGCGTCCTTCATCACCGACCCGAAACAGAGCAAGGTGGCCGACAAGGTGGCCTTCGCCCAGTCGCCGGTCGGCACCACCGAGCGGGGCGCCAACTGGCTGTGGGCCTGGTCGCTGGCCATTCCGAAAAGCTCGAAGCATGCCGACGCCGCCCAGAAATTCATCAACTGGTCCACCTCGAAGGCATACATCGAGCTGGTCGGCAAGGAGGCTGGCTGGGCCAACGTCCCGACCGGCACCCGCAAGTCGACTTACGCCAATGCGCAATTCGTGAAGGCGGCCAAATTTGCGGCGGCCGAAAGCGCGGCGCTGGCCACCGCCAACTTGAAGCAGAACACCTTGCCGCAGTCGCCGTACATCGGGGTGCAGTACGCGTCGATTCCCGAATTCCAGACGATCGGCATCGCTGCCGGGCAGCAGATGACCGCGGCATTGCTGGGCAAGGTGACGGTGGACCAGGCACTCGCCCAGGCCCAGCAGGCGGCCGACCGCGAGATGCGCAAGGCTGGCTACTACAAATAGCCGGGGAGCCGCCATGAACCGCGCCATCAACCGCGCCATGCCCCGCATGCTGCTGAGCCCTGCGGTGCTGTCGATCGCCGTGATCTCCGTCGTCCCGCTGCTGATCACGCTGTACTACGCCTTCGTCAAATTCAGCCTGATGGACCCGGGTGACCACCCGTTTCACGGGCCGGCGAATTTTCACTTCTTCTTCACCGACGGCGCGTTTCTGCCGGCGCTGCAGAATACCTTCGTGCTGATGTTTTCAGTGATGCTGATCACGGTGGTGTGCGGCGCGGCCCTGGCCTTGCTGATCAACGACGCCTTTCCCGGGCGCACCGTGGTGCGGGTGCTGCTGGTCTCGCCCTTCCTGGTGATGCCGGCCGTGAACGCGCTGATGTGGAAGAACATGCTGCTCAACCCGATCTACGGCATGTTCGCCCAGGTCAGCCGGTGGCTGGGCCTGACCCCGGTCGACTGGCTCTCGCAGTTCCCGCTGTTCTCGATCATCATGATGGTGTCCTGGCAGTGGCTGCCGTTCGCCTGCCTGATCTTCATGACGGCGCTGCAGTCGATGGACCAGGAGCAGCTCGAGGCGGCCGGCATGGATGGCGCGAATTACCTGCAAAAGCTGCGCTACCTGTACATCCCGCACCTGTGGCGTGCGGTGGCCGTGGTCCTGATGATCGAAATGATTTTCCTGTTGTCGATCTTCGCCGAGATCTTCACCACCACCGGCGGCGGGCCGGGCTTCGAGACGACCACCATCACGTTCATGATTTACCAGCAGGCGCTGCAGGCTTACGACATCGGCGCGGCCTCGGCCGGGGCGCTGTTTGCCGTACTGATCGCCAATATCGCCGCATTCTTCCTGATGCGCTTCATCGGCAAGAATCTCGTGAAATAGGTGACCTTCATGCAAAAAAGCACTGTCCTGCACGTCCGTACCGCCAGCGCCTGGTTCTTCGCGCTGCTGCTGTTCTTCCCGATCTTCTGGCTCGGTTTGATGGCGTTTAAAACCGAGGCGCAGGCCATTTCCACGCCGCCGCTGTTTTTCTTTTCGCCAACGCTGCAAAGCTTTCGCGAGGTCATGGCGCGTGACCATTACACCGGCTATGCGCTCAATTCGCTGCTCACCAGCGTGCTGTCGACGGCGATCGGGCTGGCCATCGCCTTGCCGGCCGCCTACTCGATGGCCTTCTTTCCAGCGCGCGGGACGGTCGGCCTGCTGAAATTCATTCTCAGCTCGCGCTACATGCCGGGTGTGGGCGCGCTCATGCCCATCTACATCTGCTACCAGTACTTCGGCCTGCTCGACAGCCGGATCGGGCTGACGCTGATGTTCATGCTGATGAACCTGCCCATCATGATCTGGTTGCTCTACACCAGCCTGCGCGAGCTGCCGCGCGAGATTCTCGAAGCGGCGCGCATGGATGGCGCCACCACGGCGCACGAGTTTCGCTACATCGTGCTGCCGCTGGCCGTGGGCGGCATCGCCTCGACGGCGCTGGTGAGCATGGTGTGGGCCTGGAACGAATCGTTCTGGTCGCTCAACCTGGGTGCATCCAATGCCGGCACGCTGGCCTGGCTGATCGCCTCCTATTCCAGTCCCGAAGGCCTGTTCTGGGCCAAGCTGTCGGCCGCGTCATTGATGGCCATCGCGCCGATCATGGCGCTTGGCTGGTTCTGCCAGAAGCAACTGGTGCAGGGCATGACGTTCGGTGCAGTCAAATAAAGAAATAGTTAAATAACAGGATGTCCGCATGGCTTATCTTCAACTGAGCAATATCGAAAAATATTTTGGCGATCACCATGCCATCAAAGGCATCGACCTGGCCATCGAGAAGGGCGAGTTCGTCGTCTTCGTCGGCCCGTCCGGCTGCGGCAAATCGACCCTGCTGCGCCTGATCGCGGGCCTGGAAACCATCGACAAGGGCAGCCTGCAGTTAGATGGGCGCGACATCACGCACCTGGCGTCGTCCCAGCGCGACCTGGCCATGGTGTTCCAGTCGTATGCGCTGTACCCGCACATGACGGTGTTCGAGAACATGTCGTTCGCCCTGAAACTGGCCGGCGTCGAGCATGCCACCATCCGCGCCAAGGTCGAGAAGGCCGCGGCTATCCTCGACCTGGGGCCGTACCTGGCGCGCACGCCGCGCGAGTTGTCGGGCGGGCAGCGCCAGCGCGTGGCGATCGGGCGCGCCATCGTGCGCGCACCCAAGGTATTCCTGTTCGATGAACCGCTGTCGAACCTGGACGCCGCGCTGCGCGTGCAGACCCGCATCGAGATCGCCCGCCTGCACCGCGAGCTGGGCGCCACCACCATCTACGTCACCCACGATCAGGTCGAGGCGATGACACTGGCCGACCGCGTGGTGGTGCTGCGCGACGGCCGCGTCGAACAGCACGGCACGCCCCTCGAGCTGTATGATCACCCGGCCAACCGGTTTGTTGCGCAGTTCATCGGCACGCCCAGCATGAACGTGGTGGCGGCCAAGGCGCTGCCGGCCCTGGCCAATGGTTCGGGCGATGCCGGCTTTGTCGGCATCCGCCCCGAACACGTGCACCTGAACGGCCACGCGCAGGCGGGCCTGCCGGCCACGGTCGACATGGTCGAGTCGCTCGGCGTCGAAACCCTGATTTACGCACGCCTGGAAAACGATGTACAGATCGTCTCGCGCGGCAGCGAACGCACCCAGCTGCATCCGGGTGACCGCACCTGGGTGACGTTCGACCCGGACTCGGTGCACCATTTCGACCAGGCCGGCAATGCCGAAGCAGCGGGAGCATCAGCATGATCGCCCTGAACCAGGCGGCATTGGCCAGCCTGCCAGCGGGCGTCCCCGGTCCGGCCTACGAGCGCGCCAAGGTGGCGCACAGCATCGTGCACATCGGCGTGGGCGGTTTTTTTCGCGCCCACCAGGCGGTCTACCTCGACCGGCTGCTGCACCAGAGCGGTAACGAGGCGTGGGGCTACGTCGGCGTGGGCCTGCTGCCGTTGGACGCGGCGATGCGCGACGCGATGCAGTCCCAGGATTGCCTGTACACCGTCATCGAACGCAGCGCCCAGGGCGACGCGCCGCGGGTGATCGGGTCCGTACTGGCCTTCCTGTTCGCGCCCGATGACCCCGAGGCGGTGCTGGAACGGATGGCCGACCCAGGCACGCGCATCGTCTCGCTGACCATCACCGAAGGCGGCTATTACGTCAACCAGGGCAGCGGCGAATTCGACGCAGCCCACCCCGACATCGTGTACGACCTGGCCCACCCGCACGCACCGCGCGGCGCGTTTGGCTACCTGGCCGAAGCGCTGGCGCGGCGGCACGCGCGTGGGCTGGCGCCGTTCACGGTGCTCTCGTGCGACAACCTGCAGCACAATGGCGACGTCGCGCGCGCGATGCTGCTGGCGTTCCTGCAGCTGCGCGACCCGCTACTCGCGGCCTGGCTGGCCCGGCACGGCGCCTTCCCGAACAATATGGTCGACCGCATCACGCCGGCCACCACCGATGCCCACCGGGCCTTGTTGCGCGATCAGTTCGGCTTGCAGGATGCCTGGCCGGTGGTGACGGAGCCGTTCATGCAGTGGGTGATCGAGGACCATTTTCCGCTCGGCCGGCCGGCCTGGGAGCAGGTCGGCGCGCAGATCACCGGCGACGTGCTGCCCTACGAAAAAATGAAGCTGCGCCTGCTCAACGCCGGCCACCAGGCGATCTGCTACCTGGGCATGCTGCTCGGTTACCAGTACGCCCATGAAGCCATGCAGGATGCGGCGATCCGCCAGCTGTTCATCAGCATGATGGACGTCGAGGTGACCCCGCTGTTGCCAAGCGTGGCAGGGATCGACCTGGACGTCTATAAACAAACCCTGGTCGAACGCTTTGCCAATCCGGCCATCCGCGACCAGCTGGCGCGCATCGGCACCGAAGGCTCGGCGCGCATCCCCAAGTTTGTGCTGCCGTCGATCCGCGAACAGCTCGATGCCAACGGCCCGATCGCCATGCTGGGGTTTACGGTGGCCTGCTGGTTGCGCTACCTGGAAGGGCGCGCCGACGATGGCGCGGCCATGCCGCTCAACGACCCGTACGCGGACCGGCTGCGCGAGCATGCGCTGCGCGGCGGCGCCGACCCCGCCGAACTGCTGTCCTTGCGCGAATTCTTCGGCGAACTGCCGGACCAGCCGCGTTTCGTGGCGGTGGTGGCCGATCACCTGGCACGGCTCTACCGCGATGGTGCGCGCGCCGCGCTTGCGCACGTGCTGGCCGGTGCGGCGTAGCGGGATGGACGCCGCCACCTATCTCGGCATCGACCTCGGCACCTCGGAAGTGAAGTTGCTGTTGATGGATGCAGCGCAGCAGGTCGTGGCCACGGCGCATGCGCCGCTGGTCGTGAGTCGCCCGCACGAACACTGGTCCGAGCAGGATCCGGCAGCCTGGTGGCAGGCCACGCGCGCCTGCATGGACACCCTTGCGCGCGCGCACCCGCAGGCGCTGGCGGCCTTGCACGGCATCGGCCTGTCCGGCCAGATGCATGGTTTGACCTTGCTGGACGCCGGCGGCGGCGTGCTGCGCCCGGCCATTCTGTGGAACGATACCCGCGCCGGCGCCGAATGCGTCGAGCTGGAACGGCGCGTGCCGCAGCTGCGCGAGATCACGGGCAACCTGGCCATGCCCGGTTTCACCGCGCCCAAACTGCTGTGGGTGGCGCAGCATGAACCCGCGCTGTTCCGGCGCACGGCGATGGTGCTGCTGCCCAAGGATTACCTGCGCTACCTGCTCACCGGCGACTTCATTACCGACATGTCCGACGCATCCGGCACGCTGTGGCTCGACGTCGCGCGACGCGACTGGTCTGACGTCATGCTGAGCGCCTGCGGCATCACGCGCGACCAGGTGCCGCGCCTGGTCGAGGGCACGCAGCCGGGCGGCATGCTGCGCCCGGAACTGGCGCGCGCATGGGGCATCACGCGACCGGTGCTGGTGGCCGGCGGCGCCGGCGACAATGCCGCCAGCGCGGTGGGCATGGGCGTGGTGACGCCGGGGTCGGCCTTCCTGTCGCTGGGCACGTCGGGCGTGCTGTTCGCGGCCAGCGCCGCGTACCAGCCCAATCCGGCCCAGGGCGTGCACACGTTTTGCCATGCGCTGCCGGGCCAGTGGCACCAGATGGGCGTGATGCTGTCAGCCGCCAGTTGCCTGCGCTGGGCAGCGCAGGTGACCGGCGCGGCCGACGAGGCGGCGCTGCTGGACGAAGTCGCGCGCCTGGACCCGGCCGCGCGCGCGACGGCGCCGCTGTTCCTGCCCTATCTGTCGGGCGAACGCACGCCGCACAACGACCCGCACGCCAGCGGCGTATGGTTCGGCCTGCGCCACGATACCGACCGTGCCTTGTTGGGCTACGCGGTGCTCGAAGGCGTGGCCTTCGGCCTGCTCGACTGCCTGCTGGCCTTGCAGGCGGCGGGCGGCCGGGTCGACAGCGCGGCGCTGGTCGGGGGCGGCAGCCAGAGCGCTTACTGGGCGCGGCTGCTGGCCAGCGTACTCGGCCTGCCGCTCACCATCAGCGGCAGCGCCCACGTGGGCGCCGCACTGGGGGCGGCGCGGCTGGCGCTGCTGGCGGCCAATCCGGCCCTGACGGTGGCGCAGGTGTGCGTGGTGCCGGCGGCCCTACAGCGCATTGCGCCCGAGGCGGCCTGGCGCGCCGCGCTGTTGCCCCGGCACGCGCGCTTTCGCGCGCTGTATCGACAATTGCAACCCTTGTTCGAGGAGGACGCACACCATGCCGATCAATAAGCAACTGCGCGGGCTGGAAATGGAACACGCCTGTCTGCGCGACCCGCGCCACGGCTTCGAGCCGGACGGGCGTTATGGCTTCATCCGCTACCTCGAGCATGGCGTGCCCAGCGCGCTGGTGCGCTGGCACTACCACGCCGAATACGAGCTGCACCTCATTTGCGCGAGCAGCGGCAAGGTGTTCGTGGGCGACTACATCGGCCAGTTCGGCCCCGGCCACCTGGTGCTGACCGGGCCGCGCGTGCCGCACAACTGGGTCTCGCTCGATACGCCGCCGGACGGCATCAAGCTGCGCGACATGGTAATTCAGTTCAACCACGCGCCGCTCGAGCAAATGGCCGCGGCCATACCCGAAATGAAGGCTGTCATGCCGCTGCTGGCACGGGCCCGCTACGGCATCGAGTTTTTCAATTTCAGCGACGCGGCGCGCGAGCGCTTCGCGCGCATCCGCGACAGCGCCGGCCTGCCGCGCTTCATCGAATTCCTGTCCCTGATGGGAGAATTGGCCGCCAGCGGCGACTACCAGCTGCTCTCGACCGTGCCGATGCAGGCCTCCGACGACGATGCCGCGCTGGCGCGCATCAACGACGCCGTCGATTTTATTGTGCAAAACCTGAGTAGCCAGTTTTCGATGCAGGACCTGGCGCACCACCTGGGCATGTCCGAGCGCATGTTCACGCGCTTCTTTCGCAGCGCCACCGGCAACAGCTTCACCGATTTCGTCAACCGGCTGCGTATCAACCGCGCCTGCCAGCTGCTGATGGAGACCGAGCGCTATGTCACCAATATCTGTTACGACGCCGGGTTCAACAACGTCGCCAATTTCAACCGGCGCTTCCTTGCCTTCAAGGGCATGACGCCAAAGCAGTTCCGCCAGCAGGCATCGGGCCGGTTCGGCGCCTGAGGCAGGACAGGAGAAACGAGTATGGTAGTGACTTACGGCGAGGCCCTGGTGGACCTGATCGAGCAGCTTGACGGCAGCTTTGCGGCCATCCTGGGCGGTTCAGTTTGCAATTTCACGCTGGCCGTCGCGCGCCAGGGACTGCCTGCGGCCTACCTCAATCCGCTCTCGAACGACAGCTTCGGCGCGCGCTTCGTGGACCAGCTGGGCGCGGCCGGTGTGGTGCTGGCCGCGCCGCAGCGCAGTCTTCTGCCCACGGCGCTGGCGGTGGTGACGCTCGACGCGCACGGGGTGCCGTCGTATGCCTTTCACCGCGCCCTCGTGGCCGACCGCGATATCACGCTGGCGCAAGCGGTGGCGACGCTGCCGCCGGCCATCACCCTGTTTCATACGGGCGGGCTGGCCCTGGTGCCGGCCGACCTCGATGTCACGCTCGGTGTCGCCGCCGCCGCGGCCGCGGCCGGCGCGCTGATCTCGATCGATGCCAATTTACGGCCGCTGGCGGTGCCGGACCTGGCGCTGTACGCCGCCGGCGTGCGGCGCGCGCTGGCGCTGGCGCACCTGATCAAGGTCAGCGAGGAAGATTTGCTGTACCTGGGCTTGCAGGATGCCGATCCGGTGGTGGCCGCGCGTACCCTGTTCGATGGCAGCGCAGCGCAGCTGGTGGCGCTGACGCTGGGCGGGCAGGGCGCCGTGCTGCTGGCGCGCAGCGGCCAGGTGGCGCTGCCGGTGCCGCCGGGCGTCAGCGTGGTCGACACGGTCGGGGCGGGCGACTGTTTTCAGGCGGGCCTGGTAGCCAGCCTGCACCAGGCCGGCGCGCTGACGCTCGATGCGCTGCCCGGGCTCGACCCCGGCACCCTGACAAGGGCGCTGCGCTACGCGCTTGCCACGGCCAGCATCGACGTCATGCGCAAGGGCTGCAACCCGCCCCTGCGCGAAGAAGTGGAAGATTTTTTGACGACCACCGGAGCAGCCGCATGAACCGTCTGACGTCGCGCCACGCCTTGCTGACCGGCACCGGCGGCGGCATTGGTCTGGCTGTGGCCGCAGCCTATCTGGAAGAGGGCGCTGCCTGCACCGTGGCCGACCTGGCGCCGCAGCCGCCGGCGCCGGTGGCCGCGCTGATGGCGCGCCATCCGGTGCAGTTGCAGTATGTGCGCGCCGACGTCACCGATGCGGCCTCGGTGCGCGAGCTGCTGGCGGCAGCGCAGCGCCGCTTCGGCCCGATCGACATCCTGTTTAACAACGCCGCCGTGTTCGACATGGCGCCGCTGCTCGAATCGACCCTCGAGATGTACCAGCGTATTTTCGATGTCAACGTGAAGGGCATGTTCCTGGTGATGCAGCAAGTCCTGCAAAGCATGGTCGATGCTGGCCGCAGCGGCGCCATCATCAACCTCGCGTCGCAGGCCGGTCGCCGCGGCGAAGCGCTGGTGTCGCACTACTGCGCCAGCAAGGCCGCCGTGATCAGCTACACCCAGTCGGCCGCGCTGGCCATGGCGCCGCACGGCATCCGTGTCAACGCGATTGCGCCGGGGGTCGTCGACACGCCCATGTGGGCGCACGTCGATGCCCTGTTCGCCCGCTACGAAAACTTGCAGCCCGGGGAAAAGAAACGCGCAGTCGGGCTGGCCGTGCCGCTCGGCAGGATGGGCCTGCCCGCGGACCTGACTGGCGCTGCGGTATTTCTGGCCAGCGACGAGGCGCGCTACATCACGGCCCAGACCCTGAATGTCGATGGCGGCAGCGTGATGAGCTAAGCGTTAAAACCCGGTGAGCGCCGGTGCGATGTGCCGCACGGTCGGCGCTTCGGCAAAGAAGCCGCCCACCAGCGCGCGCCAGGTCTGGAAGTCGGAGCTTTCCCGAAACGTGATGTTATGGTCGTCCAGCGTGGCCCAGTCGACGATCAGCAGATAGCTGTCGGCGTCCTCAACACTCTTTTCGAGGCGCATCGCGCTGCAGCCGTGCGCGCGCTGGAACAGCGGCACGGCTTGCTGGACGGCGGCGAGAAATGCTGCATCGGAGCCGGGTTTGATCTGGATGGCGGCGAGTTCGGTGACCATGAGGCGTCCTTGTTTTAAATGGGCCTCAAGCTTAGCACCGCCGCGCCGCGCGCGTCACTTCGGCGGCTTCTGCGCCTGCATGTATTTGCCGACGATTTCACCCTTGGCCAGCACGTGGCCCTGCATCGCCGCCAGCACCTGGTCACGATCGGCGCCGAACGGCAGGTCCAGTTTGGTGTCGAGTGCGAACACCTGGAAGTGGTAGCGGTGCGCCGCTTCACCCACCGGCGGACGCGGGCCATACCAGCCGGTCGAGCCGCGCGTGTTGCGGCCTTGCAGGACGCCCTCGGGTTCGGTCAGGCGTGGTTGTTCCTGCACCCCCTCCGGCAGGCGCGTGACCTCGGGCGGGATATTCCACGCGACCCAGTGCACGAACGGCAGCGCCGGTTTGGCGTCGGGATCTTCCATTATCAGCGCGTACGATTTCGCGTTCGGCACCGCTGCCCATGCTAGCGGCGGCGAGACACCGTCGGCATATTCGGAAAATTTCGCTGCCAGGTTGCCGTTGTTGCTGAAGGCCGATGACGTGACCGCGAGTTTGCCCTGGGCTTGCGTTTCAGGCCGTGCCATGGCCAGCGGCACGCGCGTGCCGCGCGCCGCCTGCTGTTCCATGGGCCCGGCCGGTGCCGCGGGCATCGCCTGCGCCGGCCTGGCTGCAGAGCCGTTGTAGGCGACCCGGTAGATCACGCCGTTGGCATCGTCCGCCATCAAGAGGGCGCCATCCCTGGCCAGCGCCAGGCCAACCGGACGGGCGATGTGGGTCTTGCCGCCATCGGTCAGAAAGCCTGTGACAAACGGCTCGACCGCCGTCGCCTGGCCATTCGTGAAGCGCACCCGAACGATTTCGTAGCCGGACGGCTTGACCCGGTTCCACGAGCCGCGCATGGTGACGAAGGCGTCGCCCCGGTATTCGGCAGGAAAGCCGCTGCCTGTATAAAAGACCATCTGCATCGGTGCCGCGTGGGCGTTCCATCCCACCACCATCGGCGTGCTGCGCGCCTTCCACTGCGCCTTGGTGATCTCGCCCACCGGCGTACTTTGCGGGTAAATCTCGCCGGCCCCGTAGACGTGCGGCCAGCCATACATGTTGCCCAGTTCGATCTTGTTGATCTCTTCCTGCTGCTGGGTGTCGCCGAGGAAGTCGATGCCGTGGTCAAAGCCCCACAGTTCGCCCGTCTGCGGCTGCCAGCCGAAGCCGATCGTGTTGCGCAGGCCGCTGGCAAAAATCGTGCGCTCCTTGCCGTCCGGCGTGATGCGCAGGATGGTGGCGTTTTCCGGATTGCTCTCGTTGCATACGTTACAGGTGCTGCCCACGCTCAGGTACAGCATGCCGTCCGGGCCGAACGCAATGGTACGGTTCGGATGCTGGCCGGAGTCGGGCAGGTCACCGATCAGCATGCTCAGTTCGCCCAGGCGGCCGTCGGACTGGATGTCGGCGACGAACAGTTCCTTGACGGTGACCAGGTACAGCTTGTTGTCGCGGATGGCCAGACCATGGGCCCCGGCGCGGCTGGCCACCGTGATCGGGGCGCCGTCGGCGCGGCCGTCGCCGTTGCTGTCGCGCAGCAGCAGCACATCGCCCTGGTCGCGCCGGCTCAGGTAGACGTCACCGTTCGGGGCGACCGCCAGGATGCGGGCGTTTTTCAGGCCGGTGGCAAAGGCAGTGACGGAAAAGCCCGCCGGCGCCTTGATGGCCGCGATGCGCGCCGCGGTGGCGTCGACCTTGGCCGGCTTGAAGATATTGGTGCTCATCGAAACTTGGGTGCCGTCGCCCTGCTGGGCATGGGCGGCGGCGCTGGCGATACAGAGCAGGCTGGCGGCGAGACAGTGGTTCATGGTGGTTCCAGTCAAAGTGATAGTTGGTATCATGTTGGCAGGACGTCATGGCTTCCTCTGTGAGGCAACGAACCGAGTGCTGCAAACACTGTCTGTTTGTCAGACGCGCCGTTCTGTGCGCAGGCTGCGCAGTTGCAGGTGCTGCAGCAGCATGATGGTCTTGCCGTCGGCGATGGCGCCGCTGGCGACCATGGCAAATGCTTCGTCGTAGCCCAACTCCAGCACTTCGATGTCTTCTCCTTCCTCGGCCAGGCCGCCGCCCGCGCCGACGCGGTCCGGCGCGGCATACGGCGCGATAAAGAAGTGCAGGCGTTCGGTGACCGATCCCGGGCTCATGAACGCCTCGAAGACTGGCTCGACGGCGCCGATGCGGTAGCCCGTTTCTTCTTCCGCTTCGAGGCGGATGCGTTGTTCCGGAGCGGCGCCGTCAAGCAGGCCGGCGGCCGTCTCGATCAGGTAACCGCTGTGGCCGTTCATGAACGCCGGGAGGCGGAATTGACGGGTCAGCACCACGGTCTGGCGGGCATCGTTGTAGAGCAGGATCGTGGCGCCATTGCCGCGGTCATACACTTCGCGTGTCTGGCGCTCCTGACTGCCGTCGCGCCGGGTGCGTGCGAACGTGATCTTTTTCAGGACATACCAGTTATCCGATAACAGGTGTTCGTCAACGATTGTCACTGCGCCATATTGCATGATATCTCCCTATTATTTGAATAAATCGACAATATCGTGCATGATCGTGCAAGGTCAAGCACTATTCTTGGAGGGTACACAGCATGCTTACAGCGCAACGGCGCCGTTTTCTCATCGATAAACTGCGCGCAGAAGGGCGCCTTCTGGCCAGACCCTTGTCGCGCGAACTGGACGTGTCGGAAGACACGATCCGGCGCGATTTGCGCGACATGGCGCGCGAAGGCTTGTTGCAGCGGGTGCACGGCGGCGCGCTGCCGGCCTCGCCGGCGAGCGCCAACCTGGCCGCCCGCGGCGCCATCGCGCAAGACGACAAGCACGCCATCGGCCGCGCCGCCGCCCGCCTGGTTCAGCCGGGACAAGTGGTGTTTGTCGATGGCGGCACCACGGCCGTGCAACTGGTGCGCCAGTTCGACCCTGCCTTGCGTGCGACCATTGTCACGCACAGCCCGGTGATCGCCTGCGAGCTGTTGCCATTCGAACACATCGACGTGATTCTGCTGGGTGGGCGGCTGATGCGCCACTCGATGGTGGCGCTCGGCGCGGCCACCGTGGAGGCGATCGGGCGCCTGCGCGCCGACCTGTATTTCATGGGTGTCTGCAGCTTGCACCCGTCCGGCTTGTCCACCGGCGATTTCGAGGAAGCCTGCGTCAAGCGGGCCCTGTGCCAGGCGGCCGCCGAAACCATCGTGCTGGCCTCGTCCGAAAAGCTGGCCACGGCCGCACCGTTCCAGGTGGTGGGCCTGGACCAGATCGACGGCATCGTCGCGCCTGCCAGCGCCGACCCTGCCTTGCTGGCCCCTTATCGAGAACGGGGCATCACCATTTATTTGGCATGAAACCGTTTCCGTTTCGATTGGCACGGGCCTGAAAGCGCGCGAAGTGTGGTGTTTTTGATAATATATGCTTGACATTATGCTGTTCGGGTAATTCACATATTTATTTCGCTTTTGTACAGTTCTCTATGCTATCTTTTGCAATATTCGGGCTGTAATACTCTAGCGAACTTCCACATGAAATTTCACGCCCGCCCACTTGGTGCTTATCTTGCGCTGGCCTTTACCCTGACCTCCGTCTTGCTGACGGGGGTGCTGGTATTGATCATCGAAGAGAAGGTGATCGGGCAAGTGAAGCGCGAAATCGGCAATGATCTGGCCAGCCTGGCGTTGCAAACTTCCGACAAACTCGACCGCGGTATGTTTGAACGCTACCGCGAGGTGGCGCTCATTTCCAGCCAGATCGCGTACGCCGGTGCAGCGATGGGCAATGCGGCGCACGCCAGGCTGCTGGCGCGCGTCCAGAACAGTTACCGATTCTACGACTGGATCGGGATGACCGACCTGGATGGCAAAGTCCTGGTGTCCGGTTCCGGCTTGCTCGAAGGCGCAGACGTGTCGGCGCGTCCCTGGTTCAGGCAGGGGATGCGCGGCGGCTACGTCGGCGATGTCCATGAAGCGTTGCTGCTGACCAAACTGTTGCCGGGCCAGCCGGGCGAGTTGCGCCGGTTCGTTGATGTTGCCTTCCCATACGCGAATGCGGACGGCAAGGTGCAAGGCGTGCTGGCTGCGCATCTGTCGTGGCGCTGGGCCGCCGACGTCGAGCGCTCGGTGGTCGGTTCCAGCAGCCTGCCGTCGCTGGAAACGGTGATTCTCAGCGCCGCCGGCGAAGTCTTCCTCGGGCCGCCGGCGCTGGCCCGCAAAACCTTGTCCACCGGCAGTTTTCAACGGGCCGGGCGGGAACGCACGGGCTATGCCCTGGAAACCTGGCCGGATGGCGTGCAATACGTGGTGGGGTTCAGTCAGACCGGTGTGCTGATCAAGGATTATCCCGGGCTGGGCTGGATCGTGCTGGTGCGCCAGCGGGTCGACCAGGCCTATGCCCCCGTGACCGCACTGCGCCACTACATCATCGGCAGCGGCCTGGTCCTCGGCGCGCTGTTTTCACTGTTTGGCTGGGTCGTGGCGCGTGCGATTACCCGCCCGCTTAAGGATCTGGCGGCGTCGGCTGCGAAGATGCAGGACGGCGACCTGCTGGAGATTGCGCTGGAGCGCACCAGCTACAGCGAAATCCTGACCTTGTCCGATACCCTCAACGTCCTGGTCGCCAACCTCGCCGGCCGGCGCCAGCAGCTGGAACACCTGAACGGCACGCTGGAACAACGCGTGGCGGGCCGCACGCACGAGCTGACCGAGGCGTTCGGCGCCGTGCAGGCCAGCGAAGCACGGATCCGCGCCATTATCGAAGCGTCGCAGGATGCGTTCATCGGCGTCGGCCCGGACGGGCGCATCATGGACTGGAATTCGCAGGCCGAAGCCTTGCTGGGCTGGACGCGCGCGCAGGCGCTGGGGCGCACGCTGGGCGAGCTGTTCCTGGCCGAACAGTTCCGGCCCGCGTCGGCCGACGTGGTCAGCGACTTCGTCGCCGCAGGCTACCAGGGCGCGCTGGAGCGCCATCGCGAGCGCGTTGTGGCTGACCGCAACGGCAACCTGATCGCCGTCGAAATGACCACCTGCGTCACGGGTACCGACGGCGATATGTGCTTCTCCATCTTCCTGCGCGATATTACCGAACGCAAAAAAGTGGAACAGCTCAGGAGCGACTTCGTCAGTATCGTCTCGCACGAACTGCGCACGCCGCTGACGTCGATGCATGCCTCGCTGGAATTGCTGGAGGAGGGCGTGCTGGGAGAATTGCCTCCCGATATGCATGAGTTGGTGGCCATTTCCAGCAGCAACTGTCGGCGCCTGACGCGCCTGGTGAACGATGTGCTCGACCTGCAAAAAATGGACGCTGGCATGATGCACATCCGGCCTGTGCTGCAGCCGCTGCTGCCGCTGCTGGAAGAAGCGGCGCGCAGCATGCGCGGCGCGGCCACCGCGGGCCGCGCGCAGATCGTGGTCGATGCGGGCCGCGATCCGGCATTGGCCGCGAACGTCGACTACGACCGCATGATGCAGGTCATGACCAATCTGCTGTCGAATGCCATTAAGTTTTCACCGGCGAATGGCGTGGTCACGCTGAAACTGGCGCCGGAAAACGGTAAAGTGGGCATGTGTGTCAGCGACCAGGGGCCCGGTATTCCCGTCGCCCAGCGCGAACATGTATTCGAACCGTTCATGCAGTTGACCAATAGCCAGGGCCGGGCGCAGCGCCATGGTACCGGGCTGGGCCTGTCCATCAGCAAGCGGATCGTGGAGGAACACGGCGGCGAACTGGCAATTTTCGATGCGCCCGGCGGGGGCAGCGTGTTCAAAATTACGCTGACCACCATTTAATGCCAACAGGCAAAGCGCGCCGGATCAATCCAGCAGCTGCGTCGCCTTCACCAGTAAATCGCGCGGGCTGTACGGTTTGACGATGTACGCATCGGCGCCGGCCGCCATGCCGGCATCGATGTCGTGGTCGTTGCCGTTGGCCGACAGCAGGATCACCTTGATGTTGGCGGTCGCCGGATCGTTTTTCAGCGCACGGCAAAATTCCAGGCCGCTCTGACCGGCGCCGAGCCACACATCGAGCACCACCAGCCGCGTCGGCACCTCGCGGATGTGTGCCAGCGCCTGTTCTGCCGTCTCGGCCGTGGCGATGTTCCCCAGCGGCTGCAAGGTGATACGCACCAGCAGGCGCAGCTCGCGCTGGTCGTCGACCACCAGAATCGACTCACGCATCGCCAACCTCCTGTGCGGCCGGCAGCGTCATCGTGATGACCGTCCCGCAGCCGGGGGCACTGTCGACTTCGACCGCAGCGTTGTGCAGCTCGGCGATCTCGCGGAAAATCGCCATGCCCAGGCCGCTGCCCACCACCTCCGGCTTGGCCTTGGCGCGATAAAACGGGTCGTACATGCGCACCAGCTGTTCCGTGCTCATGCCGATGCCCTGGTCGCTCACGCGGATCTGCACGCCAGGCATGCCGCGGTAGATGACCGGGACGGCGTTGACGACGACTTGGGTGCCGGCATCCGAATAGGCGAGCGCGTTGCTCAGCAGGTTGGCCAGTGCCAGCTGGAAGCGCTGCGGGTCGACCGCCAGTGGTGGCACGCTGCTGTCGATGTCGACCGTTACGCGCGCGCGGTTGCCCTGCAGGGCCGGCAGGTCCAGCACTTGCCCGACCAGGGCGGCGACCTGGTGGATTCCGATGCGCAGCCCGGCCTTGCCGCCCGATTCGATGCGGGCCAGGTCGAGCAGCTGGTTGGTGACCGCGATCAGCACGCTGGCCTGGTCGTGGATGATGCCGATCAGTTCCTGCCCGGTGGCCTGGTCGAATTCGCGCTTCATCAGCAATTCGGAAAAGCCGAGGACGCTGGCCATCGGCGTGCGCAGCTCGTGGGTTGCCGTGGCCAGGTATTGGTTGCGGCGCGCCTCGCGCGCGCGCAAGGCGTCTTCCGCGGCGCGCCGCTGCCCGACGTCGCGCACAATGGCGGCGTAGCGCAGCTTGCCGTCGAGACGCATCGCGCGCACCGAGAACTCGATCGGGAAGGTGGAACCGTCCGGGGCGCGGCCAGTGCTTTCGATGGTCACCGTCTGGCCGGCGGCGAGGGCGTCGCGGATACCGTCGATGGTTTCAACCAGCAGGCTGCGCGCGCGGCGCCCCTGCAACTGCGCGCTGGTGGCGCCAAACAGTGCTTCGGCGGCCGGATTGAGCGACAGGATCACCCCGTCCTGGTCAAGCATCATGACGCCGTCCGGCGCATTGTCCAGCAGGCTGCGCAGCCAGGCTTCGTTGGCGCGCTGCTCGCGCAAATGGCGTTGCAGCTCGGAAGCGGCCACTTCGTGGGCCACCATGCAGGCCAGGTCGCGCAGGGTGGTGCGTTCGTCGTCGCTGAAATCGCGCGGCGCGCGGTCGATCAGGCACAGCGTACCGAGCTTGCTGCCGTCCGGCGCGGCGAAGGCGTGGCCGGCGTAAAAGCGCACGTTCGGTTGCTCCTGCACCAGCGGATTGTCGCTGAAGCGCGCATCGTCCGCGGCGTCTTCGACGACCATCACACCGTCCTGCAGCAGGGTATGCGCACAAAAGGCAATCCGGCGCGGCGTTTCGGACAACGCCATCCCGACGCGCGATTTGAACCACTGGCGTTCGCCGTCGATCAGGGTGACCAGGGCGATCGGCACATTGAACAGGCGCGCAGCCATGCGGGTGATGCGGTCGAACCGCTGTTCCGGCGGCGTGTCGAGGATATTCAGGTTGAACAGCACGGCGAGCCGCTGTTCTTCATCCGGAGGCAGGGAGGCTTCAAGCATGACACGGTCCGTACAGGTTTGAAAAACGCCGGAACATTGCGCGAGCCGGCTCGAAGCGCCTGACCAGCCAGGCTTGCCTGATATTACCCGGCCTCGACGGCCAGGGCCTGTTCGACAGCCGAGCGCAACTGGGCAAACGGTACTGGCTTGGGAAACACGGGAATATCGCCCGGCAGGCCCATCGCCTGCATGGTGGATTTTTCGAGGCCGCTGATGACGATGATCGCCATGCCGGCATAATGGGGGTTTTCACGCAGCGTGCGGATCATGCGGAACCCGTCCATGCCCGGCATGCTCAAGTCGCTAATCAGGACGTCGGGGCGCTGCTCGCCGATGCGGATCAGCGCCTCGAAGCCGTCGTAGGCTTTCATGACCGTCAGCGGCGTGTCCCAGCCGGCCATCTCGAGTTCGTACAGGCGCAGCAGGGTGCGGTCATCGTCGACCATCAGCAGCTTTTTCGGCGCCGGTTGCAGCGCCACCGATGCCTGCGGCGGGCTGATGGCCTTCTGGCGCGCGCCAACGCGCTTGTTGATCGACTCCATCGTGATGCGGCGGTGCCCACCGGCGGTTTTCCATGCCTGCAGGCTGCCGTTTTCGACCCATAGCTGCACGGTTCGGTGCGACACGCCTAGCAAACGTGCTGCCTCCTTAGTGGAGCAGAATTGCGCGGCATCGTAACCGGCGTCGGGGACAGTTGGCGTGACGTTTTCCATGGATCGATTATAGCCCTGTTTGGTTGCTCCGTGAAAATAAGTGCCGAATTTACTGAATTTACTGAATATATTTTGTGAACGACACAATTTTTGAACATTCCCTGCACACTTCAGCATCATTTAAGTTGATGTGGATTGAATGAGTTGACCAAATAACAGTGAAAGAACGCGCCATGGACGACTCTGGCAGTGCAGGTCGGCGCGCCCGGGCGGCGCCCGAAAGCGCGCGGCCGTGCGCCACACAGTTCGAATCGATCGCGCTGCTGCTGCAAGGGGGCGGCGCGCTCGGCGCCTACCAGGCCGGCGTCTATGCGCGGCTGCACGAGGCCGGTATCGAACCGACCTGGGTGAGCGGGATTTCGATCGGCGCCATCAACTGCGCGCTCATTGCCGGCAATCCACCGGAACGGCGAGTGGAGCGGCTGCGCAGCTTCTGGGAAGGCGTCAGCCAGACCAGCGACTTCGGCATCAGCGCATGGTGGGACCAGGTGCCCTTGCCGGACCAGGCGCGCACCTTCGTCAACCAGGCCCACGCCAGCGCCGTGCTGGCCAACGGGGTACCGGGGTTTTTTACCCCGCGCATGCCGCCGGTCTGGCTGCCGGGCATTCACAGCAGCGCGCCAAGCTATTACGATACCGCACCGCTGCGCGCTACGCTCGCGCGGCTGGTCGACTTCGACCTGATCAACCGGAAACAGATGCGCTTTTCGGTCGGCGCCGTGAATGTGCGCACGGGTAATTTTGCCTACTTCGACAACGCCACCGACACCATCCGGCTTGAACACATCCTGGCCAGCGGTGCGCTGCCGCCGGCGTTCAATGCGGTCGAGATCGACGGTGAAGCGTACTGGGACGGTGGCATGGTGTCGAACACGCCGCTCGACTGGGTCCTGTCGAGCCGCTCGGGCCTTGATACACTGGTGCTGCAGGTGGACCTGTGGGCCGCCGATGGCGTGCTGCCGGCCGACCTGGCGGCGGTGGCCGTGCGCATGAAGGAAGTGCAGTATTCCAGCCGCACGCGTGCCGCGACCGACAATTTCCGGCGCACGGAAAAGTTGCGCACGGCGTTCAATGAATTGCTGGCCCAGATGCCGCGCGAACTGGCCGCGTCGCCGCAGGCGCGCATGCTGGCGCAGGCATCCGACCAGGCGGTCTACAATATCGTGCAGCTGGTGTACCACTCGCCCACGTACGAAGGGCAATCGAAGGATTACGAATTTTCACGGCGCACCATGGAGGACCACTGGCGTGCCGGCTACCGCGATGCGGGCGTCACGCTGGCGCATCCGGAAGTGCTGACCCCGCCACCGCTGGCCGACAGTCCGGCGGTCTACGATTTCACTCACAAAACGCATAAGAGACCATCATGAATGTAGCGAACGGCATGCAAGACAAAGTGGCACTGGTAACCGGTGCGGCCAACGGCATCGGCAAGGAAATCGCCAAAGTATTCTTCGACAATGGCGCCAGGGTCGTGATCGCCGACCTGAACCTGGCGGCAGCTCAGGCGGTGGCCAGCGAATTTGATCCGACCGGCGCGCGCGCGCTCGCCGTCGCCATGGACGTGACCAGCGAAGAGCAGGTCGATGCCGGCATCGCCGCGGCAGCCGCGCGCATGGGCGGCATCGACGTGCTGGTGTCGAACGCGGGCATCCAGATCGTCGGCCCGGTCGACGATTTCAGTTTTAGCGACTGGAAAAAAATGCTCGCCATTCACCTCGACGGCGCCTTCCTCACCACCCGCGCTTGCCTGAAACTCATGTATGCGCAACAGCGCGGCGGCAGCGTCATCTACATGGGCTCGGTGCATTCGAAGGAAGCGTCGAAGCTCAAGGCCCCGTACGTGGCGGCGAAGCACGGCCTGATCGGCCTGTGCAAGGTGGTGGCGAAAGAGGGCGCAGCGCACGGCGTGCGGGCGAATGTGATTTGCCCCGGCTTCGTGCGCACCGCGCTGGTGGAAAAGCAGATTCCCGAACAGTCGGCCGCGCTCGGCATCAGCGAGGCCGACGTGGTCAGCAAGGTCATGCTCAAGGACACGGTGGACGGCGAATTCACCACGGTCAACGATGTCGCCCAGACCGCCCTGTTTTTGGCCAGCTTCCCGACCAATGCGCTGACCGGGCAGTCGATCGTCGTCAGCCACGGCTGGTTCATGCAATAACTAAGGTCCGTTCAGCTTGGTTCTTCGAGCGGCAGCAGCACCGTGAACGTGCTGCCCTGGCCGCTGCCGGCACTGCGCGCGCTGACACTGCCGCCGTGCAGGGTGACGATCGATTTCACCAGCGGCAGGCCGAGTCCCAGCCCGCCGATGGTGCGGTCGAGACCGCGCTCGCCCTGGGTGAACAGGCCGAACACTTGCGGCAGCAGGGCGGCGTCGATGCCCACGCCATTGTCCTGCACCTCCACTTGCAGCATGCCGGCGCCGGCGAAGCTGGCGCGCACAACCAGCTGTCCGCCCTCGGGGGTGAACCTGGCGGCATTGCCAAGCAGATTGGCCACTGCCTGGATCAGCCGGGTACGGTCGCCGAATACCAGCGCCGGCTGCGGCGCCGCTTGCAGCAGCAGCGTGTGGTGGCGCGCGTCGATCAGGGCGCGCACCTGTTCGAGCGCCTCACCCAGCACGGCGTTGATGTCGACGCTGGCCTTGTGCAGGGTGACCAGGCCGCGCTGCAGGCGCGATACGTCCAGCAAGTCGTCGACCAGCGCGACCATGTGGCCGGCCTGGCGCGTGATGATGCGGCTGATGTTGCGCACCTTCGCTTCGTCGCCGGCGACCTTGTCGAGCATATGGGCGCCGTTCATGATGGGCGAGAGCGGGTTGCGCAATTCGTGCGCCAGCATCGCCAGAAATTCGTCCTTGCGGGTGCTGGCCGTTTCCAGCTCCTGCTCTTTCTGCGCCCGCTCGGTAATTTCGCGCGCCACACCCAGCAGGCCGATCACGGCGCCCTGTTCGTCGAGGTAGGGGATTTTGCGCGATAGCCAGACTTTGTGGGTGCCATCCGGCATCGGCACGCGCTCCTCGTATTCGGCCGACTGGCCGGCTTCCATGACGGCGCGGTCGTTCTGCATCACCGCGGCGGCCACTGCCGGGTCGCTCAGCAATTCGGCATCGGTCTTGCCGATCACGTCAGCCAGGGGGCGCCCGATCAGAGCCAGCGTGGCCGGGTTGGCAAAGCGCAGCCGGCCCTGGCGGTCCTTGGCGAACATGACGTCGTCGGAGGTGTCGCTGATGGCGCGCAAAATGGCCATGTGTTCGCGCAAGGCCTGTTCCGCCGCGCGCCGCGCCGACACATTGCGGAAGTACACCGTCAGGCCGTCCAGGGTGGGGTAGCAGTCGCACGCGAGCCACATGTTCAGCGGCGCCGGGTAGTGTTCCTCGAAATGCACCGGCATGTCGGTCGCGACGGCCTGGTGGTAGCCGTGGAATAACTGGCTGCCGGCGGCTGCCGGAAACAGCTCCCAGACGATGCCGCCGATGAGTTTTTCGGCCGGGATGCCCATGATGGCGGCGGCACGCGCGCTGACAAAGGTGTAGCGCCAGTCGTGGTCCATGACGAGCACGCCATCGGTGATGCTGTCGAGCGTATCGCGCAGTTTGCTGTTGGTGCGGCGCAGCGATTCTTCGGACAGGGCAAGCGCCCGTTCCGCGCGCACCGTGTGCGACACATTCCGGATGCACAGCAACAGCAAGGCGCGGCCGCCCGCATCCATCCCGGCCCGGGAAACTTCGCCTTCCCAGATTGCCTCCGGGTCGCCGGTCAGCGCCGCGCCGAAACGGCCGATCCGGGCGGTGCGGCCGGAATGCAGCGATTCGGCCACCGCCGCGTCGATCGCGGCGCAGCTGAACACGGCGCCCGCGCCAAGCGCATGGTAAGCGGCATTGGCAAACACGAACTGGCGTTGTGGCATGGCCAGGATGGCGATCGCCGCTTCCGACGTGTCGAGCGCCCCCGCCAGCGCTGTCAGCGGCAGGGTGTCGGTTGCGTCGGTTGCGTCGGTTTGCGATGAAATCGTTGGCGCCATGCGCAGTCCATCCAGGATGTTCAATGTCGGTTGCCGCTCGTGCAAACGTTTGCTGTCGTGCTAAACGAAGTATATAGAGAAGCGAAAAAAAAACGTCTAATTCCGCTGTGCAATTGAACGTAATGTCGTCAGGACGCCTGCTTTCTTCTCGATTTGTTAAATATTTGTTGCGTGGAAACCGCACTGACGGTCCATATGGCGAGCGGATTTACCGTTGCCACGAATGTTACAATACGGGGATTCCCCCAGTCTTCCGTGACCATGTCCCTGTCCACCCTCCCGCAGCCGAACCTCGACGACCTCAGCTGGCTGGATGGCGGCGGCGAGATGGGCGCGCTGATCCGGGCGATGGACTGGTCGGCCACGCCGTTGGGCCCGCTGGCGCTGTGGCCACAAAGCCTGCGTACATCGGTCAGCCTGTGCCTGTCGTCGACGTTCCCGATTCTGGTGGCGTGGGGGCCCGAGCACATCCAGCTCTACAACGATGCCTACCGGCCGATTTGCGGCGCCAAGCACCCATCGTCGATGGGCGAGCCATTCAAGGTGTGCTGGGCCACGGCGCTGCCGGTGGTCGGCGATGCGTTCGACTCGGCCAGCCGCGGGCAGGGCGCCTACATCCACAACCAGCGCATGATCCTGGACCGATACGGCTACCTCGAAGAAGCGTTCATGACGTTCTCGTTCTCGCCGATCCGCGACGAGTCGGGTGGCGTGGGCGGGATTTTCCACCCCATCACCGAGTCGACCGCGCAGGTGTTGGGCGCACGCCGCACGCAAAGCCTGCGCGACCTGACCAGCAGCCTGGTCGGCGCGCGCAGCACCGCCGCGATCGGCGCCCAGATTGCCGCGCAGTCGGCGCAGCTCGCGCCCGACCTGCCGTTTTTGCTGTTCTACCAGCTCGAAGAAAGCGACGAGCTGGGCCTGCTCGGCAGTGCGGGCTTGTCCGCCCACCCCGCGCTGGCGCCGGCGCGTACCACGCTGGCGGCGTCGCCCTGGCCCTTCGCGCAAGCGGCGCGCCTGCGCACCATGCAGCAGATCGACGGCATCGCGCCGTGGTTCGCTGGCGCGCCATGCGGCCCGTACGAGATCTCGCCCGACAGCGCCATGGTGCTGCCGGTTTCACTGCCGGGCCAGCAGGCTGTATTCGGTTTCGTCGTGGCCGGCGTGAGTTCGCATCGGCCGCTCGACCATGACTATCGCGGCTTTTACGAACGCCTCAATGCGGTCGTCGATACGGCGGTGGGCAATGTGCTGGCGTGGGAGCAGGAACAGCGCCGCGCCGCCGCGCTGGAAAAGATCGACCGCGCCAAGACCGCGTTCTTTTCGAACGTCTCGCATGAATTTCGCACGCCGCTGACGCTGATCCTCGGTCCGCTCGAAGATGCCCTGGCCGATGCGAGCGCCGACCTGCCGGCGGTCCAGCGCCAGCGCCTGGAACTGACCCGGCGCAACGCGCTGCGCCTGCTGAAACTGGTCAATTCGCTGCTCGATTTTTCGCGCATCGAGGCCGGTCGGGTGCAGGCGCGCTACGTCCCGCTCGACCTGGCGGCGCTCACCGGCGAGCTGGCCAGCGTGTTCGAATCGGCCATGGTCAAGGGCGGACTGACGTACCGCGTGGAGATCGACGACCCCGGCCAGCCGGTGTATGTCGACCGCGACATGTGGGAAAAAATCGTTTTCAATCTGCTCTCGAACGCCTTCAAATTCACGCTCGAAGGCAGCGTCACGCTGCGCCTGCGCCGCCATGGGCAAGGCGTGCGCCTGTCGGTGATCGACACCGGTGCCGGCATCCCGGAAGCGGAACTGGGACGGGTGTTCGAGCGCTTCCACCGCATCGAAGGTGCGCCGGGCCGCACCTATGAAGGCACCGGTATCGGCCTGGCCCTGATCCAGGAACTGGCGCAACTCCATGGCGGCCGCATTGCCGTAACCAGCACGCTGGGCGAGGGCAGCTGCTTCGTGGTCGAGCTGCCGTTTGGCCACGCACACCTGGCGCCGGACCGGATCGGCGCGCAGGCGCTGCCCGATGCGGAGCAGCGCACCGGCGCTGCGTTTGTCGAAGAAGCGCTGCGCTGGCTGCCCGATGCACCGGTGCCTGTGGCGCAGCCGGACGTGCTGGCACCGGCGCGGGCCCGCATCCTGGTAGCCGACGACAACAACGACATGCGCGCGTACGTGCAGGCCTTGCTGTCTGCGCACTACACGGTGCAGGGCTGCGCCGACGGCGAAGCGGCATTCGCCATGGCACTGGCCGACCCGCCCGACCTGCTGCTGTCGGACGTCATGATGCCGCGCCTGGATGGCTTCGGCCTGCTGGCCAAAGTGCGCGCCAATCCCGCGCTGCACGACCTGCCGGTGATCCTGCTGTCGGCACGGGCCGGCGAAGAAGCGCGCATCGAAGGCTTGCAGGCGGGCGCCGACGATTACCTGGTGAAACCGTTTGCCGCCGCCGAACTGCTGGCGCGGGTCAGGCACCAGGTCGCGCGCGCCGGCGCGCGCCAGCGCGAGAGCACCTTCCGTGCGCTGGTCGACGCTGCGCCAGTGATGCTGTGGCGGGCCGACCAGAGCGGCATGACCACCTACGTGAGCGCGCGCTGGTACGACTACACCGGGCGCACGCCGGAGCAGGACCTTGGCCTGGGCTGGCTGGACAACATCCACCCGGACGACCTCGAACAGACCGGCGCGCAGTTCCAGGCCGCGTACACGGCGCGCCGCCCGTTTTCCCTCGACTACCGGCTGCGCGGGCGCGATGGCGCGTACCGCTGGGTGATCGATGCCGGCCACCCGCACACGGACGCGCAAGGCATGCCGGACGGTTATGTTGGCACTGTCATCGACGTGCACGAACGGGCCTTGCTGCAGGACCGGTTCGAACAGGTGGCGCGCGCGCTGCTGGAAAAGAACCGCCTGCAAAGCGAGTTTTTGATCACGCTGGCGCATGAATTGCGCAATCCGCTCGCACCAATTCGCACCGGTCTGGAACTGATGCGCATGCGCCCGGACGGGGCGGATAACCGCACCATCCACGCCATGATGCAGCGCCAGGTGAGCCACATGGCACACCTGGTCGACGACCTGCTCGACGTGGCGCGCCTGACCGAGGGCAAGGTCACGCTGCAACGCGCGCCGGTGCTGTTGGCCGACGTGGTGCACGATGCGCTCGAGATCAGCATGCCGCAGGTGGAGGCCGGCGCGCATGCGTTGACGGTGAGCTTGCCGGACCACGCGGTGCTGCTCGACGCCGACCGCCACCGCATCGCGCAGGTGCTCAGTAACCTGGTCAACAATGCGGCGAAGTACACGCCCAGGTGCGGCCAAATCGCCGTCAGCGCTGCGCTGGAAACGCGCCTGCTGGCGGGCCAGGATAGCGCCGGCGTGGTGCTCAGCGTGGTCGATAACGGGATCGGCATCGCGCCGGCTGTGCTGGCGCAGGTATTCGAGATGTACACGCAGGTGCACGACAGCGCGGCGATGGCGCAGGGCGGCCTGGGCGTCGGCCTGCACCTGGTGCAGCGCCTGGTGCACTTGCATGGCGGCGTGGTGGCTGCTGCCAGCACCGGTTCCGGGCAGGGCAGCTGCTTCACCGTCTGGTTGCCGCTGGCCGCCGGAGGCGGCGTGGCACCAGGCGAAGCGGCCGCTGCGCTCGCGCCACCGACTTTCGCTGGCCTGGCGGTACTGGTGGTTGATGACAATCTCGACGCGGCCGACATGCTGGGCGAACTGCTGCAGGCCAGTGGTCACCGGGTGGTGCTGGCGCATGACGGCGCCGCGGCGCTGGCCAACGCCGCGCTGCACCTGCCGGCGGTGGTGTTCCTCGACATTGGCCTGCCCGACATGAGCGGCCTGGATGTGGCGGTGGCGCTGCGCAAGATCGATGGCATGGCGGGCGCGACGCTGGTGGCGCTGACCGGCTGGGGCACGCAGGAAGACCGCGCGCGCACGCTGCGCGCGGGCTTCGATCTGCACCTGACCAAGCCGGCGCAGTTCGACAGTGTCGATGCGCTGTTGCGCGAGGTGCAGGCGCGCGGCTGATTCGCAAGCACGATGGCTGGCGGTGATGACGCCAATGTGTATCCGCTGGAATCGACCCAGGCCAGATATTGCGTGGGTGGTGAGCGGCGCGGCAGCTCAGGGGGCCGTTCTATCGAGATGTTTCCAGCGATAGCGAGCAACGGGGCCAGGTCCAGGCAAGCCGAACAAGCGTCATGAGCAAAGCGATTTCGACCACGCCGAGTAACTTGTAAAACATCCAGCCGCCTTGGGTGATGACCATTGCCACAATGAGCCCAGATACAAGACCAAACACCACGTTCAGCCACCTGTTGAGAGCCGGCGGTGCGACCAGCGAGAAAAAAGCCATCAGGGCCTGCGTTGCCATCATCGTCGACGTTCCAATCAACATTCCTTGGGTTACTGGACCAAGAGGCAGCATTTTTCCATCAATCATGCTGTGGAGTTTACCGGGCACGTAAAGCTCGAAATAGTCGCCGTAGATGTAGCAAAGCATGGTTGCAATCCACAGCGCTGAGAGTTTGATCTTGACGTCGACTTTCGTGTTCTCGAGAGTCCAATTGGGACCGGAAGGTGTACTCATGAGCCTCCTCGTAAGTGGCGCGATGGGTTTATTTGTTTCCTGACAAAATTCACCAAAGCGTACTAGCGTAACGCTTGCATGGCAAATTAGCGTACATAGCAACGGCCGTTTTTAGCTGGCAAGCAGACATTGTGACAGCGACGACGTTCGACTTTCACGCTAACCGCTACCGACCGGGAGGCACCATGTCCCGAGGCAGATAGCCGATGTATTGTTTATTCGGCCTTGCCGGATTGCGTCGCTATGCGCACGGTCCCCAGCGCACCAGGCCAGGCGCGCTGCCGTCATACAGCGCATCGACCAGCGCCGCGCGATTGGCCAGCACCGCCGCGTGGTTGATCGACCCCTTGGCCGTCACTTCGCCGCGCGTGGCATCGGGCGCATCGGCCAGCACCAGCAGGCGCGCCACCCGCGCGGCCGAGCCGCGCGCGCCATCGTTCACGTGCGCCAGCATGGCGGCGAAGTGGGCGGTCACCGGTGCGCTGGCCAGCACGGCGGCATCAATGACGCCGGGCGCCAGCGCGCGGCAGGCGTCCATGCGCGCGAAAACCAGCACGGCGACGTCCGCCCGTCCGCTGCCGGCGATGACCGCATCGAGCACGTACGGTGCGCCGTGCTCCAGCACGCGCGCGCGCAAGGCAGCGGTACCGACCCAGGTACCGCTGTCGAGCTTGAAGTCGTCCGCCAGGCGGCCGTCGAACACCAGGCCCAGCCCTGGTTGCTGCGGATCGGCAAAGCGCAGCGCGTCGCCGGTGACGTAATAGCCGTCGTCATCGAATGCTGCGCCGGTGCGCGCCGGTGCCCGCCAGTAGCCCGGCGTGACGTGCGGGCCGGCGAAGCAGGCTTCGTATTTGCCCTGGCGCGGCACCAGCTTGACGCGCACGCCGGGCGCCGGCAGGCCGACGTAGCCGGGGTCGTCCAGCTGGCCGGTACTGAACAGGCAGCCGGGCGCGGTTTCCGTCATGCCCAGGCCGGACACGACGTGCAGCGGCGCGGCCAGCCGGTTCAGGCGTTGCGCCACTGCGGGCGCCAGCGCCGCACCCGCGCAAAACAGCAGTTCGGAGCGCGCCAGGAAGGTGCGCCGCAAGTCGGCGTCCTGCTCCAGCGCGGTGGTCAATAAATCCCAGCCGCGCGGCACATTGAAGTGCACGGTCGGCGCGATCTCGCGCAGGTTGCGCAAGGTGGTCTCGAACGCACCCGGCGCCGGCTTGCCGCCATCGATGTAGAGCGTGCCGCCGTTGTACAAGGCGATGCCGAGATTGTGGCTGCCGCCGAAGGTGTGGCTCCACGGCAGCCAGTCGACCAGTACCGGCGCCGTGGCGCCGAGGCAGGGATAGGTTTGCAGCAGCATCTGCTGGTTGCTGCACAACATGCGCTGGGTGGTGATCACGGCTTTCGGACCGGTCATGACGCCGGTCGAGCCGGACGTGAACAGGAACTTGGCGACGGTGTCGCCATCGACCTGCGCGTTGACGGCATCGATATTGTCTGGCTCGGTGGCCAGCCAGGCGGCGAACAGGCGCGCGCTGGCGGGCCCGTCGTCCTCGGCATACACCGCGCCGGGCGTGAGCAGGTCCAGCATCTGGCGCAGCCGGCCCGCGTCGCCGGCCAGCGGCGCATACGCCACGCCGGCGTACATGGCGCCCATGGCCAGTTGAAAATGACGCAGGTTGTTCGGGGCGACAATCGCCAGCGGGCGCGCGCTTGACAGTCCCTGCGCCAGCAGCGCCTGGCCGATGCAGCGCGCGCTCTGCAAGGCCTGCGCATACGTCAGGCGCACCCAATTACCATCGCTGCCGCGCTCGGCGACGAGGGTGCGCGCGGGGTGGCGCCGCGCTCCCGCCACCAGGCAGTCGGTGAGGCGCACCGGATAGTGGGCGAGCGGCGTGGTCGACTCGACCAGCCACGCGCCATCGCTCTGACGATGTGCGATAACGGTGGGCGGCGGGGGCAAGGGCATGGTGGACTTTCGGTAGGAGAATGCGCGGCCATTTTACCTGCGCTATGCTCGCGCATCAGCCACTCACTTGAAAGCGACAGCATGATAGCCAACCTCGACCACCTGGTCCTGACCACGCGCGACAAGGGAGCCTGCATCCATTTTTATACCGTCGTCCTGGGCATGTCCCTGGAAACGTTCGGGAGCGGGCGGATTGCTTTCAAATTCGGGACGCAGAAAATCAACGTGCATGAATACGGCCACGAATTCCTGCCCAAGGCGACCCTGCCCACGCCCGGTTCGCTCGACCTGTGCTTTATCGCCACCACCACACTCGACGCGGCCATTGCGTCGCTGGCAGGGCACCAGATTCCCATCGAGCAGGGCCCGGTCGCCCGCACCGGCGCCAACTGGCCGATCCGCTCGGTCTACGTGCGCGACCCGGACGGCAACCTGATCGAGATTGCGGAGCGCGCCGCTGCCTGACCGTTCCTGGCGCTGTTGCCACAGAGTTGACCTGCAGTCGCAGCCAAATAGTGTGTCACTATTGATGTTTTATGGAAATCTAAATTGACTATTGCCAACTAATTTCGGAAAATGCACGGATTGATCAAGCTGGTCAATCCATCCAGGGCCGAATGTGTCGGCCAGGCATATTGACCGATGAATCAAGCGAATTCCATGTTTCCCCCGGAAGCGGCGCGTCTCGATGCGCTGCGCCGCCTGGACCTGCTCGACGCGGCCTCCTGCGACGCCTTTGACCGCATTACCCGCATGGCGGCGCAATTGTTCAACGTGCCGATGGCAGCCATCTCGCTGACCGATACGGACCGCCAGTGGTTCAAGTCGCGCGTCGGGGTGCAGCATTGCCAGCGCGCCCGCGTCGGTGCGCCATGCGCGACGGTCACCGAGACGGGCGGGATGCTGGTGGTGCCCGACCTGCGCGCCGACGCGGTGCACAAACACAGCTACCTGGTGCAGGAGGGCGTGCGTTTCTATGCGGGCGCGCCGCTGACCACCCGCGACGGTTTCACGCTGGGTGCCTTGTGCGTGCTGGGCCACGCAGCGCGCGTCGTTACCGTGCAAGAGGAGCGCGCCTTGCGCGACCTGGCCGCAATGGTGATGGCGCAGATCGAATTGCAACACGCGCTGGGACGCATCGACCCGCTCAGCGGCCTGCCCAACCGCCAGCAGTTCATCGACGACCTGCGTGACCTGGCAATGGATCGTGCGCCCGGTGAAGCGCGCCTGGGCGTGCTGGTGAACCTGGCCACCCCGGCACAGCTGGCGGACGCCATGCACGCCATGAGCTCATCCTGCCTGGACGACATCGTCGGCGAAGGCGTGCGCATGCTGCGCGCCAGCGTGGGCAGCGACAGCACCGTGTACCACCTGACGACGACCCAGTTTGCGTTTATCGCGCCGCCCGACGCCGCTCTGACGGCGTTTGCTGAAATGTTGGCAGCGTGGCTCGATGAACGCAACCACTCCGTCAATTCGCGCTACGTGACGACCGCCACCGTCGGCATCGCGCCGTTCCAGGTCGGCGCCTGCAGCGCTCTCGACCTGATGCGCAATATGCACAGCGCCGCGCACGACGCCCAGGACAGCGAGAGCCGCGTCGGCATCTTTTCGGCGGCGCAGGATGCCGTGTACCGGCGCCGCTTCGCGCTGGCCAACGATTTCGGCGCCGCGCTGGAGCAGCCCGGCCAGTTGCGCCTGGTGTTCCAGCCCAAGGTCGACCTGGCCAGCGGCGCGTGCATCGGCGCCGAAGCGCTGCTGCGCTGGGCACACCCGGTGCTGGGTGAGGTGTCGCCGGCCGAATTCATCCCCATCGTCGAGCGCACCGCGATGGCGCGCGCGGCTACCGCCTGGGTGCTGGAAGCGGCCATGACGCAGCTGGCGGCGTGGCAGGCAGCCGGCCTGGTTCTGCAGCTGGCGGTGAACGTCAGCCCCGCCAATTTGCTGGAGCCGGATTTTGCCGCGCGCGTGGCGGCCGGCCTCGCGCGCCATGGCTTGCCGGCGGCGAACCTGTCGCTGGAAATCACGGAAAGCGCCTTGATGTCGAACCCGAAGGCGGCGCTGGCGACCCTCGAACGCCTCAATGCCACCGGGATCCACCTCGCGATCGATGACTTCGGCACCGGCTACAGCAGCCTGTCCTACCTGCAGCGCCTGCCCGTGAACGTGGTCAAAATCGACCAGAGCTTCATGCGCGACCTGTCCGTCGACCCGAAACGGCGCGCGCTGGTGGCCGCCATGATCAAGCTGTCGCAAAACCTCGGCCACACGGTGGTGGCCGAAGGCGTCGAGACCGAAGCGGTGGCCACCTGGCTGCGCAGCGTGGCATGCGACCAGGCCCAGGGTTACCTGTTCGCCCGGCCGATGGATCCCGCGGCCTTCGCGGCATGGTGCACCCGCTACGCGCGACCGGCCAGGCCCCGGCTGGTGTGCGCGGCGGGGTGATGGCTTGACCGGCGCGCCGGCAACCATTCCCGCAACGACGTGCCCACGGTAGAGCGTCATGGAGTATAGTCGTGGTTGTAGGCCGAGTCCTACCAAGCCTTAGTCTGTCTCCTACTTTTACTGCATATGGAAAAGCGCCAACACCAACTCGCCGATTATCTGCCCGAAGCCGTCTACAGCTGCGACCTGGACGGCCGGGTGGTCGATTTCAATCTGGCTGCCGTCACCCTGTGGGGCCGTGCGCCGCGCCTGGGCGCGGAATACTGGTGCGGCTCGAAGGCGATGTACACCATCGATGGCGAGCAACTGGCGCACGACGCATGCCCGATGGCCATTGCGATTCGCGAAAGGCGCGAAGTCGGGCGCGTGGAAGCCATGATCGAGCGCCCTGACGGCGAGCGGCGCTACGTGCTGGCCCACCCGCGCCTGATTCGGAATGTCGGCGGCGATATCACCGGGGCTGTGAATGTCGTCGTCGATATCACCGACCGCCGCCGTGCCGAAGACCTGCTGCGCCAGAACGACCGCCGCAAGGACGCCTTCATCTCGACCGTCGCGCACGAGTTGCGCAGCCCGCTCTCGCCGATCATGTCGGCGGCCCAGCTGATCGACAGCACCGACAATCCCGCCACCATGAAACGCATGGCCGGGGTCATCACGCGCCAGGCGCGCATGCTGGGGCGGCTGGTCAACGACCTGTTCGACGCCTCGCGCATCACGCGCGGCGAACTGCCGCTGCACAAGGTGCAGTTGCCGTTCGAGCGCGTGCTGCAAGTGGCGCTCGACGTGGTACGCCCGTCGGTCGAGGCGCGCCGCCAGGCGCTGAGCGTCACGCCGGTCGCGCCCGGCCTGCTGGTCGAATGCGACGACGTGCGCGTGGCCCAACTGATCGGCAACATCCTGGTCAACGCCAGCAAGTACACGCAGGAGCAGGGCGCCATTGCGGTCGCGGTGCGCGTGGCCGGCCGTGAGGTCACGATCGAGGTGACCGACAACGGTATCGGCATCGACGCATCGCGCCTGGCCGACATATTCAAACTGTATTCCCAGGTCGACCAGGGCGACCTCGCGCGCAAGGGCGGCATGGGCATCGGCCTGTCGCTGGCGCTGGACCTGGCGCGCAGCCATGGCGGCACCGTGCAGGCGTTCTCAAACGGTCCGGGTCACGGCAGCCGGTTTGAAATCGTGCTGCCGATCGCGCTGGCGGCCACGCTGCATTGAAGCCGCTTCTGCTCGTACCCGGCTTCATGGCCGACCAGACGCTGTGGGACGATCTGCTGCCATATTTACCGGCCTGCGCACCGGTCCAGTATGCCCACCTGAATACCGGCAGCACCATCGAGGCCATGGCGCGTGCCGTGCTGGCCGGCGCGCCAGCGCAATGCACGCTGGTCGGTTTTTCGATGGGCGGCTACGTCGCGCGCGCGATCGCACACCTGGCACCCGCGCGCGTGACGGGCCTGATCCTGGTGGCGACGTCGGCGCGTCCCGACCAGCCCGAGCTCGTAGGCCAGCGCATCGCCGCGGCGCGCCAGGCCAGCGTGGCGGCGTTCCACGGCCTCTCGCGCGCAGCCATCCGCGCCTCGCTGCACGCCGGGCGCGCTGACGACACGGCCATGATCGAGCGCGTGCGCGCCATGGGTGCGCGCCTGGGCGCTGGCGTGTTCCAGCAGCAGAGCGCGGTGGTGCGCGCCGGCGACGTCGGCACGCTCGCTGACATCGCCTGCCCGACGCTGGTCATTACGGGCGCCGGCGACCAGCTGCGCAGCGTGGCGGAAGGCCGCGAACTGGCCGACGCCATTCCCGGCGCCGATTTCGCGCTCATCGAAGGCGCCGGCCACATGCTTCCGCTGGAAGCCCCCGCCGCGCTGGGCGCGATCATGTCAAGCTGGCTGGCCCGGCGCTGACCACGCCTGCCAGCGCCTGGTTGACGGCGCCGGACGCGCGAATCAGCCGCACCAGCTCCTGCGCGTAGGCCGGCAGGTTGTCCAGCTTTTGCACCACCACGCTGCGTTCGCGCACCGCCCACGGGTCGCTCAACTCGACCAGCGCCAGGCGCATCGACTGGCTGTGGCGGCTGGCGGCCGACTGCGGCAGGATGCCGATGCCGACATTCGCCTCGACCATGCGGCACATCGCATCGAAGCCGCGCACCTGGATGCGCAGGGTGAGTTTCTCGCCGCAGTCCAGCACCACCTGGTTGAGAAAGTGCTGCAAGGTGCTGCCTTCGTGCAGGCCGATGTGCGCGTGGTCGAGCGTCTCGGCAAAGCGAATCGTGCCAGCGCCGGCCAGCGGATGGTCGCGTGATGTGGCCAGCACCAGGCGGTCGGTGGAGAAATTGAGGATCTCCAGCCCCTGGCCCTGGACCGGGCCGGCCGCGACACCGATGTCGGCGGTTCCGTCCTGCACCCCGCGCACGATGTCGTGGTTCAGGCGTTCTTCCAGCGCCACGTTGACGTGCGGGTGCGATGCGAGAAACGTGCCCAGTACCTGCGGCATGAATTCGGTCACCGCGGTGGTGTTGGCGAAGATGCGGATGTGCCCCTTGATGCCGTTGTTGTACTGCTGCATATCGGCGCGCAGGCGCTCGACCTGCTGCATCAGTTGTTGGGCGTGCGCCAGCAGGGTCGCGCCGGCAGGAGACAGTTGCACCCCCTTGCTTTCGCGGTACAGCAGGCGTGTGCCGAAGCGCGCTTCGAGCTCCTTGACGCGGTTGCTGGCGGCCGGCAGCGACAGGTGCATGCGCTCGGCGGCGCGGGTCAGGCTTTTCAGTTCGGCGATAAAAATGAACAGGCGCAGGTCGGTCAAATCGAACAGCATGGGGTTCCTGATAGGGTGACTTCAGGAGAATCATACCCCCCCTTCCAAAAATGCCGATTGTTGACGACCTGTTATCCGCAGACACTGCTTGCATAACGAGGAGACTGCCCCATGATTTCTGATGCACTCGACCTGGCCCTGTTGCAGCAATGGGTCGGCAAGACCGAGACCGCGCACGCGCCGATCGCCGCCGGCACGGCCCGGGCCATGGCGGCCACGCTCGACCGCGCCGATTTGCCGGATACGCTGCCGCCGCTGTGGCACTGGCTGTATTTCTGGAGCGCCGCGCCGCAAGCGCAGCTCGGGGCCGACGGCCACGCGGAACGGGGTGGTTTTTTGCCGCCGGTGCCGCTGCCGCGCCGCATGTGGGCCGGCGGCCGGCTGGCCTTTCACGTGGCGCTGCCGATCGATATCGACGCAAGCCGCACCTCTACCGTAAAACAGGTCGACGTCAAGAAGGGCGCCAGCGGCGCGCTGGCGTTCGTGACCGTGGCGCACGAGGTCTCGGTCGACGGCACGCTGTGCATCAGCGAAGAACACGATATCGTATATCGCGCCGCGCCCGTGCCGGGCGCGCTGCCGCCGGCGCCGAAACTGGCGCCACAGGACGCCACCTGGTCGCGCACGATCACGCCTGACCCGGTGCTGCTGTTTCGCTATTCCGCACTGACCTTCAACGGCCACCGCATCCATTACGACCGCGCCTACGTCACGGACGTGGAAGGCTACCGCGGCCTGGTCGTGCACGGACCGCTGATCGCGACCTTGCTGGCCGACCTGGTGCGCCGCCATCTGCCCGGGGCCACCATGCGCAGCTTCGATTTCCGCGCGGTCGGGCCCCTGTTCGACACCGAACCGTTCACCGTGAATGGCCGCCTCGACGCGGACGGCATCCACGTCCACCTGTGGGCGGCCAACGCCCACGGCGTGCTGGCGATGCAAGCGACCGCCTCCATCTGAATTTTATAAAGCGATGCACCCATGATCATGCAGCAAAACGCCCACGAAGAGATCCGCGACGCCGTGCGCGCCCTGTGTTCCGAGTTTCCCGCCTCGTACTTTCGCGCCGTCGATGAAAAGCGCGGCTATCCCGAAGAATTCGTCAATGCCCTCACCAAGGCCGGCTGGCTGGCCGCGCTGATCCCGGAAGAATACGGCGGCTCCGGCCTGTCGCTGACCGAAGCGTCGGTGATCATGGAAGAAATCAACCGTTCCGGCGGCAATTCCGGCGCCTGCCACGGCCAGATGTACAACATGGGCACCCTGCTGCGCCATGGCTCGAAAGCGCAGAAGGACCTGTACCTGCCGCAGATCGCCAGCGGCGCCTTGCGCCTGCAATCGATGGCCGTGACGGAGCCTACCACCGGCACCGACACCACCAAGATCACGACGACGGCGGTCAGGAAGGGTGACCGCTACGTCGTCAACGGCCAGAAGGTGTGGATTTCGCGCGTCCAGCATTCGGACCTGATGATCCTGCTGGCGCGCACCACGCCGCTGGCCGAGGTGAAGCGCAAATCGGAAGGCATGTCGATTTTCGTGGTCAATCTGCGCGACGCTATCGGCCGTGGTCTGACGGTGCGGCCAATCCTGAACATGGTCAACCACGAAACCAATGAATTGTTCTTCGAGAACCTGGAAATCCCGGCCGAAAACCTGATCGGCGAAGAGGGCCAGGGTTTTCGTTACATCCTCGACGGGCTCAATGCCGAGCGCGCGCTGATTGCCGCCGAATGCATCGGCGACGGCTACTGGTTCATCGACAAGGTCACAAAATATGTCAACGAGCGCGTGGTGTTCGGCCGCCCGATCGGCATCAACCAGGGCGTGCAGTTCCCGATTGCGAAAGCGTTCGTGAACATCGAAGCGGCCAACCTGATGCGCTACCAGGCCTGCGCCCTGTTCGACGCGCGCCAGCCGTGCGGCACGCAGGCAAACATGGCCAAGATGCTGGCCGCCGACGCATCGTGGGAAGCGGCCAACGCCTGCCTGCAATTCCACGGCGGCTTTGGCTTTGCGTCTGAATACGACGTCGAGCGCAAATTCCGCGAAACGCGCCTGTACCAGGTGGCGCCGATTTCGACCAACATGATCCTGTCGTATGTGGCCGAGCACGTGCTCGGCATGCCGCGCTCGTATTGAGGGGAGGGCCTGAACATGAGCATGCGACCACTCGACGGCATCACCGTCGTCACCCTTGAACACGCGATCGCCGCGCCGTTCTGCACGCGCCAGCTGGCTGACCTGGGCGCGCGCGTCATCAAGGTCGAGCGTCCCGGCGTGGGCGACTTTGCGCGCGCCTACGATGCGCGCGCGCGCGGCCTGGCCTCGCACTTTGTCTGGACCAACCGGTCCAAGGAAAGCCTGACGCTGGACGTCAAGCACGACGAAGCCGACGCCATCCTGGAAAAACTGCTGGAGACGGCCGACGTCCTGGTGCAAAACCTCGCGCCCGGCGCCGCCGCGCGCCTGGGCCTGTCGTACGAGGCATTGAAGCTGCGCTTTCCGCGCCTGATCGTGTGCGACATCTCCGGCTATGGCGCCGATGGCCCCTACCGCGACAAGAAAGCCTACGACTTGCTGATCCAGAGCGAAGCGGGCTTTTTGTCGATCACCGGCTCGCCCGACGAACCGGCCAAGGCGGGCTGCTCCATCTCCGACATCGCCGCCGGCATGTACGCCTATTCGAACATCCTTGCCGCGCTGATCAACCGCGGCCGCACCGGCGAAGGCTGCCACCTCGATGTGTCGATGTTGGAGAGCATGGTCGAATGGATGGGTTATCCGCTGTACTACGCGATGGATGGCGCCGCGCCGCCCGCGCGTGCCGGCGCCGCCCACGCCACCATTTATCCCTACGGTCCATTCCCGGCCGGCGACGGCAAGACCGTCATGCTGGGTCTGCAGAACGAGCGCGAGTGGGGTGCATTTTGCAGCAAGGTGCTGCGCCAGCCGGCGCTGGCCAGCGATCCGCGTTTCAGTTCGAACGCGGCGCGCACGGCGGCGCGGGCCGAATTGCGCGCCATCATCCGGACTGAATTCGCCGACCTGACGGCCGAGCAGGTCATCGCCCGCCTGGACGACGCCCAGATCGCCAACGCCCACATGAACGACATGCACGACCTGTGGGCGCACCCGCAACTCAAGGCCCGTGGCCGCTGGGTCAGTGTCGACACGCCGGCCGGCCCGATGCCGGCGCTGCTGCCACCGGGCGTGCCGAACACGTATGAAGCACGGATGGATGGCGTGCCGGCCCTGGGCCAGCATACCGACGCCATCCTCGCCGAAATTGGCTACAACAGCGGCGCCATCGCCGATTTGCGCGCGCACGGCGCGGTTTAAGGATCCGTCCATGACTGACACCCACCCAAGCCGCACGCTGGCCACGTTCGCCGCCACCCTGCGTTTCGAGGATATTCCGTACACCGTGATCAGCCGCGCCGAAGACCTGCTGCTCGACTGGACAGGATCTGCTTTGGCCGGCAAAACGGGCCGCCCGGTGCAGGCCATCGCCGCTTTTGCGCAGCAGATGGGACCCGACACCGGTGCCTGCGAAGTATTGATCAACCGCCGCAGCACCAGCGCGCTGTTCGCCGCCATGGTCAACGCGGCGTCGTCCCACTTCGCCGAGCAGGACGATGTGCACAATGGGTCGGTGTTCCACCCGGGGGCGGTGGTGTTTCCGGTGGCGCTGGCGCTGGCCCAGTCGCTTGGTGCGAGCGGGCGCGCGCTGCTCACCGCGGTGGTGGCCGGCTACGAGGTTGGCATCCGCGTCGGCGAATTCCTGGGCCGCAGCCACTATAAAATTTTCCACACCACCGGCACGGCCGGCACGATTGCGGCTGCCGCGGCGGCCGGGCACCTGTTGAAACTGACGCCGGAGCAAATGCTGCACGCCTTCGGCTCGGCCGGCACCACGGCTGCCGGGCTGTGGGAGTTCCTGCGCGACGCAGCCGATTCCAAGCAGCTGCATACGGCCAACGCCGCCGCCGCTGGCCTGACGGCGGCCATGCTGGCGCGCGACGGTTTTACGGGCGCGCGCCATATCCTCGAAGGCCCGCAGGGCATGGCTGCCGGAATGTCGACCGATGCCGATCCGGCCAGGCTGACCGACCGCTTGCACAGCCGCTGGACCCTGGCCGAGACGTCCTTCAAATTCCACGCATCGTGCCGCCACACCCATCCCGCCGCCGACGCGCTCAAGCAGGTGATGGACGCACACGGTTTGAGGGCGGACGATATTGCCAGCGTCACCACCCACGTGCACCAGGGCGCGATCGACGTGCTCGGCCCCGTGCTCGATCCGCAGACGGTGCACCAGGCGAAATTTTCGATGGGGACCGTGCTGGGCTTGATCGCCGAATTCGGCAGCGCCGGCCTGACCGAGTTCGAACAGTCGTATGCCAGCGCGCGCGTGGTGGCCTTCCGCAACAAGGTCAGCATGCTGTGCGACGCCGAGGTCGATGGCGCCTACCCGGCGCGCTGGATCGGCAAGGTGACCGTGCAGACGGTCGACGGGCGCACCTTCGCGGGCCGCGTCGACGAACCGAAGGGCGACCCGGGCAATACCCTGTCGCGCGCGGAACTGGAGGACAAGGCCATGCGCCTGGCGCGCTTCGGCGCCGCCGCCTCCGACGCCGAGATGCACGCGCTGTGCCAGCGCGTCTGGGCGCTGGCCGATGCGCCGGTCATCGGCAAACTGTTGCCATGACCGTTACCATGCCAGCGCGTAGCTACCTGTTCGTGCCCGGCGATCGGCCGGAGCGTTTCGACAAGGCCGTTGCCGCCGGCGCCGACGCCGTCATCGTCGACCTGGAAGACGCTGTGGGCGCGGCCGACAAGGCGAGCGCGCGCCAGCACCTGCTGGCGTGGCTGCATGCAGAGCGCCACGCACAGCCGGTCTACGTGCGCATCAACGCCGCCGGCAGCGCGTGGTTCGACGCCGACCTGGCACTGTGCGCACATCCGGGCGTGGCGGGCATCGTGCTGCCGAAGGCGGAGCAGGTGGCCGACCTGAAGTCGGTCGCGGCTGCCGGCGCGCGCAGGATCCTGCCGCTGGTAGAAAGCGCGCTCGGCGTGTGGAACGCGTTCGACCTGTGCCTGGCGCCGCAAGTGGAGCGGCTGGTGTTCGGGACGATCGATTTTGCGGCCGACCTGGACTTGCGTGAAAGCCGCGAAAGCCTGCTGCATGCACGCTCGCAGCTGGTGCTGGCCGCGCGCGTGGCCGGGATCGCCGCACCGGTCGACGGCGTCACCGTGGCAGTCGACGACCCCGACCTGGTGCGCAGCGACACGCTGCACGCGCGCGGCCTGGGTTTTGGCGCCAAGCTGTGCATCCACCCGAAACAGGTCGGCGCGGTGAATGCCGCCTTCTTGCCCACGCCCGAGGAACTGGCGTGGGCGGGCCGGGTGCGGGCCGCATTCCGGCAAGCCGGAGGCGCCGCGGTGGCGGTCGACGGCAAGATGGTCGACCGTCCTGTCCTGTTGCTGGCGGAGCGGCTATTAGTAGAATCCACACGTCGCGGCGCGATCGAAACATGATACAAAGAGACACACAACAACATCACCACCTGGAGACAAGATGAACCGCCGTACACTCATTGCACTGACCCTCGCCGCCACCTTTGCCAGTACGACCGCATTTGCCCAGGCCCCCGCCGCAGCGCCCATCGTGATCAAGTTCAGCCACGTGGTGGCGACCGATACGCCGAAGGGCAAGGGTGCCGTGCGCTTCAAGGAGCTGGCCGAAAAGCTGACCGGTGGCCGCGTCAAGGTCGAGCTGTACGCGAACAGCTCGCTGTACAAGGACAAGGAAGAAATGGAAGCTTTGCAGCTGGGCGCCGTGCAGATGCTGGCCCCGTCGCTGGCCAAGTTCGGCCCGCTGGGTGTGAAGGAATTCGAAGTGTTCGACTTGCCGTTCCTGTTCGTCGACCAGGCCGCACTGACGCGCGCCACGCAAGGCCCGGTTGGCAAGATGATGCTGGCCAAGCTGGAACCGAAGGGTATCAAGGGCCTGGCGTTCTGGAACAACGGCTTCAAGCAGATGACCTCCAACAAGCAGTTGCATGTGCCGGCCGACTTCAAGGGCATGAAGATGCGCATCCAGTCGTCCAAGGTGCTCGACGCCCAGTTCCGATCGGTCGGTGCGAACCCGCAGGTGATGGCCTTCTCCGAGGTGTACCAGGCGCTGCAGACCGGCGTGGTCGATGGGACAGAGAATACCCCGTCGAACATCTACACGCAGAAAATGCATGAAGTGCAGAAGTTCATGACCATCTCCGACCACGGGTATATCGGCTACGCCGTCATCGTCAACAAGAAGTTCTGGGACAGCCTGCCGGCCGATATTCGCAGCAAGCTCGATCAGGCCATGGCCGAATCGACCACCTACGCCAACGCCATCGCGCAGGTGGAAAACGACCAGGCCGTGGCCGGTATCCGCAAATGGGGCAAGACCACCATCTACACGCTGACCCCGGCCGAAAAAGCGCAGTGGCGCACCGCCATGCTGCCGGTGCGCAAAGAAATGGAAAGCCGGGTCGGCAAGGACACACTCGCTGCGATCGACCAGGCCGTCAAGTAATGCACGCCGCCGCCATGCAGATCGCGGCGGCCGATCCCGGCCCGCTTCTCGATGAACGCAGCTTGCTGGCGGCCCTGCCGCTGGCCGGCGCGCGTGCTCTGGAACTGGGCTGCGGAACCGCGCGCCAGACCCGCGCGCTGGTCGAAACGGGCAAGTTCGGTGCGATTCTCGCGCTGGAAGCGGACCAGTTGCAGCATGGTCGCAACCTCGAGATCAGCGACCTGCCTGGCGTGAGGTTTGGCCTCGGCGGCGCCGAAGACACCGGCTGTTCTGCGGCCAGTTGCGACGCCGTATTCCTGTTCAAGTCGCTGCATCACGTGCCCCTCAATCGTCTCGATGAGGCCTTCGCCGAGATGCACCGGGTGCTGGCGCCGGCGGGCCTGGTGTATATCTCCGAGCCGATTTTTCAGGGCGCATACAACGCGCTGCTGGCGCTGTTTCACAACGAGCAGGCGGTGCGCCAGGCGGCGTTCGACGCCACCGTGCGCGCCGTGGCCAGCGGCCAGTTCACGCTGCTGTCGCAAACTTTTTTTCTCGCGCCCGTGCGCTATCGCGACTGGCCGGCGTTCGAGCGCGCGGTGATCGGCGTGACGCACACCCAGCACCGGCTGGCGCCCGCATTGCTGGCCGAGGTGCGCGCGCGCTTCATGGCGCACATGACCGACCAGGGCGTGTATTTCGAGGCACCGTTCAGGGTCGATCTGTTGCAGCGTCGTTAGCCAGGGCATCGAGCAGCAGCGCGAACGCCGCGTCATGCGGGCGCCGCTGCGGGTAATACAGGTGGTAGCCCGCAAACGGCGCGCACCAGTCTTCCAGCACCCGCACCAGGGTCCCGCGTGCCATATCTTCCTGCACCACGTCCTCCAGCACCCACGCCAGCCCCAGGCCGGCCAATGCCGCCAGCCGCGCCTGCGCCGCATTTTCGCAAACGAGCTGCGCGTCGACGCGCACGTTGACCGGATAGCCGTCGCGCGCGAAGGTCCAGGCCGCACCGGTGCGCAGGGCGATGCAGCTATGGCTGGTCAGCTGTTGCGGCAGCGCGGGTGCAGGCACACGGGCGAAGTAGCCCGGCGCGCCGACCACCGCCATGCGCAGATCGCGCCCGATCGGCAGGGCCACCGTGTCGCGCGCGAGGTGTTCGCCAAGGCGGATCGTGGCATCGCATGGCGCGTCGGGCGCCACGATCGCCACCCTGATATCCGGGTAGCGCGGCAGCAGGCGCGCCAGCACCGGCAGCAGGATCGTTGCGGCCGCGTGAGTGGGCGCGCCGATCCGCAGCGAACCGGCCGGGTGCTCGCGCAGGTGGGTAACGGCCAGCAGGGCGGCTTCGATTTCCTGGAAGCGCGGCGCCAGTGTTGCGAGCAGGCGCGTGCCTGCTTCGGTGGGCGCGACGCTGCGCGTGGTGCGGGTCAGCAGGCGCAGGTCGATGCGTGTTTCGAGCGCGCGGATGGTGTGTGACAGCGCTGACTGCGACACCTGCAGTTCAGCGGCGGCGCGGGTAAAGCTGCCGGCCCGTGCCACCGTGACGAAGGCCAGCAATTCATTGAAATTTTCGCGCGCCATGGCTCAACCCTGAATGCGGACAGGTGCATAGCGCAGGGCCGCCACCAGCGCCGCCAGCGCCGGTGACGCATGCCGGCTCGGATAATAAATGTGATAACCGGGGAAGCTGGGCGCCCAGTCGGCCAGCACCTGCACCAGCTTGCCCGCCCGAATATGCGGCAGGGCGGCGTCGAGAGGCACGCAGGCCAGGCCAAACCCGGCCAGGGCCGCGCGCAGCGTGGCGTTGCTGCCGTTGAAGGTCAGCTGGCCGTCGACTTTGACATTGAGCTTGTGGCCATCCTTCTCGAACTCCCACGCGTACAGGCTGCCGTGCGTGGACAGGCGCAGGTTGATGCAGGTGTGGCTGGTCAGTTCGTGCGGGGTGAGCGGGGCCGCGCGCGTGGCCAGGTAGTCTGGCGCGCCCACCACCGCCATCACCAGGTCGGGGGCGATGCGCACCGCGACCATATCCTTGGCCACCTGGTCGCCCAGGCGCACGCCGGCGTCGAAGCGGCCGGCGACGATGTCGATCATGCCGTATTCGACGACGATCTCGACATGCACGTCGGGAAAGGCGGGCAGGAACGCCAGCAGCGCAGGCCACAATACGGTGCTGCTGGCATGTTCGGCGGCCGAGATGCGCACCCGACCGGCCGGCCGCTCGCGCAAATCGGACAAGGCCGCCACTTCGCCGGCGATTTCCTCGAAGCGCGGCGCCACCGTATCGAACAGCCGCTGGCCGGCCTCGGTGAGGGCCACTTTGCGCGTGGTGCGCGTGAGCAGGCGCACACCGAGGCGTGCTTCGAGGCCGCTGACGGTGTGGCTCAGGGCCGACTGGGACAGGCCGAGTCGGGCCGCCGCTTTGGTAAAGCTGCCTTCTCGGGCAACCGTGACCAGTGCCTGCAGGTCGTTCAGGTTTTTTAGCATGGGCGATGAATGGTGAGCGCTGTTCATCAACGCCGTGCGATTCAGAAAGTGGACGACTGTATCACTTACTCGGGATCGGCCAGCAGGCGCATGCGCACCAGGTCGGCAATATTGTCGACGCCAAGCTTGTCCATCAGGCGCGCCTTGTGGACTTCGACCGTGCGCGCGCTGATGTCGAGCACGACAGCGATATCGCGGTTGTGGCGCCCGGCCACAACCAGTTCCATGACCTCGCGCTCGCGTGGCGTCAGGGCCGGGAACAGGGCCTGGGCGCTGGCGCGGCGCGCGCTGGCCGTGGCCAGTGCGCGCACGGCGACGAAGGCTTCGTCGATGGCGCCGATCAGTTTGTCTTCGTCGAGCGGCTTTTCGAGGAAATCGTGGGCGTCGGCGCGAAATGCCTGGCGCGCCAGGTCGACGTCGCCATGCCCGGTGATGATGATGACCGGCAGGTCGCAGCCGTCCTGTTTCAGTCGTTGCTGCAGTTCCAGGCCGCCCATGCCGGGCATGCGGATATCGATCAGCAGGCACCCGAGCCAGGCCGGGCGCCAGGCCTTGATGAAATCTTCGGCGTTGGCGAACAGGGCGATGCGGTAACCCTGGATACCCAGCAGCAGGCCAAGGGCGTCGCGTACCGCGGCGTCGTCGTCGACCAGGAAGACGGTCAGTTCGGGATTGTGGTGCTGACTACTCATGTTTGTTCCATCTGGTCTTGTTCTTCACTCGGCATTGGCAGCAAAAATTTGAAAAGTCCCTGACCTCCCGCTTCGGCCCACAGGCTGCCCCCATGGGCTTCCACGATCTGGCGCGACAGCACCAGGCCCAGTCCCAGCCCGCTCGATTTGCCCGAGGCGAATGGCTGGAACAGGCGGCCGGCCATGGTGCGCGAGACGCCCTTGCCGCTGTCCTGCACCGCCACTTCCAGCTGGCCATTGCGTTGCACGGCGCTGAGGTGGATGCGGCGCCCGGCCGGCGCGGTCTCGGCCACGGCATCGACCGCGTTGGCGATCAGGTTGCGCAACACCAGTTCGATCTGCAGACGGTCCACGCGCAGCACCAGGTGCGCCGGCGCCGCGATGGTCAGCGCGATGTTCATGGCACGGCATTTGTCGCCGAACTGGGCGCTGACGCTGGCGATAATCTCGTGGGCGTTGCCCGCTTCGAGGTGCATGGCGCCGCTGCGAAAAAATTCGCGCACCCGGCGCACAACCTGCGAGGCGCGGTTCGCTTCGCGCACCATCTTGCCGATGCTGTCGGCCAGCAGGGCACTGTCGTCGCCGCGCGCGATGAGGTGCTCGCACGCCTTGCCATAGGCCGACAGGGCCGCCATCGGCTGGTTCAATTCATGCGCCAGGGCCGCGGCCATCTCCCCGGCGGCGGCCAGACGCAGCGATTGTTTCAGGCTTTCGGTGGCCTGGCGCTGCTCGTCGACGATGACGCCGATGAAAAAGCCGACCAGCGACAAGGCCGCCCCCAGCAGCTGCAGTTCGGCGAACGGGATGCCGTCGGCGCCGCCGAAGCGCACCACCATGATGATGCTGGCCTGGAGCGTGAACGCCACCAGGCCGGTGCCGGCCAGGCCGTGGCGCGCAGCGGCCCAGACGATCGGCATGAACAGGAAATACAGGTGCTTGTACTGCTCGGTGCCGATTTTGCCCTGGAATACGCCCCAGACCAGGAAGGCCGCCAGCAACAGGTAAGAGGCGCTCTCCCAGCTGCGCACGGTGGCGCCCAGGCGCACGCGCGAGCTGGTCACCACCAGCATCCAGAGCAGCGGCATCGACATCACCACGCCGACGATGTCGCCAATGATGTAGCGCACCGACGCCGTGACGAAAGCGCCCGGCGGCACCAGGCCCGCCAGCGCCAGCAGGCCGACGTAGAGCGCGCCGTTGAGTGCCAGGCCGGCAAACACGATGGTCAGCCACCTGAACAGGCGTTCGTGGCTGTTCACCAGCGTGGATTTGGAAAATACCCGGCGCAGCACTTCGCCGGTGATGCCGTATCCCACGGTCAGCTGGGCGGCGAGCAGCGCCGTCAGGACCGGACCGGCCGGCATATGGCGCACGATGATTTCGGCCAATACCAGCGCGATGAACCAGGGCAGGGCGACGCGGCGGCCGAAGCGCACCCACAGCACCAGGCCGATCGCGGGGTCCGGATTCCATGGCGTGATATTCAGGCCGAACAGCGGATCCATGAAACTGGCCCAGTCCAGCACCACGTAGACGGCGATCAAAACTGCAGCGAGCAGCCATTCGACAGGGCGGGTGGGGGTGAACTTGCGTGGCATCGCACCATTATGCATTCGGGATTGGCCTGGTGCATCAATAAATTACGTAAGGGCTTCCCTTACAAGCAGCGGGCCGTCGCCTGGCCAGGGGCGTCGCAGCGCTGGGCGCGCCAATTTGACGTATTTACAACTAAGCGTTTCCCATAGGGTGGCGCCCGTATTTACTGCTGGGTTACAGCTTGTTACACTTGCTTCCGTAACATCAGCTGTTGGTTTCAAGGCTATATTTTTTTACCAAATTTTAGTTGTTAATTTGCACGCGGAGTTGCCATGAATTTGTCCGATCACCTGCACTGGATCGATGCCACTGTTAGCCGTCGCGCCACGCCGCCGGTCACGCTCGCTTCCGGGGTCGCACCAGAGGTGACGGGCATTGCGCGTGCGCGCGAACTGCTGAAACTCCATCTGCGCGCGTTGCCACACCGCGCTGCGACCCGGCGCTGGCTGACGCTGCTCAATTCGCATCCGGTGTTTTCCGAATTGGTCCGGCAGCGCCCCAGCATCGTCAACAAGATCTACCGGCCCTACCTGACCGCGACCTTGAACGTCGAACAGCGCCTGGCCGTGCTGGCCGCGCATTATGGCTTCATGTTCAGCCGGGGCCTGGCGGCGCTGCTGGCCCAGGCCAGCCGCAGCGGCTTCCTGCTGGCGCGCATCCCCGGCAAGACCGGCATTGCCTACGAGGTGCAGCTGCGCGCGGCCGGCACCTGCGAACGCGAAGGCGAATTGGTGCTGCAGTTGCACTGTGCCGGCGCCGTGGTGTATTCGACCGCGTTCACGTTTGAAGCCGCTGACGGCGTGGCCCGCGTGACGATCGGCTGCCTGCAGGGGCCGCGCGGTGACGACGCCATGGGCGCCATCAAGCAAGCCACCCGCGAGCTGCATGGCCTACGTGCGAAAGCCCTGCTGGTCGGCCTGGTCCAGCAGTTGGGGTATGCGCTCGGCTGCACCGAACTGCGCCTGGTGGGCAATGGCAACCGCACCGCCGGACGCGCCATCGGTCGCGGCCACGTGCGCGCCAACTACGAGCAGCTGTGGCAGGAGCTGGGCGCCTGTCCCCGCGCCGACGGCGATTTCAGCTTGCCCTGCGCGCCGCTGGCGCCGCTGGCCCTGGAACTGGTGGCGCAAAAACGGCGTTCGGAAGCGCGCAAGCGCCATCAGATGCTGCAGGACGTGAGCGATGACGTCATCGACCAGTTCACCGGGCGCGGGCGGCCGGCACTGGCGCTGCTGGCGGCCTAAGTACCCGTCAAACCCGCTGCGCGCCAGCAGGCGCTGGCGGAAACGTCTATCCTGATGCTTCTTCAAGGAGCGTCATTGGAAGCGATTGCCACAACCACGGAAACACCGTTCACCCTGACCCTGCAGGTAGGGGGGATGACATGCGCCTCCTGTTCCGGGCGCGTCGAAAAAGCGCTGCTGGCTGCGCCCGGCGTGCTCGATGCCAGCGTCAACCTCGCCACCGAAAAAGTCACGGTGCGCGGCAACCGGCCGCTCGATGCGCGCGCGCTGATCGGCGCGATTGTGCAAGCCGGCTTCAGTGGCCGCGAACTGGCGGGCGCTGCGTCGCCGCCCGGGCCTGCCCCGCGCGCGATGCCGTGGGCCCTGGTGGGTGCGGCGCTGCTCAGCCTGCCGCTGCTGGCGCCGATGCTCGTTGGCCTGGCCGGATCGCATGCCATGCTGCCCGGCTGGTGGCAGTTTGCGCTGGCCACGCCGGTGCAATTCATCTTTGGTGCGCGCTTTTACCGCGCCGGCTGGCATGCGCTGCGCGCTGGCAGCGGCAATATGGATCTGCTGGTTGCGCTTGGCACCAGCGCGGCCTGGGGCCTGTCGACCTGGCTGCTGCTGCGCGCGGATGGCGCGCCGATGCCGCATCTGTATTTCGAATCGTCGGCGGTGGTCATCACGCTGGTTTTGCTCGGCAAGTGGCTGGAGGCGCGCGCCAAGGGCCAGACCGTGGCGGCGTTGGGCGCGCTCGGCAGCCTGGTGCCGCTTGAGGCGCTGGTGCGGCGTGGCGGGGCCGAGCTGCGGGTGGCGCTGGCGGCGCTGGCGGTGGGCGACTTGCTGGTGGTGCGCCCGGGCGCGCGCGTGCCGGCCGACGGCGCCGTTGTCGGGGGCCGCAGCGACGTCGACGAGTCGCTGCTCACCGGCGAGAGCATGCCGGTGCCGAAAGGGCCGGGGGCGCGTGTTACCGGTGGCGCCGTCAATGGCGACGGCTTGCTGCTGGTGCGGGTGACTGCCGTTGGCGCTGACACGATGTTGGCCAATATCATCCGCCTGGTCGAAGACGCGCAGGCGGTGAAGGCGCCGATCCAGCGCCTGGTTGACCGGGTCAGCGCCGTGTTCGTGCCGGTGGTGCTGCTCATTTCCGGGTGCACGCTGCTGGCCTGGGGCTGGCTCACGGGCGATTGGCAGACGGCGCTGATCAACGCGGTGGCAGTGCAGGTCATTGCGTGTCCGTGCGCGCTCGGGCTGGCCACGCCGGCCGCCATCATGGTGGGCACCGGCACGGCGGCGCGCCACGGCATACTGATCCGCGATGCGCTGGCGCTGGAAAGCGCGCACCAGGTCACCACGGTTGCCTTTGACAAGACCGGGACGCTCACCGAGGGCAAGCCGGTCCTGCTGGCGGTGGAAGGAGAGCGGGCCCGGGTGCTGGGGCTGGCGACGGCGTTACAGCAGTCCAGCAACCATCCGCTGGCGCTGGCGGTTGCGCAGGCGGCGCGCGCGCAGGGCGTGGCGCAAGCTGGCGTGACCGATGCGCAGGCGTTGCCGGGCCGCGGCGTGAGCGGACGCGTGGAGGGGGCCATGGTCTGGCTGGGTAACCGGCGCCTGGTCGACGAATTGACGGTCGACGCGGGGCCGTTTGCCGCGCTGGCCGACGCACATGCCGCGCGCGGGCGCACGGTGTCGTGGCTGGTGCGCGAGGATGCCGTGCTGGGACTGCTGGTGTTTGGCGACCGCGTCAAGCCGGGCAGCCGCGCCGCCGTGGCGCGCCTGGCGGCGATGGGCGTGCGCAGCGTGATGCTCACAGGTGACAATGCCGGCAGCGCGCAGGCGGTGGCTGCGGCCACCGGTATCACGCGCTTTGATGCAAATTTGCTGCCGGGCGATAAAGCGCGCGTGCTGGCAGCGTACCGGGCGCAAGGCAAAGTGGCCATGGTCGGCGACGGCATCAACGACGCCCCCGCGCTGGCGGCGGCCGATGTCGGGATCGCGCTGGCCAGCGGCACCGATGTCGCCATGCACAGTGCCGGCATTGTGCTGATGCGCGCCGATCCGGTTCTGGTTGCCGACGCCATCGACCTGTCGCGCCGCACCTATCGCACGATCCGCCAGAACCTGGGCTGGGCATTCGCCTACAATGTGGTCGGCATTCCGCTGGCCGCCTGTGGCTGGCTAAACCCGGTACTGGCTGGCGCTGCGATGGCGCTCAGTTCGGTATGCGTGGTTGGCAACGCGCTGCTGTTACGGCGCTGGCAGGCGCAGCTAGCGCCCACCAAATCTGAAATGACTCAAGGAGAATCATCGATGTACCAACTTACCGTCGACGGCATGAGCTGCGCTCACTGTACGGGCCGTGTTACCAAAGCAGTGCAGGCGATCGACCAGGGCGCCACGGTCGATATCGACCTGGCTACCAGGCGCGTCACCATCGACAGCAGTGCCAGTGTGGACGTGCTGGCCGACGCCATCGACGCAGCAGGCTACCCGGTGCTGGCGCGTTCGTAATGCGCTGATGCAGGCCCGCGCCTGCACCCGGATTCAAAAGCGCGCCACCGCAAGGCGCGCAGCGACGCCTTCCTGCGCGGCGTCGTTTGCAAGTTTCACGCCCAATTCCCGCCTTCCGCGCCCTGCGATAATTCTGACCCAAAAACAATTACTCAACAATTAGGGTCAGAGTCAATTAAGTGAGCAATTTTCAAAGTTGCAAAACAATTCGACTCTGACCCTCATTGGTATTAATGCCGAGCTCGCATGTAATTAATTAGGGTCAGAGTCGATTTAATGAGCAATTGTTCAAAGTTGCAAAACAATTCGACACTGACCCTACTTGGTTTTTATGTTGAGCTCGTATTCAATGAATGAGGGTCAGTGTCGATTAAATGGGCAATTGTTGGAAGTTGCTGATTAATTCGACTCTGACCCTCGTTTGCGGCTTGTCAATCGACGCTTGGGTTGGCTGGCTGGGAGGCGTCCGCACGGCGCCAGCTGGAACGCAGGGCGCCGGATTCGAAGTAGATCTGCTTGATTTCGGGGAATTCGGCGTTGACGCGCTGTTCCAGGCGGGCAATCGCAATTTCGACCGCATCGATTTGCATGCCACGCTTGAACTGGACGGATGCGGTCAGCAATACCTGGTCGGGCCCCATTTGCATGCTGAGCAATTTTCCGACCTTGTCGATTTGTGGATCGGCATCGAAGATCGCGCGCAGACGCGTGGTTTGGTCGTCACCCATGGCTTCACCGACCAGCAAGGCCCCCGTTTCGCGCGCCAGCATGTAGGCGGCACCGACCAGGATCAGGCCGATGACGATCGACGCGGCCGGATCGAAGTAGCGGTTGCCGGTCCACTGCCCCAGGCCGATGCCGGCGACTGCGACGATAATTCCCAGCAAGGCCGCACTGTCTTCGATGAACACCGTGAAGACGGACGCATCCTTGCTTGCCCTGAATGCCTGCCACAAATTCGAACCCGGTTTCTTGACTTTGTTCAGTTCCAGACGCGATACATTCCAGCTATAACCCTCGAACAAGGCCGCCACGCCCAGCACAATATAGTTCCAGAGCGGATCGCCCAGTGACTCCGGATGTACGATGGCATGGACACCGTGGTAGATCGACAAGCCGCCGCCCAGCGTGAACACCGACAGCGCCACGATCAAGGCCCAGAAATACACCACTTTGCCGTAACCGAAGGGGTGGCGCGCGTCGGGTTTTTTCGCCGCATTGTGCTCGCCGACCAGCAGCAGCAACTCGTTGCCGGTATCGACCGCCGAGTGGATGCCCTCGGCCATCATCGCAGCACTGCCGGTGATGCCGGCGACCACGAATTTGGCCACGGCGATGCCGAGATTGGCCACGATGGCTGCGAAGATGACCTTGGTCGACCCCTGTTGTGCCGGCCTGGCATCGGTTGACGGTGGCGTTTGCTGTTCCATGGTGCTTCCTCAATTCAACGGCGCAGTGTAGCCAATTTGGCAATTTCGTGCGGCACGGCACGAAAAATGCCCGACAGGAATCAGCGCCGGAAGCGCACGTCTTCCGACACCACCGCGACATCACCTTTGGGCTTCTTGGGTTTTTTCGGCTTTTTGACGACTTCCCCTGCCGTGTTGGTCACCGGGACCCGATGCTCGGGTGCAAAGCCGGGCTCTTCAATACGCTCCAGCGTCTGGCCGGTCAGCAGTTCCAGCGCCGCCAGTTGCGTTACCTCGTCGGCACAAACCAGCGACACGGCTTCGCCGGATGCGCCGGCGCGCCCGGTGCGCCCGGTGCGGTGCACGTAATCCTCGGCCACGATCGGCAAGTCGAAGTTGACCACCACCGGCAGCGCATCGATATCGAGCCCGCGCGCCGCCACGTCGGTCGCGACCAGGATGCGCACCTCGCCGGCCTTGAACCGGTCGAGTGCCCGCTGGCGCGCCGGCTGCGGCTTGTCGCCGTGGATCGCGTCGGACGGGATCTGCGCAGCCTGCAGCAGTTCGACCAGCGCGTCGACGCCCTTGCGCGTTTTGACGAATGCCAGCACCTGCGTCCAACGGTGTTTCTTGAGCAGGTAGAGGAATAGTTCCGGCTTGCGCTTCTTGTCGACCGGAACGATCCATTGGCGGATTGCTTTCACGGTCGTGTTGCGGGGACTGACTTCCAGGCTGGCCGGATCGCGTAGCAGCTTGGCCGCCAGCGCCCGGATCGGGTCGGAAAACGTCGCCGAAAACAGCAGCGTCTGGCGCTGTGTTGGCAGCGCGGCAAACACGGCGTCGAGCTCGCGCGCAAAGCCCAGGTCGAGCATGCGGTCCGCTTCATCGAGCACCAGGGTTTGCAGCAGGTCGAACTTGACCGCGTTCTGGCGGTACAGGTCGAGCAGGCGCCCGGGCGTGGCGACCAGGATGTCGACGCCTTTGCGCAGTTTCATCATCTGCGGATTGATGCTGACGCCGCCATACGCGACCATGGTGCGCAGCGGCAAGCTGGCGCCATAACTGCAGACGCTCTGGTGCACCTGTTCGGCCAGTTCGCGCGTCGGCACCAGCACCAGCACGCGCGTGCTGTTCGGCGCCGTGCTGCCGGCCATGGTCAACAGTTGCAGCAGGGGCAGGGCGAAGCCGGCGGTCTTGCCGGTACCGGTCTGGGCCGCTGCCATGACATCGCGTCCGGCCAGCACCAAGGGAATGGCCTGGGCCTGGATCGGCGTTGGTTCGGTGTACTGCAGTTCGGCCAGGGTGCGGACGAGCGGGTCGATCAGACCGAGGGAAGCAAACGACATGGAAGGCCTGAAGAGATTGAGCAGGCGACAGTTTATCCTGCCGCGCGCCGGGCGGCACAAAAACCTCCGGGCCAGCGCTTCAGGCGGCGGACTGGGCCGCCGCAGGCAGGCTCACCCTGGGTTTCACAGGATCGGTGTTGTCACGGCACGCACCGAGTAGCAGCGGCGTGGCGATGGCAAGGATGGCAACACGAAGCAGGTGGCGGTGCATGATGGTCTCCCGGTCGGTATCGCCCATCTTGAACCGCGCGCCGGGGTCGGGGCGCACGACTGCATGTCAGCACGATCGTCGGCCCGTTGTGACTGTGCCTTCGCGATATCGTTGGCCAGCATCGTGCAGGCGACCGTGATCGCCATGAGAATGTTGGATTTTTGCAACATCGGCGCCAACGCTTGTCGCCTGCTGAGGTGCTACACCGCACCGACATGCACGCCGGGTACTGTAAGCTGGGTCCGGAATATCGAAACTTGCAGGAAATGCCCGCAAGTACAGGAGAAGTCAGCATGAAGAAATTATTAATTGGCGCGACCCTGGCGGTCGCGTCCCTTGGCGCCACCGCCCAGGTGAGCATCACCATCGGCCAGCCGGGGTTCTATGGCCGTGTCGACCTGGGTAGTTATGCCCCGGCGCCAGTGGTCTACGGACCGCCGGTGCTCGCTTCCGGCGGTTATTACAATGGCGCACCGGTGTACCTGCGCGCGCCCTTGAATCACCGGCGCAACTGGTCGCGCTATTGCAACCGCTATGGCGCCTGCGGCCAGCGCGTGCTGTTCGTGCGCGACGACTGGTACGTCAACAACTATGCGCCGCGCTACCGTGAATACCACGGCCGCGGCGGCCCGGGCTGGCGCGAGCACGGCCGTCCCGATTTTCATGACAATCGTGGCCACGGCCGCGGCCGCGATGACGGTCCTGGCCGCGGCCCGGATCGTGGTCACGGTGGCCCGGATCGTGGCCACGGCGGCCCGGATCGTGGCCACGGCGGCCCGGATCGTGGCCACGGCGGCCCGGATCGTGGCCACGGCGGCCAGGATCGCGGTCACGGCGGACCTGATCGAGGCCATGGCGGCGGCGATCGCGGTCCCGGCCGTTAAGCTGGATAAACATGTTGCATCGCAACATAGTAAGATGCGTCCATCAGTCCGCTGTCGGACGCATCATTAGGAGAGTAGTGTGCAAAGCGATTATGTCATCGTGGGGGGCGGCGCAGGCGGGCTCGAGTTAGCCTGCAAACTGGGTCGTAAATTGGGCGCGCGCAGGGTGACGCTGGTTGACAGCCGCCTGTATCACATCTGGAAGCCATCGCTGCACGAAGTGGCAGCCGGTACGCTCGATATCCACCAGGAAGGCTTGTCCTACCAGATGCTGGCGCACGACAACGGTTTTACCTTCGTGTACGGCGCCATGACCGGCCTCGACAGCGCGGCGCAGCGCATCGTCATCGGTCCCGTGCTGGACGCGGCCAGTGCGGAAGTGCTGCCGGAACGGGTGCTCGACTACCGTTCGCTGGTGATCTCGGTAGGCAGTACGTCGAACTATTTCGGCGTCCCTGGCGCACGTGAAAACACCATCTCGCTCAATGCCACCGAAGACGCCGAGCGCTTCCGCCTGACGCTGCTGCGCCTGATGGCGCGCGTCGAACAGGAAATGTACGAAACCAGCAAGGAGACGTCCAGCGAGTCTCATCCCGGTATCGACATCGTCATCATCGGCGGCGGCGCTACCGGGGTCGAGCTGGCGGCGGAATTGCGTGAAGCATCCGGCATCTACACCTCGTACGGCTTCCACCAGCTCGATGCACGGCGCGATGTGCGCATCACCCTGCTCGAAGGCGCCGATCGAATCCTGGCGCCGCTGCCGGAGCGTGTCTCCGGCGCCGCCTTGCGCCTGCTCGGCAAGCGCGCCATCCGCGTCGTCACCGGTTGCCGCGTGACCCGCATCGAAGCCGACCACATCGAGGATGCCCAGGGTAATCACTATCGCAGCAACCTGTGCGTCTGGGCGGCCGGCATCCGGGCGCCGGAATTCCTGTCCGCACTGGGCTTGCCGGTCAACCGCAGCGGCCAGATCGAAGTCGATGCACAACTGGCCGTCAAGGGCGTGCCGAATGTGTACGCGCTGGGCGATTGCGCCGCATGCATCGACGGCGATGGCCGCCCGGTGCCACCGCGCGCCCAGGCGGCCCACCAGCAAGCCGAGCACTTGTTAAAGCGTTTTGTGGCCGAGGCCGCAGGCAAGGTCGCACCCACGGCGCCGTACCGCTACCGCGATTACGGTTCGCTGGTATCGATCGGCACCGCCACGACCGTCGGCAGCCTGATGGGTTCCCTGAAGGGCCTGAGCTGGTTCGTGGAAGGGTTTGTCGCACGCACGATGTACAAGAGCTTGCACCTGATGCACCACCAGGCTGTGCTCGGTTCGTTAAGGACGGGCGTACTGGCAGTGGCGCGCTACCTGATCCGGCGCAGCACGCCGCTGGTCAAGCTTCACTAAGCAGCTTGCTTGGGCGCTGCCAGCGGCAGCGTCATGCGCAACATGGCGCCGCCCTCGGGTGCGGGGCCGAACGCCACCGCCCCACCCAGGTGACGGGCGCGGGCCTGCAGCATGCGCAGGCCGTGGTGGTCCAGCATGCCCAGATCGGCATCGCCCGGGCCGACACCATCGTCGATTATCGTCAGCATGATCTGCTCGCCATCGTCGTCGAGGATGACATCGACCCGGCTCGCGTGCGCGTGACGGGCGACATTCTGCATCCCTTCTTCGGCGCAGCGCAGCAAGGTGACGTTCTGCTCGCGCGAGTAGGCCGCTTCGTCGTCCGGCAGGCTGACCTGCGCGGCCAGGCCAGGATGGGCCTTGCCGAATTCGGAGACCGCCTCGTCGAGTGCCGCTTTGATGCCCAAAAACTCGAGCTTGTCGTTCCACAGCGCCAGTTGCATGTCGCGATTGGTGTTGATGATGTTCATCAACAGCTGCTTCATTTGGGCGCTGCGGTCCTGCAGGGCCTGGTCGTCCGGGAGCTTTTTCGCCAGTAAACCAAGGTGCATCGACAGGGCCGTCATCGACGAACCCAGGCTGTCGTGTAACTGCCGGGCCAGCTGGCGCCGCTCGTCATCCCAGCGCGACGTCATGTGGCCGAGCAATTCGGCCAGATCGTCGTTGCCGGGGGGAGAGAGTGGTGCTGCTGGCGTTTCTGTCATGTTGACGGCCTTGTAAATGTTTCCAAGATAATACAGTAGTCGGGAAGGGGGCGGCGCGCCGATCGGGCCGGCCGCGCCCGGTTTGGCTTATTCAAACTGTCGGTTGCAATGCTCGGTGAAGTGGCGCACATACCTGCGCCGCAATCAGCGGCAATCTGAGTGCTCAAACAATTGCATTTAAACCAATATTCCAGGAGTTGTTCATGACTACCACCAAGCCACAAGACGCCATCGCCATGCTCAAGGCCGACCACGCAGAAGTGCACGCATGGTTCGAAGAATACGAAGGATTGGGTGACCGCGCCAACAAGAGCAAGTTCAAACTGGTTGCGCAAATTTGCCAGGCACTGACCATCCACACCCAGCTCGAAGAAGAGATTTTCTATCCGGCCGTGCGTGCGGCGGGCAAGGACGCCGAGGACGACATGGTCGACGAGGCGGTGGTGGAACACGCGTCGGCCAAGGACCTGATTGCACAGCTCGAAGAGATGGATCCGGAAGACGACCTGTACGACGCCAAGGTGAAAGTGCTGGGCGAACTGATCGACCACCACGTCGAAGAAGAAGAGGACGAGATGTTCCCGAAGGCACGCAAGCTCAAGCTCGACCTGGTCGCCTTGGGCGAGGAAATGGCGATGCGGCGCGAAGAACTGGCCGCAGCCGCATAAGCCGCAGACAGCCAGGCCCGCGCCCGCCGGCCTGGCATCATTTGAGCGTCAACTGCCCCGGGCACGCGCCCAGCACATCGAGCAAGGCCCCCATATCCACCGGTTTCACCAGGTGCAGATCGAAGCCTGCCTCGAGGACCCGTTTCTGGTCTTCGGCCAGCCCGTACCCGGTCAGTGCAATCATCTTGATGGTACTGGTGGCGTCGATCTGGCGCAGCCGGCGCGCGACTTCGTAGCCGTCGATGCCGGGCAGGCCGATATCGATCAGGGCCACCTGCGGCGCATGCGCCTGCGCCAGGTCGACGCCGGCCAGGCCGTCGGCGGCCTGGAGCACCGTGTAGTCCCAGGCTTCGAGCATGGTGGCCATCATCTCGCGGCCATCGTCGTTGTCTTCGATCAGCAGGACCAGCGGCCGCGCCGTGGCGGTGGCCAGCGGCGTCGGCACGGACTCGCGGACGACCTGGTGCGGCGCCGCGGGCAGGCGCAGCGTGAAGGTACTGCCGCTGCTGGTGCCGTCGCTGCGCGCTTCCACGCTGCCGCCGTGCAGCTCGACCAGGCGGCGCACCAGCGACAGTCCGATGCCCAGGCCACCTTGCGAACGGTCCAGCGAAATCGTGCCCTGGACGAACACCTCGAAAACGTGCGGCAACAGGTCGGCGGGAATGCCGACGCCAGAATCGGTGACCTGCATTTCCACCTGGTCACCGGCGCGTGCGATGGCGATGTGGATGGCGCCGCCCAGGGGCGTGTACTTCACCGCGTTGTCGATCAGATTGGTCGCGATCTGCTCGAGGCGGGTCGGGTCGCCATGGACCCAGCCGGGCTGCAGGTCGCAGGTGACGGTATAGCCATTGGTGCGGCCGGTGGCGCGGAAGGTCTCGAGACAGGCGCCCACCAGGCTGGACAGGTCGAGCGGCGTGCGCGCCAGTAAAATTTTCCCGGACATCGCGCGCGACAGGTCGAGCAGGTCGTCGACGATGCGCGTCAGGTGCTGGGTCTGGCGCTGGATGATCTGCTTGGCGCGCGCGACCGTATCTGGCGGCGCCTTCGCCAGGCCGATCAGCGAACTGGCGCTGGAGATGGCCGACAGCGGATTGCGCAATTCATGCCCGAGCATGGCCAGGAATTCATCCTTGGCGTGGCTCTTGCGTTCGGCATCGCGGCGCTCTTCCATCTCGCGCGTGAGGCGCCGGTTGGTGGCGGTCAGCTCCAGCGTGCGCTCGGAGAGCTTGGCGGCCTGGCGCCTGAGTTGCTCGTTCTTGGTGGCCAGGGTGACGAACACCGACACCTTGGCCAGCAGGATTTGCGGAATCACCGGCGTGAACAGGAAATCGGCGGCGCCGCGCTGGTAAGCCTTGAGCCGGTCGAGTTCATCGGCCAGGAAGGCCGTCACGAAGATGATCGGAATGTCGGCCGAACGAGCGCGCTGATGGATGGCTTCGGCGGTTTCGAAGCCGTCCATGCCGGGCATGTTCACGTCCAGCAGGATCACGGCAAAATCGTGCAGCAACACCTGGCGCAGCGCTTCATGGCCGGAGCGCGCCGTCAGCACGGTGTAGTTGCTGGCCTCGGCCCATTGGTCCAGCAGACTGGTCAGTGCAAGCAGGCTGCCCGCATCGTCATTAACGACGAGAATTTTCGGTTTGTCGATTTTATGCACGGGCGAATCAATCCTGCTTTGGGTCAATTGTTCTAATTCAAGCCAGCCGGGGAGAATACCAGAATGTGACTACTTGGCACAACGCGAGCGGACCAGTGAGTCGTTATGTCATCTCCGGTGGAATGGGTACGGTGACGCACATACCCGGCCAGGCGGTTGTGACATAGTTGCTACGAGTCCAGTGTATCCATTTCGGTGGAAGACCGGCGCCATAGAACAATTCAGAGGACACGACATGAATATTGATAATATTGTAGATAGCGCTTACCACGGCAAGGATTTCCGCGAATTGATTGATGCACCCATTTCTGCACTCTGCGGTGTGAGTGCCGCCGATGGGGCCGCGCTCAAGCAGGCTTTCGGCGTCAGCACCATTGGTCAGTTTGCCGAGCTTGCAGCCGTCAAGTGGGCCGTTGCCATCAAAACGCTCGCGACCGCCGAGTGTGATTCGAAACAACAAGTTGCTAAGGAAACCTTGCTTGACGATGCCGTTGAGATGACGTTCCCGGCCAGCGACCCGATTTCGGTCGATGCCGGCATCACCCGCATTGAAGTCGCGCCCGAAATGGTGGCGGCCGCGGCCGATCATCAGCACCACGCGAAAATTACCGAGGCGAACAAGGAAGCGGTCGGCCACGACGCCATCGGCACCAGTGCCGGACGGCGTGAAGAAGCGCGCAAGGTTTGATGCGTCACTAGTTGCACCAGGCACGTGAAAACGGCGCCAGTACCGTGCGGTGCTGGCGCCGTTTTGCATCGTATTGCAGGATCGTTAGCGGTGCGGTGCCAGCTCCGGCGTGGCCGGCGTGGTCTGGCCGGCCTGCTTCATGGTCGCCGCCTTGGCGCTGCCCGATGCAAACCGGTTCTTGCCCGCGCGCTTGGCTTCATACAGCGCGTAGTCGGCAATGCTGATCAGGGTGTCGACCGTCTCGGCGTCGTCCGGGTAAATGCTGATGCCGATACTGGTCGACAGGTGCAAGCTGAGGTCGTTAATGAACATCGGCTCGCAAATGGCTTCGACCAGCTTCGCGGCCGGCCCTTGCGCATCGGCCAGCGTCATCACGTCGCCCAGCACGACCATGAATTCGTCGCCGCCCAGACGCGCGACCGTGTCTTCCTTGCGCGAGCAGTCGATCAGGCGCTGCGCGACGATTTTCAGGACTTCGTCGCCGTAGCCGTGTCCGTAGGTGTCGTTGATGGCCTTAAAGCCGTCCAGGTCGAGATACATAACCGCGGCCTTGTGATGGTGGCGGTTGGCGTGCTGCAGCGCCGTTTCGATGCGGTCTTCCAGCAGGCGACGATTGGGCAGGCCGGTGAGGGCGTCGTGCAAAGCCAGTTCCTGCTGGGCGCGGCTGTACTGTGCCAGCTCGCGGTACAGCAGGCGCACTTCCAGCATGTTATGGATGCGCTTGTGCACCTCCAGCAAATCGAAGGGCTTGCTGATGAAATCGCGAGCACCTGCCTCGAGGGCGGCAATCTTGAAACTTGGCTGGGCGGTGAGGGCGAGGACGGGCAGATAGCCGCCTTGCTCGATCTCCTTCAGCCCCTTCATGACCTGGAAGCCGTTCAGACCGGGCATTTGCAGGTCGAGCAGGATCAGGTCGTAATTATGTTGACGGTGCAGCGGGCAGACTTGTTCGGGCAGCATGGTCGAGCTGACGTCGGTATAGCCTTCTTCGCGCAATATCTCTTCCATGAGATCGATATTGTCTGGCGAATCGTCAACCACCAAAATCTTTGCATTCAAAATGTCTAGTCGGCTCGGCATACTGTTTCTCGTCTTGGCTGGTGGGCAGAACGGGCAGTTTCACCCCGTTCCGGCATGACACCGTAGTTTGCAAGCATATCAAATGCTAATAAATTTCTTGTAGGACATCGCCGCGTCGTCCGGTAGGAGCTTAATGAGGCTTCTCCGGCACGGCGCGGGTGCTGCTGACGCCCGTGGCGAGCGCTCTTTTCAGGGTTTAATTGAGCTTGTTCGATCCTACCAGTGATGCGACCACTGCGATCAATTCGCTTGGTTCAACCGGCTTCGAAATGTGCGCGGAAAACCCGGCCTCGAGTGCCCGCAGGCGGTCTTCGGAACGCGCGAACGCGGTCAACGCGACCGCCGGCACTTCGCCGCCATGGTCGCGCCCGAGTTGGCGCACCCAGGCCAGCAATTCGAAACCGTCGACTTCAGGCATGCCCAGGTCGCTGATCAACAAGTCGGGGGGCGAGGCGCGCATCGCGTCGACTGCTTCGCGCGCGCTGCCGGCAATGCGCACGTTGGCCTGACAATCGGACAGGATGCGGAAAATCAGTTCGCGCGCGTCGCGGTCGTCGTCGACCACCAGCACGTTCACGCCGTGCAGGTCGCGCAACGTGAATTCGCCGCTGCTCGGCGCCGGCGTGCGAATCATCATCGCGCGCGCGCTGCGGGCCGGGCTGGACGACGGGGTGGCCGCCGGCAGTTCGATGGTGAAGCTGGCACCCAGGCCTTCGCCTTCGCTTTCCGCGCGCACCGTGCCGCCGTGTTGCTCAATCAGGTGCTTGACGATCGACAGGCCCAGCCCCAGGCCGCCATGGCGGCGGGTGGTGGACGCGTCGGCCTGGCGGAAGCGCTCGAAGACGTGGGTGATGAATTCGGGGCGGATGCCAACGCCGGTGTCGCGCACGGTAATCTGCACCTGGCCGGCCTGTTGCGCCAGTTCGATGTTGACCGTACCCCCGCCGGGTGTGAATTTGATGGCGTTTGACAGCAGGTTCCAGATGACTTGCTGCAAGCGGGCCGGGTCGCCGGCGATGGTGCCGACATCTGCGGCATACGATTTTTCGATGCGGATATTCTTGGCGTCGGCGGCCGGGCGCACCGTGTCGATGGCGGCGTCGATGAAGGGCGCGGGGGCAACCGTCTGCATGTCGAGCAGCACCTTGCCGGAGGTGATGCGGCTCATGTCGAGCAAGTCTTCGATGAGTTGCGCCTGCGCGCGCGCATTGCGTTCGATGGTCTGCAAACCGCGCTGCAGGTCGGCCGGATCGCGGCTGCCGCGCCGTAGCACCTGGGCCCAGCCCAGGATGGCCGACAGCGGCGTGCGCAGTTCGTGCGACAGGGTGGCCAGGAATTCATCCTTCATCTGGCTGGTGCGCTCCGCTTCGGCGCGCGCCAGTCGCTCGCTCTCGAGCAACACCTTGCGTTCTTCGGCCGAATGCTGGGCCGCTTCGTACAGGCGGGCATTGTCGATGGCCACGGCGGCCTGGGCCGCGATGCCGCCGACGATGCGTTCCGTGCGCTCGGTGAACACGCCCGCTTCCGGGTGGCCGAAGAACATGGTGCCGAGCGCTTCGCCGGAGCGCGCCACCACCGGCATCGACAGGTAACTGCGCACGGCAGGGTGGCCGGCTGGCACATGCCACTGGCCCGGTTCGGCGCCAAAGCGGGGGTCGGTACCGACGTCATTCGAGCGGATCACACCGCTGCCGCGCAGGCTGGGGCCGAACAGGGCGGTGGGGCTGGCGTCGGCAAAACTTTCGGCATCCGGCGAGACCGCGCCGGACAAGGTGAACAGCGTGTACAGGCTCCTGCTCGGATCCTTGCTGTGATAGAAAAAGGCGCCGAAGCGCGCGCCGGCGATGCCGGTGGCGGCGTCGGTCGCCGTTTGCAACAGCGAGCGCAGGTCGCGTTGCGATGCCAGGGCGCTGCCCGTGTTGTTGAGTAACTCGAGCACGTGCGATTCGTCGCGCAGCGCCTGTTCGACGCGCTTGACCTGGTCGACATCGGTATTTGTGCCAAACCAGCGCACCACGGCGCCGGCGGCATCGCGCACCGCGCTGGCGCGCGTGAGGAACCAGCGGTAGCGGCCGTCCGCGCCGCGCACGGGAAACTCCATTTCAAACGGCGTGCCACTGCTGAGCGCCGTTTCCCAGTGCAGCAGCACCGCTGGCAGCACGGCTGGATCGACGATCTTGTGCCAGCCGTCATTGGGCATGTCCTGCTCGGTGAGGCCGGTGTATTCGTACCAGCGCTGGTTGTACCAGACGGTTTTGCCATCGGCGCTGGCCATCCACGCGGGCTGCGGAAAGGAATTGGCGAGGGCGCGCAAGACATCTTCGCTTTGGGGCATGCCGGCGACGCCGTTGCTCGCCTGGCTATTCTCGAGCAAGGCGATGCGTGCATGGGCCTGCTTGAGCGCGGCGCGTGCCACCTCGAGCTCGGCCCGCAGGGCGGTATCGTCCTGGCCGCTCATGCGGGCCTCCGGCGCGCGCGCGCGAGGCAGGGGAGAAGGAAATCGGGAATCATCGTGGGCATGGTTGGACATCGGCTGGCCGGCTGGTCGACGCGCGCGTGGCGCGCAGGCGCACGCCTTGCTGGCTTGACAAGCTGTTGGCGAATTTTAGCCCAGCACACGCGCTTTGCCCCACACGGTTGCCCACCTTCAGGCGCGCGGACGTAGCTGCTGTTCCACTGTTGCCAGCGCATCTTGCAGCTGGTCTAATTCATATGGCTTTTGCAGGGATAAATACGGGAAATCCAAATGGCGCAACATGGTGTCACCATAGCCGGACGCAAAGATGACGCGCAGCGCGGGCGCATCCTGCAGCGCCTGGCGGGCCAGATCGACGCCGGACATGCCGGGCAGGCTGACATCGGAAAACAGCAGGTCGTAGTGCTGGCGCGCCAGGTGGGCCAGGGCGTCGTCGGGATGCGCCACACCGTCGGCTTCGTGGCCGAAGGCGCGCAACATTTCGCACACCAGGTACTGCGAATCGAGGTTGTCTTCCACCACCAGGATGCGCAGGCCGGCCGCATCCTGGGGCAGGTCGAACAGGGGCGCCGCAGCCACCGGCACCAGCGTGCACAGCACACCGCCGACGCTGCCATCTTCCTGGCGCAGGGGCGTGAAGGCGAGATCATACGGCTGCGCTTCGCCAACGCCGAGCATCTGCGCCAGCGCCACGGCCGGTTCGCCGGCGCGGGCCTGTGCCAGCGCATCGCGCGCGGCGGCCAGCGGCGCCGGCCACAGGGACGGCACGTCGCCACCCGGCACCTGGGCCTGACCCGCGCCCGCCAGTGCCGCATAGGCTTCGTTATAGAACACGCGCGATGCGGGGCCCCATACCAGCAGGCTTGGCGATGGCGCGTTGAACAGTACGTCGGCACTCAGGCGCAGTGCCAACGGCCAGGTGGAAGGACTGCCCAGGTCGCTGGCGGACCAGTCGTAGCTGGTGGTGGATCGTGGGGACAGACCGGGGAAAGACATACGCACCTGTGCAAAAAACTGTTGTAGAAACGAAAACGTGGCTGAATCGTACACCAAATGGCGCCGGCCGGGTGTGCAATGCGTACCCTGGGCGGGCGTCCCGTGTGGGTTCACGGGGGCGTAGCAGGCAAAAAAAAGCAAAAAAAAGCCCGCTCAGAGAGCGGGCTGAAGTCTATTTCCTTGGAGGGATATAGAGGAGACAACTGCATGATGCTGCACCGCAGCAGAAGATGCCAATTAAATTTCATAATGACAGTCATTGGTTTGATGCATAACGCCATTTATACTGTGCATGGGGCGCCTGTTGCTGGCGCCGATGTTGTTCTCTTCATACAAGATGCGTGCGCGCCAGCCCATGGCCCCTTGGTGCATCACGGAAAGTGTTCTACGATAGCAATCTATGCCAAGACTGATCGTTTACGTTGGCGCCCCAGCGCGCTGCTTGCACAAGTTGCGTCCTGGATTGCTCAGACGCGCCCTGCAAGGCGCCCGGCGCTCCGGTAGCCGGGCGCGTGCCCATGCCTGATCCATTTTTTACGCGCGCCGCCCTTGCATCTCTGTGCCGCATGCTGCGCGCGCTGGCGGCCGTTGCATTGGCCGGCGCGGCGGGTGTGGCGGGGAGCGCCGAGGGCCTTGCGCAGGCACCCGCTGCGGCGCCCGCGCCCGCGCAAGCGCCGCTACCAGTGCCGGCACCGGGGCCAGCGCTGGTGGCGCCCCAGCCGGCCCCCGAAGCGCAGCCCGGCGACGAACGGCGGGTCAAGGCAGCCTTCCTGTACAAATTCCTCGGCTATACTGAGTTTCCGTCAACCGCCTTTGGTGACCCGGCCAGCCCCGTGCTGATTGGCGTGTCCGGATCGGACGACATGCTGACTGAATTGGCACGCACGGTGGCCGGTCGTACACTCAATGGCAGGCCGATCACGCTGAAAGCGGTCCGTGAAGGTGACAATCCCGGTCCGCTCCACCTGCTGTTCGTCGCCGGCAGTGATCCGCTGCGGGTCGCACGCGTATTGCGCGGCGCGCCGGGAGCGCTGTTGATGGTGACTGAATGCGAGGGTGGTTTGCAGCAGGGTAGCGTGATCAATTTCAAGATGGTCGATGAACATGTACGGTTCGATGTGTCGCTCGACGCAGCGGAAAAGAATAACGTCCGGCTCAGTTCGCGACTCCTCAGCGTGGCCAGCCACGTGCAGAAAGGCAACATATGATGCGCGCCCAAGACACCGGCTCGGTCCGCAGCAAAATGATCTTGATGGCGGTCGCCACCACGCTGGCGGCCTTGCTGGCAGCATCGGTCGCCATGCTGTTGGTAGACATGCGCATGTTTCAGCGTTACTGGATCGACGATTTGAGCACCCAGGCCGACATTATGGCCACCGTCACCGCGCCGGCACTGGCCTTCAACGACGCCCGCGCCGCGCAGCAGAGCTTGTCCGTATTGCGCGTGCGCCCGCAAATCCTGGGTGCCGCTATCTATAACGCCAGCGGCACCCGCTTCGCGACCTATGCGAACCGCGACGCCGGCGAAGCGGTATTTCCGGACAAGCCCGAGCGGCCCGGCCACCGTATCGAGCAGGGCGCACTGGTGGTGTATCACGACATCGTCGAAAACGGCGAACTGATCGGCACGATCTACATCCGCAGCCGCTACGGCATGGTCGATCGCCTGCTCAGCTACGGTGCCATCCTTGGCGGCGTGATGCTGGGCGCCCTGTTGATCGCCGCGCTGGTCGCCTCGCGCCTGCAGGCCGCCATCACGCGGCCCCTGCAGGCGGTCACGAATGTGGCGCGCCAGGTCATGCAGCGGCGCGATTTCACCTTGCGCGTGCCTGGTAATAACAGCGGCGAGATCGGCGTTCTGGTCGATTCATTCAACGACATGCTGGCCGAAATTGGCCGCCGCTCGCACGCGCTGCAGGAAGCCAACCTGACGCTCGAACACGAAATGCAGGTGCGCCACCGCGCGGAAGAAGCCTTGCTTGTGGCTGACCGCCGCAAGGACGAGTTCCTGGCCACACTGGCGCACGAGCTGCGCAACCCGCTGGCGCCGATCCGCACCGGACTCGATATCCTGCGCCTGCGCAGCGGCGACGCCCAGGCGACCCAGCGTGCGACCGACATCATGGAGCGCCAGTTGCGCCAGATGGTGCGCCTGGTCGACGATTTGCTGGATGTGTCACGCATTAACACCGGGAAATTCGCCATCAAGATGGGACGGGTCGAGCTGAAAGCGGTCGTCAACGATGCCCTCGAAGTGGTGCGCTCATACATCGAACTGCATGGCCACGAGCTGCACATCGATTTGCCGGACCGTCCGGTATTCTTGCACGGCGACGCCACGCGCCTGGCGCAAATCCTGTCGAACCTGCTCAACAATGCCGCGAAATACACCAACCGCGGCGGCCGGGTCAACCTCGCGGCCCGGGTCGAGGACAAGACCCTGGTGCTGGTCGTCTCCGACAATGGCATCGGCATTGCCCCGGACATGCTGAACTCGGTCTTCGACATGTTCGTGCAGGTCGATTCCACGCTGGAGCGGACCAACGCGGGACTCGGAGTCGGCCTGTCGCTGGCGCGCCGCCTGGTCGAACTCCACGGCGGCACCATCGAAGCGCGCAGCGCCGGCCTCACGCGTGGCAGTGAATTCTCGGTGCGCCTGCCGATTGTGGTCGAGCCAGAGCTGCCCACCAAGACCACGCCGGCCGCCTTCATGTCGTCGGAAACCTTCCGGATCCTGCTGGCCGACGACAACGTCGACTTTGTCAACAGCATCGGTGCGCTGCTGTCGGCCATGGGGCACAGCGTTGTGATCACCCACAACGGACCCGACGCGCTCACCGCCGCAGCGCGCTTTTGCCCCGACTACGCCTTCCTCGACATCGGTTTGCCCCTCATGTCCGGCTACGACCTGGCGCGCGGCATCCGTCAGATTGCCTGCGGCAAGCTGACGGTGATGATTGCCGTGACGGGCTGGGGCCAGGAAAAAGACCGCCAGCTTGCCTTCGAGGCCGGGTTCGACCACCACATGGTCAAGCCGGTGCGCTTCGAGCAGATCGAAGAGATTCTCAGCAACCGCAGCATCATCAAGAAGATGCGCACCTAGCTAGCAATGAGCACCTCGAACAAGCTGCCGCGCCGCGCAGCCAGTATGGCGACCGTCGGCAATGCTTGTTCGCGGCGCCTTCAGGCCAGCTTGCGTGCCCGCCGCCGCGCCGCCACCCCAAGCAACCCCAGCCCGCCGGCCAGCATGCCCAGCATGGCCGGCTCAGGCACCGGGGTGAGCAGCACCGCGCCGCCGTAGCTGGCGGCGCCATCCGATACCACGGTGCCATCGACTTGCAGGTAGTAGCTGCCGGGGGCGATCGCGTCGCCGGACAGTTGCCACACGTCGAGCGCGCCGCTGGCCAGCGGGAAACCGCTGGCGACCAGGTCGTTGGCGGCGCTGTACAAATTGAATGCCGAGATATCCAGGCCCGTGGTGGTGGTGCGGCTAATCGATGCGACGATTGCGTCAACGTCGAAGGAATAGTCGCCTACCGTGAACGTGAAGCGGTCGGCAAACGTGTTGCCGTTATTGTCGATGCCGAAGCTGTCGCCGAAGAAGCCGGCGCTACCGGACGTCAGCGACAGGGCTTGCGGGGGCGCCGAAATATCGGCAGCACTGGCTGGACTGATGGCTGCCACGGCCAGTACACAGGCGGCCAGCAGCGAGGTGGAACGTTTCATGGTGTACCTCCAAAAAAAAGACAGGCTTCGTTTTCAGTTCTGGCTTTCGAGAGATTATGCTAGCTGAATGGCTGCGATCGCGCATCCATGAGCCCAGACGAGTACGCTCCCGACAACGTTCGTGTCAGCGAGAAACTTTGAGCGCCAGAGAGGGCGCTTCATAGGAGAAGTCAGGGTTTTATTTGATGAGCGGAAAAGTCTTGTTGAACATTTCACGCGATGTAGGAGGGCGCTGACAGGATGTGGCGATATTCGATTTCGACGTGGCCGCTTTCATAAAACGGCGCAGAAAAGAAAAATGGCCCAGAAATTTCTTTCTGGACCATTCTTCAACATACTGGTGCGGCTGGCAGGAATTGAACCCACGACCCCTTGGTTCGTAGCCAAGTACTCTATCCAACTGAGCTACAGCCGCGACGAAGAAAATTATATCAGCTTTGGCGGAAATGGCAAAGCGGCAATCTGAACGCAAGCCGGAAACCATGGCAGATTCGTGCAGTTGGCCCACCTGGGACGGATAGGGCTGGCATGAGAAGCGCATTCAGCCACTACTACCTGAGCCCGGCTGGTCCGGTGCGCCCCGATCCGATCGCAGCACCGCGATCGCTTGTCGTTAGCAGATCCTGCTGCGCGACATGCGAGGGCGAATGCGTACCGGCAGGCCGCTGGGATGCCGGGATGTCATGCCCGGACGGCATTGTTGCGCGTGGCGGAGGTTATGCCGCTCAGGAATCCGTTAGGGTTGCGTTGCGCTGCAATCGGCGCCTTCCAGGCGAAAAAAAACCCGCAGCGCCAGCGGGTTCGGGACGGGCGACCTTGCGCTTACAGCGACTTCTTGCGCGACACGGCGCTGCTGGCTAGCAGGCCGATGGCCAGCAGGGCCAGCGGCGCCGGTTCGGGCACTTCGCTGTCGCGACCGACCGTGTAGCCAATATCGACCAGGCCATACTGGAAACGATCCAGGGAGTTGGTAGGGAAGGTGTTGGCGGTGCAGTTGTTGCAAAACTTCGTGGTGAGATAGTTGATGTCGCCCGCTGGATACCATGATGATGCGAGGTCGTAACCAAAGTAGTAAGCGGCGTCCGCGTCGTTGCCGATTCCCATTACCAAATAATGGGCGCCGGACGTGAGCGCCACCGACGAACCCAGGCTGGCCCAATTCCATTGGCCGCCGGTAGCGCCTTTGATGGTCGTTTGCGCCAGCACAGACGCGGTGGCGACATCCCACAGGCTGAGCGTAAAGCTGCCGCTGGTGAAGGCCGCAATACCCAGTTGCGATACGTACAGATTGTTCGTACCGGCAGTGAATTCCCAGCCCCGTGCGTTTTGATAGAAGTTGTTATTCGTATTGAAGCCCACTGGCGCTTGGTCATCGAGGGTATGGATGGGGTCGGCGTAGGACGCGAACGACAACAGGGCAAGGGTCAGGCAAGCGGCGATTTGACGAAAGCGATTCATGAGGACTCCAAAGTTGATGTTCTTACGGATATCACAAAGCAATGTTCATGCCTGAAATATGATTTCGTTTTAAACCATAGACTTATATCTTGCTGTGTCGTTTCCCGTTGCGGCAATGTAAGATTTTTCGACAAGAAACAAAAATTGCGCTGTTGTAAATGCAGCCATCGATCGCACTCCTCCCGGATGGGCGACGCGCTGATGCGCCAGTGACGCACGGTTCTGGCCGGCGCGCCGCAACACATCGCCGACGTCATGTCCGGTTTTTTCGCGGCGCGTTAGCAAGGCGCCATCAACAGTCGATTTTCGGTTATTTGTGCGCCAAGGCTCGCCGCCGGGCGAGCAGGGCGATCTCGATGGGTACAAGGCGGCCGAGCACTCCTTCAGGCTGCGTCAATGATCACCTTGCAAAGAGGGTCTTGTTGATTATCGATACAGGGGCCGGGATGAGATTGTCTGCAATGCGCACAGGGCATGGTCGCGCGGGTGCCCCGATAGCGAAGGCAACAACAACGAAAAAGGACTTAAGCAGCATAAGCTACTTAAGTCCTCAATTTCAAACACGAATTTTGGTGCGGCTGGCAGGAATTGAACCCACGACCCCTTGGTTCGTAGCCAAGTACTCTATCCAACTGAGCTACAGCCGCGAAGCAACGATTATAGCATCATTGGCTTGCTTCTGGATAAAAATGACGTTGATTCTGTTCTGTGGCGCTGGCATTGCAAGGGCGCCGGCGCGCGCCGAAAAAGCGCGTGCGAAAACCAAAAAGGGATCAGATATTTTTATCTGACCCCTCATATTCTGGTGCGGCTGGCAGGAATTGAACCCACGACCCCTTGGTTCGTAGCCAAGTACTCTATCCAACTGAGCTACAGCCGCGAAGCAAAGATTGTAACATCATCGTCATGTTTCTGGAAGGCCATGTTACTTGCCTTGTCGATTCACTACGCTTTTGTTCTTCGTCAGATTCTGCACGATACTGCCTGTGTTTCCCCTGACTCGAGGGCTTGCCCCCCGAAGAAGCAGCATTGTAGAGGGGGCATGGCACTTTGTCCAGTCTGATCTGCGCGCGCCGCAAAATGGTTTGCCGATTAGTCGCTTTTTGGATTCCGTGGCCGCGCTTTCAAACCGCGCGGCCGATCAGCTGCCACCGGCTCTGCGCCATCTGGTAAATTAAGCAATCTGGGTCGGAGAAACGGTTGTGTATGCAGGGTTTCATGAAGTCGTGGCTGCTTGGTGTAGCCCATGCGGTGCTGTTGCTGGGAATAGCAGCCTGGAGCCTGCATGCGGCCGCCGCGCCGCGCAGCCTGCGCTTTGAACGCCTGGGCGTCGAGCAGGGTTTGTCGCAAGAGTCGGTCCATACGGTCCGGCAGGACCGGGACGGGTATATCTGGATCGGCAGCCAGGCCGGCCTGAACCGATACGACGGCTACAAGGTCAAGGTCTTCCGCAACGATCCGGCCGATCCGTCCAGCCTGGTCGACAACTTCGTGATGGCCTCGTACGAGGATGACCAGGGGCGCATGTGGTTCGGCACCAAGGGCGGCCTGACCCGCTTCGACAGCGCGACCCAAACCTTCCTGCGCTACCCGGCACCCACCACGGCGCTGCAAACCAACCAGCTGGTGCTGGCGATCGTGGGTGACCGCAGTGGCGGCCTCTGGCTGGGCACGGCCGATGGCCTGAAACACTTCGACCCGCTCACCGGCCGCTACCGCAACTGGCGGCACGACCCCGACGACCCCTTCAGCCTCGCCGACGACCGGGTGAATGCCCTGGCGCTCGACCCGCAAGGCAACTTGTGGGTCGGCACCGCGGACGGGCTCGACCAATTGGCGCCCGGCGCGCGCAATTTCACCCATTACCGTATCGGCGTGCTGGCGGCCGAGCGCAAGCGCAATCATGTCGTCGCCTTGTCGATGGGGCCGCGCGCCACCCTCTGGATCGGCACGGACGCCGGGCTGGAACACTGGCGCCTCGGCGGCGGGGCGCCGGAGCGGCATCGCCTGACTGCCGCCGAGGGCATCGGCGCGGGGCGTATCCGCGCGCTGTACCACGACAGCGGGGACAACCTGTGGGTCGGCACCGACACCGAGGGCCTGAAATGGCGCGACCCGTCCAGCGGGCAGTTCGTCACCTACGCGCGCCAGGCGCTCGATCGCCACAGCCTGTCCGACTCCCAGGTCACCTCCGTCCTGGTTGACCGCACCGGCACCTTATGGGTCGGCACCGTGTGGGGCGGCGTCAACCGCAGCGACCTTGCCAGTGGCGGCTTCAATCGTCTGAATCAGAATCCTGACGTGAAGGATGGCCTGCAGTCGGACAAGATACGCGTGATCACCGGCGACGGCGCCGGCAAGCTGTGGATCGGCACCACGGGGGGCGGCCTGTCGCACATCGATCCGCGCAGCGGGCGCGGCGCGTCGTTCCGGCGCGACGACAAGCGGCCAGGCTCCTTGCCCGAAGACAGTGTCGCGGGCCTGGTGCGCGATGGCGCGCGCCTGTGGGTCGGCAGTCCCACCGGCGTGTCCTGGAGCGATGGCGACAGCGGCGTGTTCCACCCGATGTCACTGGGCCCCGATGCGAACAGCAACCACGTGCAGGAGATGATTCTCGGGCGCGACAAAACGCTGTGGATCGTCACGCGCGGCGGCTTGCACGCACTGGCGCCGGATCGCAAGGCGCGGCGCACCTGGCGCCACGATCCGCACGATCCCGACAGCCTGGCCGAAAACTACGGCTTCACCTTGCTGGAAGACCGCGCCGGCATGCTGTGGGTCGGCACCGACAACGGACTGGACCGCTTCGACCGCGCCAGTGGTGCGTTCACCCATTTTCGCCACGATCCGCGCGATCCGGGCAGCCTGGCGCACAGCCGCGTGTACGACCTGTACCAGACGGCCGATGGCGCGGTCTGGGCCGGCACCGCAGGCGGCCTGAGCCGGATCGATGTCGCGCCGGACGGGGCGGTGCGTTTTCGTACCTTTCCTATCACGGCCGGCAACGCGCCGGGACCTGTGGGGGCCATCCTGGAAGACGCGCGCGGCATACTCTGGCTCGCTACCACCGTCGGCCTGACCCGGCTCGACCCGGCCACCGGCAGCTTCAAGAATTACAGTGCGCGCGACGGTTTGATCGACGGTTCCTACTTCGTCGGATCGGCCTGGCGCGCTGACGATGGCACCTTGTACTTCGGCGGCGTGAACGGCATGACGTCGTTCACGCCCCTCGACATTCGCGACAATCCTTTCCCCCCCAAAGTGGTGCTCACCGACTTTTCGGTGGCCAACCGGCCGCGCGCGCTCGACCCCGGCAACGGGCCGCCGCAGGTCACGCTGGCGCCGCGCGACAGCGTGTTCTCGATCGAGTTTGCCGCCCTTCATTACGCCGACCCCAGCAGCAACAGCTACGCCTACCGCCTGCGCGGCTTCGACCCGGACTGGGTCCGGACCGACGCCTCGCGTCGTTTCGCCAGCTATACCAACCTCGATCCGGGCAGTTACGTGTTCGAGGTGAAGGCCGCCAACAAGGATGGGGTCTGGAGCGCGCAGCCGGCCACGCTGGCCGTCACGGTCACCCCGCCAATCTGGAAAACCTGGTGGCTGCGTACGCTGGCCGCGTTGTTGCTGATCACGCTGGGGCTGCTGGCCTACCACCTGCGCATCCGCGCCCTGGTGCAGCAAAAGACCCACCTCGAGCGCGAGGTAAACGCCCGCACGGGCGAGCTGGTCAAGCAGAAGGAATCGGCCGAGGCGAGAAAGCGCGAAGTCGAACAGCAAAAGGAAGTGGTCGAGGTGGCGCACCGGAACATTTCGCTGTTGTCCGAAATCGGGCGCGACCTGACCACCAATCTGCACAGCGAAACCATCATGGCCACGCTGTACAACCATGTCAACGAGCTGATGGATGCGAGTGTCTTCGGGATCGGCGTGTACCGCCCGGAAAAGGGCGAGATCGACATGCCGTTCGCGATGGAGCGCGGCGTGCGCTACCGGCCTTATGTACGCAAAATGTCCGAGCCGAACCAGCTCGGGGTCTGGTGCATCGAACACCGGCGCGAGGTCTTCATCAACGACCTGCAGCAGCAATACGGCGACTTCATCGACAACCTCGACCTGACCGACGGGCGCGGCCGGATCGGGCGCCTGGAAGACGGCACGCTGCCCGCCACCGCGCACTCGCTGATGTACGTGCCGATCATGGCCGGCGAGCGGGTGCTGGGCGTGATCACCGTGCACAGTTACGTCACCAACGCCTATCAGCGTATCCATCTGGACATGTTGCGTACGCTGGCCGCGTACGTCGGCGTCGCCTTCGACAATGCCGACGCCTACCGCCGCCTGACCGAGACCCAGACCCAGCTGGCCGCGCACGAAAAGCTGGCGTCGCTCGGCTCGCTGGTGGCCGGGGTCGCGCACGAACTGAACACGCCGATCGGCAACAGCCTGCTGCTCGCGTCCACCATGCAGCACCAGACCGACCGGGTCGCCGCCGGCTTTGGCGCCGGCACCTTGCGCCGCTCGGAACTGGTGACGTTTATCGATGCTGCCCGCGACGGCGCGCAACTGATCATGCGCAGCCTGCACCAGGCGGCCGACCTGGTGAACAGTTTCAAGCAGGTGGCGGTCGATCAGGCCAGCGCCCAGCGGCGCCCGTTCGACCTGGCCCAGGCCAGCCTCGAAATTGCCGCCACGATGATGAACCAGGTTCGCCTGGCCGGGCACAGCCTGGTGCTGACGATACCGGCTGGCATCAGCATGGACAGCTACCCGGGGCCGCTGGGACAAGTGCTGATCAATTTCATCAGCAATGCGCTGCTGCATGGTTTCAGCGCACCGGGCGGCGCGATGCGCCTGTCGGCCAGCACGCCCGAGCCGGGCCGCGTGCTGATCGTGTTCAGCGATAACGGCGTCGGCATCGCGCCCGAGCACCAGGCGCGCATCTTCGACCCGTTCTTCACCACGCGGATGGGGCAGGGCGGCTCCGGCCTCGGTTTGCACATTGCGTATAACATTGTGACGTCTTTGCTGAACGGCGCGATCCGGGTCGACAGCACGCCCGGCGCGGGCACCCGCTTCACGCTCGATGTCCCGCTGCGCCTGAGCACTGAAGTGACGCACAAGCGAACAAATTAAAATAAAGGAGACGCATGACCATCATCACCACCGTCGAAGATCTGCGCGCGCTGGCCAAAAAACGCGTGCCGCGCATGTTTTACGATTACGCCGACGCCGGTTCCTGGACCGAGTCGACCTACCGCGCCAACGAAGCCGACTTCGGCAAAATCAAATTTCGCCAGCGTGTGGCGGTCAATCTGCTCGACCGCAGCTTGCACAGCACGATGGTCGGCCAGCAGGTAGCGATGCCGGTGGCGCTGGCGCCGACCGGGCTGACCGGCATGCAGCACGCGGACGGCGAAATCCTGGCCGCGCGCGCCGCCGAACGATTCGGCGTGCCGTTCACCCTGTCGACGATGAGCATCTGCTCGATCGAGGACGTGGCGGCGCATACCACGAAACCATTCTGGTTCCAGCTATACGTCATGAAGGACCGCGATTTCATCGAGCGCCTGATCGACCGCGCCAAGGCGGCGAATTGTTCCGCGCTGGTGCTCACGCTCGACTTGCAGGTACTGGGTCAGCGCCACAAGGACCTGCGTAATGGCATGTCGGCGCCGCCCAAGCTCACGCTTGCCAACATCCTCAACCTGGCCACCAAACCGCGCTGGGTTTACAACATTTTGCGCACGCCGCGGCGCGGGTTCGGCAACATCGTTGGCCATGCGACCGATGTGTCCGACATGAGTTCGCTGTCAGCGTGGACCTCGCAGCAATTCGACCCTGCCCTGTCCTGGGCCGACGTGGAATGGATCAAGCGCAGATGGGGCGGCAAGCTGATCATCAAGGGCATCATGGACCCGCTCGATGCGCACCTGGCGGCCGATTCCGGCGCCGACGCGCTGATCGTCTCGAACCACGGCGGGCGCCAGCTCGACGGCGCGCAATCGTCGATCGGTGCGCTGCCGGCCATCGTGGACGCGGTCGGCAAGCAGATCGAAGTGCACATGGATGGCGGCGTGCGCTCCGGCCAGGACGTGATCCGCGCGCTGGCGCTGGGCGCAAAAGGCGTCTACATCGGCCGGCCGTTTTTATATGGCCTGGGCGCTATGGGCGAGCAGGGCGTCACCAAATGTCTCGAGATCATCCGTAACGAGCTCGACCTGACGATGGCATTCTGCGGCCTGCGCGATGTGAACCACGTGGATAGCAATATCCTGCTGCCCGGAACTTACTAACGAGGCAGCCATGGAAAAAATCGTCTTTCTCGACCGCGACAGCCTGCTGGCCAAGGTGCGCGCGCCCGCCTTTGCACACGACTGGCAGACCCATGGCGCCACCGATGGCGCCGACGTGGTGGCACGCCTGCAGGGCGCCAGCATTGCCATCACCAATAAAGTGCCGCTGCGCGCCGACGCCGTCGCCCGCTTGCCCGACCTGAAAATGATCGCGGTGGCCGCCACCGGCAGCGACAATATCGACCTGGCCGCCTGCCGCGCGCGCGGCATTGTTGTGTCGAACATCCGCGACTACTCGCTGGTGTCGGTGCCGGAACATTGCTTTACCCTGATGCTGGCGTTGCGGCGCAACCTGGTGGCGTACCGGGCCGATGTCGAAGCCGGGCTGTGGCAGGCGTCGAGCCGTTTTTGCCTGCTGGATCACCCGATCATGGACCTCGCCGGCAGCAAACTGGGCATCGTCGGTTACGGTGCGCTGGGGCGCAAGGTGGCAGCGCTGGGGCGCGCGTTCGGCATGGATATTTGCGTCACGGCGCGTTCGCAGCTCGACGATGCCGATGTGACACAACTGCCCTTGGACGCACTGCTGCGCAGTTGCGATGTGATCTCCTTGCACCTGCCGCTGTCGGGCAGTACGCGCCACATGATCGGCGCCGCGCAACTGGCGGCGATGAAACCGGGAGCGGTACTGATCAATACCGCGCGCGGCGGGCTGGTCGATGAGGCGGCGCTGGCCGCGGTGCTGGCAACGGGGGCAATCAGCGCCGGCTTCGATGTGCTCAGCCAGGAACCGCCGCTGCCGGACAATCCGCTGTTGCGCCTGCGCTTGCCGAATTTTATTCTCACGCCGCATACGGCCTGGGCCAGTTCGGGTGCGCAGCAAATTCTGGCGGACATGCTCATCGATAATATCGAGGCGTTTGTCGCGGGGACGCCAATCAATCAGCTGACATAAGCAAAAACGCCGCCCGGTGCAAACCGGACGGCGTTTCAAATCGCAACAGTGCGCAATTACTTGGCGGCGGCAGTGGCGGCGTCGGCTTTGGCGTCCACTTTTTCTTTGGTGGATTTTTTGTGGGCTTTGGCTTTGGTTTTGTCAGCGTCTGCTTTGGCGACGGCGACATCAGCTTTGGCTTCAGCGGTTTTCTTTTCCGCTTTGGCGTCGGCCTTGACGACGGCTTTGGTTTCTTTCGCGTCGGCCTTGCTCATTTCTTTGCTGGCTTTTGCGTCAGCGCTCGTGGTGGCCGGGGTCTGCGCAGCAAACACCGAAGTAGCGAACAGGCCGGCGATCAGGGTAGCGATGATTTTGCTCATGGTATTGATTCCTTCAGTGGTTGATAAAAGTGGGGTTATCCCCTTGGTACTGAGCCATTAACGCGGCCCATGTTGCACCGGTTGACGCGATTTTTCGGCTATTACATCCGCTTACATCCCGCGCCCCGGCACGAAGGTTAATTGGCGAACGGTGGAATACTTATTCGGCGCATAAAGTTAATTGATCGATAATTAACTGGTGCCGCCATGTCCGATGCGCTCAAGGCCTACCGTTCCAAACGCAATTTCGCCATCACCGCCGAACCGGCCGAGGGCGGCACGCCGTCACCCGAGGCGCGCGCCTTCGTCATCCAGAAACACTGGGCCAGCCGCCTGCATTACGATTTCCGGCTCGAACTCGACGGCACCATGAAAAGCTGGGCGGTGCCGAAAGGCCCCAGTTACGACCCGCACGACAAGCGCATGGCGGTCCAGGTCGAAGACCATCCGCTTGCCTATAACAGTTTTGAAGGCACGATTCCCGAAAAACAGTACGGCGCGGGCAAGGTCATCATCTGGGATAAGGGCACGTGGGAGCCGCTGGACGATCCCGCCAAGGCGTACGCAGCGGGCAACCTGAAATTCACGCTGTACGGCCATAAAATGCGCGGCAACTGGGTGCTGGTGCGGATGAAGGGCAAAGGAGAGAAGCAGGCGCCGTGGCTGCTGATCAAGGAGAAGGACAATTATGTGCGGCCCGCCACCGAATTCTCGGTGGTCGACGAGATGCCGGACAGCGTCAAGGATTTGCAGCTGCCCAAAGCGAATCAAGCGCCAGCGCCGGCCAAACCGAAAAAAAAAGGCGCGCTGCCGGCCGGCGCCGTGAAAGCGACACTGCCCGCGACGTTTTCTCCCGAGTTGGCCACGCTGGTCGATGCGCCCCCCGCCAATCCGGCCGACTGGATTTTTGAACTGAAATTCGACGGTTACCGGATGCTGGCGCGGGTCGAAGCCGGCGCCGTCAAATTAATCACCCGCAACGACAACGACTGGACGCATAAACTGGCGCCATTGCACGCTGCGCTGGTGAACATGACATTGCCGGACGGCTGGTATGACGGCGAAATCGTCGTGCACGACAAACACGGCAAGCCCGATTTCGGCTTATTGCAGCAGGCATTCGATGGTGCGAATACGGCCGACATCGTGTATTTCCTGTTTGATGCGCCGTATTTGGACGGCATGGATTTGCGCGACGTGCCGCTCGAAACGCGGCGCGCGATGCTGGAGCAGGTGCTCAAGAAAGCCGGCAACGACCAGGTGCGCTTTTCCGCCGAATTCGGCCACGACCCGGCCGAGCTGATGGTGGCGGCATGCAAGCTCGGCCTGGAAGGCGTGATCGGCAAAAAGCGCGCTGCGCGTTACGTGTCGCGCCGCTCGCGCGAATGGATCAAACTCAAATGCGGGCAGCGCCAGGAATTCGTCATTGCGGGCTACACCGATCCGCAAGGCGCCCGCAGCGGCATTGGCGCGCTGCTGCTGGGCACGTATGACAAGGACGGCGTGCTGCAATATGCCGGCAACGTGGGCAGCGGTTTCAATCATGCCACCCTGCATGACCTGAAAGAACAGCTGACCCCGCTCGAAACCGACGTCAGCCCGTTTCCGCCGCGCGCAGTGGCGGGCCGGAAGCACCATTGGGTGAAACCGGTGCTGGTGGCCGAGGTCAGTTTTGCCGAATGGACCAGCGCCGGGTCAGTGCGGCATCCGGTGTTCCAGGGCCTGCGCCTCGACAAATTGGCCAAGGGCATCACGCGCGACGTGCCGCAACATGTGGAGGATGCCGTGGAACCAGGCGCACCAGCGGGTAAACTGCCGTCCAATGTCAAGGTGACGCACGGCGAGCGCGTCATCGATGCCGACAGCGGCGCCACCAAGCTCGACCTGATTCGCTACTACGCGCTGGTGGGCGAGCTGACGATGGAGCATCTAAAGGGGAGGCCAGTGTCGCTGGTACGCGCGCCCGCGGGCGTGGGCGGCGAACTGTTCTTTCAAAAGCACGCCGAGATCGGAAAGCTGCCCGGCATCAAGCAAATGAAGGCGGCACTCGATCCCGACCATCCGCCCATGCTGGAAGTGGCCAGCGTGCAGGGGATCTTGTCGGCGGCGCAGTGGAATGTGATCGAATTCCATACCCAGAATGCGACCGGTCGCGCTTACGAAAAGCCGAACCGCATGGTGTTCGACCTCGATCCGGGTGAAGGCGTGGACTGGAAAACGATCCAGCAGGCGGCCGAGCTGATGCATGCGTTCCTCGATGAACTCGGGCTCGCGGCCTTCCTGAAAACCAGTGGCGGCAAAGGGCTGCACGTCGTGGTGCCGATCAAGGGCACGCTCGGCTGGGATGCCGTGAAAGATTTTTCGCAGGCGCTGGTGCAGCACATGGCCATCACCTTGCCCGACCGCTTCTCGGTCAAGAGCGGGCCGAAGAACCGGATCGGTAAAATTTACATCGATTATCTGCGCAATGGCCGCGGGTCGACCACCGCATGTGCATGGTCGGCCCGTAGCCGGCCTGGCCTGGGCATTTCGGTACCGGTGGCGTGGGACGAACTGGCGGGCTTGAAGGCGGGCGACCAGTGGACGATCAGGAACGTGCAGACCCGCCTCGACCAGGGCAATGCGCCGTGGGCGGGTTATACCAGCGCCGCCAAAACCCTGACGGCGGCGATGAAGCAGCTCGGGTTCAAGCCCTAAGCGTCATTCTTGACGATCCCGCGCACATTCATTGCAAACAAGCCTGCCTGGAGGGTAATCAACGCCCACGCTTCATCGTGCAGGCCCCAGGCAATCCACAGTGCATTACTGAGGATGAACAGCCAGAACCCGAGGATGCGTTTCGGGCTTTTTTTGGAGCCCACCATAAAACCGGCCAGCAGGGTGATCGCCATGGCCGGCCATTGCAGCAAATCGATCCAGTCTCCCATGTCAGGCCGCTTTCTTGCGCGCTGTGGCCGCCTTGGCGGCCGGCTTCCTGGCCCGTTTTGGCTTCGGCGCTGGTGCCACTTCTGCCTTCGTGCCCGGCTTCTTGCCGATACTGGCCTGCAGCAGCGCCACCAGGTCGACCACATTCGACGCCGCCGGCTTGGGACTGTCCTTGTCCGGCATGGTGATGGTCCTGGTCTGCTTCGCCTTGACCTTTTTGTCGACCAGGGCCAGGATATCTTCGCGGTAGGTGTCGCGATACTGATCAGGTTTCCATGCGTCGGCCATGCCCTCGACCAGCGCCATGGCCATCGCCAGCTCCTTGGCGGTGATGGTCGCGGCCTTGCTGCTTTTTCCGGGAATTTTCAGCTCGTCGGTGGGACGGATTTCATCGGCATAACGCAGCGTGTGCAGCGTGATGGCGTCGTCGACGCACACCAGCGCGGCCAGGTGCTGCTTGACCCGGATGACGACATTCGCGATGCCGATCTTGCCGGCCTTCTTGAGCGTTTCGCGCAATAGCGCATACACCTTGTCGCCGCCCTTGCCGGGCGCCAGGTAGTAGGGCTGCTCGTAGTAGATCAATGGAACATCCCCGGCATCGACAAAGGCGAGAATGTCGATGGTGCCGGTGGCCTCCGGATTGGCGCGGCGCAGATCTTCTTCCGACAGCACGACGTATTCACCATCGGCGTATTCGTAACCTTTGACGATGTCTTCCCACGACACTTCCTTGTCGTTGCCCTTGTTGTAGCGCTTGAAGCCAACCGGCGAAAAATCGCGCCGGTCCAGCATCGTCAAGTCGAGCGCCTTGTCACTCACGGCGGTGTACATCTCCACCGGAATATGCACCAGCCCGAAGCTGATGGCGCCTTTCCACATGCTGCGTACCATCGTGGTCCCTTTCATTCATCGATCAACCGACCGAGCCGGTCACCGGCAACACGATGCCGGTGATGTAGCCCGAGCACACCGACGAAGCCAGAAACACGTACGCCGGCGACAATTCTTCCGGCTGGGCCGGGCGCTTCATGTCGGTGTCGGCGCCAAATTGCGCGATCTTCTCCGGCGTCTGGTCGGCTGGATTAAGCGGCGTCCACACCGGACCCGGCGCCACGGCGTTGACGCGGATGCCCTGGTCGATCAGGTTCGAGGCGAGCGACATCGTGAAGGCGTGGATGGCGCCCTTGGTTGACGAATAATCGAGCAGGTGTTTGGAACCTTTCAGCCCCGTCACGGAACCGGTATTGACGATGGCCGCACCCCGTTTCAGGTGCGGCAAGGCTGCCTTGGCCATGTGGAAGTAGCCATAGATATTCGTGCGCATGGTTTCATCGAAGCGTTCTTCGCTGAGGTCCAGCAAGGACAAGGCATGCTCCTGGAATGCCGCATTGTTGACCAGCACGTCGAGCTTGCCCCAGCGCTCGACCACGCCATCCACCGCCTGCTTGCAGAAGTCGGCATCCTTGACGTCGCCCGGGATGGTGATGCAGCGCCGGCCTTCGGCTTCGATGCAGCGTTTTGTCTCTGCGGCGTCGACGTGTTCGTTCAGGTAGATGATGGCCACGTCGGCCCCCTCGCGCGCGAACAGCACTGCCACGGCGCGCCCGATGCCGGAGTCACCGCCGGTCACGATCGCCACCTGGTCCTGCAGCTTGCCGCTACCCTGATACGCGTCGGCCATGAAGCGGGGACGTTGTTGCATGTCCGCTTCGATACCGGGCTTGGCCAGGTGCTGGTCGGACATCGGCGGCGCCGGCTGGTCGACGCCGGTTTGTACTGCCGCGTCCTTGCTGTCCTGCTGGCGCTGGATGGCCCGCGCTTTGTCTGCTGCATCGTCCTGGATCGACATATTGGGCCTTATTGAAGAGTTAATGAATAGGCAAATGGTTACACCGCGCGCCGGGAGCGACGGTGCGCTTCCACACACATCCGGTTAATCGACTCGACCTGCCCCGGGCATTTATGGCAAACTTGCCCTCGGTATATGACGAAGATTCAGGAGAAAACGATGCCCCAACTGGCCAGTGCAATGGACGGAGACTTCCGCACAGAACTTCCCTCGGAACTCCGGCCGGCGTTGCGTCCGGGCCGCATCGGCTTGTTTGTCAGCCGCGACAGCGGCCGCCGCGCCGCCATGGCGGCCGCCTGCGCCGACCTGATCGATACTGTGCAGCTGGCCGACGGTCCGCTGCAAGCCATCGACGTGGTCGCCGCGCGCCAGCCGCATGTGCTGGTCATCGACCTGGAAGATTTCGTACGCGACAGCGACGGCGCCGCCATGGTGCAGCTGGTGGCGCTGCGCGCCGGCGGCCCCACCTTGCTGGTGTGCCCGAGCGAGCGGGCCAGCTGGCTGACCACCCTGATGGCGCACGGTCCGTGCGACTATGCGCTGGCGCCGATCACCCTGGAAGCCTTGTATGGCCAGATTGCGGCCATGCTGGAAGCGGCCGGCCACGCTGAATGCGACGTCAGTCTGCGCGGCTTGCCGGGCCTGCGCAGCCGCGCGCTCAGCGTGCTGGCCGGCAGCGACGAAACCGGGCAGATGGCGGCCGGCCTGTGCGCCGTGCTGGCGACCTGGCCCGGCCTGGTGCACGCAGCCGTGTTCACCGTCGACACGCAGGGCCAGTTGCGCCTCGCGGCGCAGGCTGGCCCTGGCGCCATTGACTTGGCCGTTACGCTGGCCCCTGCGCTGGCGCAGAGCGAAGGCAACCTGCTCGGGCGCCGTTCGCGGTTTCCGGCGCTGGCCGCCGCCCGCAGCGGCGAGCTGGTGCTGGCCGACGCGGTCCTGCAAGCCGGCCACCTCGACAATGCCGGCCACAGCGTCGGCACCATCGTCGGGGCGCCGATTCCGGCCATCGGTCCGGGCCAGCCGCTGGGCGCCTTGTCGCTGATGTTCGCCAGCAGCGCCCCCTTGGCGGGCGACGCGCTGCTGGCCATCCACGACATCGCGCAAGGCGCCTGGCTGGGCCTGCGCCTGGCGGAGGCGAACCGCGAAACCGAACAGTTGATGGGGCAGGTGACGCTTGCCAGCACCATCGACGCGCTCACCGGCGTGGCCAACCGGCGTCATGGCGAAGCGCTGCTGGAAAAGGAAATCCGGCGCGCGCGCCGTTATGCGCTGCCGCTGGCGCTGATCAGCTTTGACATCGACCGTTTCAAGGACATCAACGACCGCTACGGCCACCCGTGCGGCGACATGGCCCTGCGCACCGTCGCCGCCGCCACCCACGCGGTATTGCGCGGCACCGATACGCTGGTGCGCTCGGGCGGCGAGGAATTTCAGATTATCGCCACCCACACCTGCGCCATCGATGGCCTCAAAATGGCCGAGAAGATCCGCCTGGCGATTGCCGCCACGCCCATTCCGGGCTGCGACCGGCTTACCGTCAGCCTCGGCGTGGCCCAGCTGGGCGAGCAGGAAAGTGCCGATGCGCTCACCGTGCGCGTGAACGCGGCAGTAGGGCGCGCCAAGCGGGCCGGCAGAAATTGCGTCGAGCTGGCGATGACCTGATACAGTTGCGGCCTCACGCACAAGAGAACACCGCATGCTCGCATGGTTGAGGCAGTACCGACGCGCCCAGCTGCCGGGCGATATCAGCGCCGGCATCGTGGTCGCCATGATGATGATCCCACAAGGCATGGCCTACGCGATGGTGGCGGGCCTGCCCCCGGTGGCCGGCCTGTACGCCAGCATTGTGCCGCCGCTGTTGTACGCGCTGTTCGGTTCAAGCATGACGCAGTCGATCGGGCCGATGGCGATCACGTCGCTGATGACGGCGTCGCTGCTCGCACCGCTGGCCGCACCCGGCAGCGGCTTATATATGGTGCTGGCGGCGCAACTGGCGCTGCTGTCCGGCGTCGTACTGCTGGTCTGCGGCTTGCTGCGTATCGGTTTTCTGGCCAACTTCTTTTCACGGCCCGTGATGAACGGTTTTACGCTCGGCTCGTCGATCGTGATCGCGCTTGGCCAGGGCGATGCGCTGCTGGGCGCCGTGTTCCCGCAGGTGCATCCCCTCAGCGCCATCCTCGGGGTGGGGGCTGTGGTCTTGCTGCTGCTGGCGCGCCAGTTCCTCGCGCGCGGCCTGCGCCTGGCTGGTTTGCCGGCTGCGGCCGCCGACGTGGGCGCGCGCCTGGCGCCGATGGTGCTGGTGATCGGCGCGACCATCCTGTCCTGGCTGTTCGATTTCGGCGCACTCGGCGTGCACACCACTGGCGCGGTGCCGTCCGGCCTGCCGGGCCTGAACCTGGCCACCTCGGCCAGCCACTGGCGCGCGCTGGTGCAGCCGGCCCTGCTGATCGGCTTCATGGTGTTCCTGATCAGCATGTCGGGTGCGCAAACGCTGGCCTTGAAGCGCTCGGAAAAGCTGCACAGCAACCAGGAACTGATCGGCCTGGGCGCGGCCAATATCGGTGCGGCCCTGACCGGCGGCTTTCCTGTCACCGGCAGCCTGTCGCGCTCGGCCGTGAATTTCGCTGCCGGCGCCAACACCCAGCTGGCCAGCCTGATCACCGCCGCGCTGCTGGCGCTGGCGCTGGTGGCGCCGACCGGCTGGCTGGCGCTGCTGCCGCTGCCGGTGCTGGCCGCCACCATCATCGTCGCCGTGCTGGGCATGCTCGACCTGGACACCTTGCGCACCGCTTGGCGCTACGACCGCGCCGACGCGCTGGCGTTGCTGGCCACGGCCGCCGGCGTGCTGGGGCTGGGCGTGGAGGCGGGGGTGATCATCGGCCTGATGCTGTCGATGGGCGCGATCATCTGGCGCGCCAGCCGGCCGCACATCGCCGTGCTGGGGCGTATCGCGGGCACCGAACACTTCCGCAATATCACCCGCTACGCGGCCGACACCACGCCGGAACTGCTGCTGCTGCGGATCGACGCCGGCCTGTTTTTCGCCAACGTCGAGCCGGTGCGCGAACGCATCGACGAAGAACTGGCCGCGCACCCGGCCACGCGCAATCTGGTGCTGGTGTTGTCGGCGGTGAATGCGATCGACACCTCGGCGCTGTTCGGGCTGGTCGAATTGAACACCAGTCTCAAGGCACGCAAGATCGGGCTGCACCTGGCCGAAGTGAAGGGGCCGGTGATGGATCGCCTGAAACACAGCAGCTTGCTCGACACGCTCAATGGCCAGGTATTTCTCAGCACCGCCATGGCGGCGCAAGCATTATCCGCTGCGCATTGACCTGCTTTTCTTATAAGATTACGATAAATCAAAGTCCTTGATGCATGTGGGGGTGGCGATGCAGCGGACACGGCGGGTGATCGCCTGGCTGGCGGGTGGCGCACTGGGCGCCGGTCTCGAGGCGCATGCGCTCGAGACCGGCGTCAGCGGCCGCATCACCTTCGGCAGCGTGGTCCGGCTCGAATCGCCCGACCCGGACTTGCTGACGGCGCTGAACGCGCCGCTGGTGGGCCTGGCGGGCCGCGCCAGCGGCAGCAATGCCGACGACGCCAACCTGAATTTTCGCCGCCACGATGCGGTATCGACCGCAATCAAGGGCTACCTCGACCTGTCCGCGCGCGAGGGCGACTTCAGCGCGCTGGTGCGTGTCAAGGCCTGGCACGATGGCGCGCTCGCGCGCGGCACCCGGCCGTGGGGCAACAGCCTGAATGGCTATACGGCGGATGTCCCCCTGGGTGACGCCGGGGCCGCGCGCCTGGCCAGGTTCAGCGGCGTGGCCTTGCTCGACGCCTGGGTGCAGCAGAGCGTGGCCCTGGGGAGCGCGCGCCTGTTGGGACGGATCGGCCGCCAAAGCCTCGCGTGGGGCGAGCGCTCCGCAGTCGGTGGCGGGCTCGATGCCCTCAGTGCGCGCGACTTGCCGGCGCAGCGCCGCGCCAGCGCAGTGGCGCAGGAAACGCGCGTGGCGTCACCGATGGCGTTTGCCCGCCTCGAGTTGACGCCGGCGCTGGCGCTGGAAGGGTTTGTCGGCGGGCGCTTCCAGCCCACCACGCTCGACCTGTGCGGCACGTTCTGGGCCGTCAGCGATTACCTGGCGCCGGGCTGCAATGTCGTCATGTCCGGACTGCCCGTGTTGAACGACCGCGCGCGCGTGGCCACCGGCGCCTTGCTGAAACGCCTGCCGACGCCGGACAGCGGCGCGCATGACGCCGGCCTCGCGCTGCTGTTCAAGGCCTTCGGCCTGGATGTTGGCCTGTACCAGGCGCGTTACACCTGGCGCACGCCAATGCCGGGCCTGCGCCGCAGCAGCCGCATTGGTCCGCCCATCGTGCCGGGCGACCCGGACGGCAAGAACATGGCCTTCCTCACCGAATACCCCGACAACATCGCGCTCTCGGCGCTCACCGTAGCCCGCAAGCAGGGCGACACCACGGTGTTCGGTGAGCTGTCGTACCGCCCGCGCGCGCCGTTCATGCTGGCGCCCGGCGATGCGCTGCCGCCGTTCCTCAGCCCCAGCGCGCCCGCGCTGCTGCGGGTGGCGGCCGATGCCGTGGCGCCCGGTGGCATCTTTCATGGCTACGACCTGCACCCGAGCGCGCAGCTGCAAATTGGCGTGCAGCAGGACGGAAAAGTCGGCGCCACGCCGCTGTCCGCGACGCTCGAGGTGGTGGCCAAGCATGCGATCGGCTTGCCCGACCCCGCGCTGCGCCGCTATGGCCGCGCCGACCTGTTCGGCGTGGGGCCGGTGTTCGGCGTGTGCACCGTCACCACCGCCAACCCGGCCCGGCAGTGCACCCAGGCCGGGTATGTCAGCAGCGATGCCTGGGGCTACCGCCTGCGCGTGGAGGCGCGCTGGCCCGCAGTTGCACCCGACTTGATGCCCGGCCTGGCCGCTTCCGCCAGCGCCGCCTTCGTGCACGACGTCAGAGGCTGGTCGAACGATTTCCTGCTCAACCAGGGACGCAAGACACTCAACCTGGGCGTGCGGCTGGAGTACCGCCAGCGCTATCTGTTCGAGATTGCCTGGCTGCCGGTGTGGGGTGGCGACTACAATCCCCTGAGCGACCGCGATACGCTGGCGCTGGCCGCCGGCATCAAATTTTGAAACGAACCTGGAGACACCCGGATGATCGATACACTCACAGTGGCAGCTGCCGCCGGCGCATTTGTCGGCACCCATTTCCTGCTGTCGCATCCTTTGCGAAAACCGCTGGTGGGCGTCCTCGGCGAAACCGGCTTCCTGGGCCTGTACTCGCTGGTGGCGGCTGTCACGCTCTGGTCGATCAGCTGGAGCTATACCCGGGCCCCGGCCAGCACCGCCCTGTGGCCGGTGGGTGACGTGATCTGGGGCATCGCGACGGTGGCCATGCTGGTGGCGTCGATCCTGCTGATTGGCTCGCTGGTGCGCAACCCGGCGCTGCCCGGCGCGGCCGCCAGCGCTGCCACCGCCCAGGCGCAGGGCGTCTTCGCGATCACGCGCCATCCCATGATGTGGGCGTTTGCGATCTGGGGCGTGTGCCACATCCTGGTCTATCCGGTGCCGAAAAATATCGTGGTGGCGGTGGCGATCATCGTGCTGGCGCTGGTGGGCGCGGCCATGCAGGACCGCAAGAAGGAAGGCCTCGATCCGCAAGGCTGGCCGGCATGGGAAGCGCGCACCAGTTACTGGCCGTTCGCGGCAATCGCGCAGGGCCGCGCCAAGGTCGGCAAGTTTGGCGCCCATGCGCTTGGCGGCGGGGTGGTGGTGTGGTTGCTGGCGACCTGGGCGCATCTTCCGCTGGCGGGCTGGCCAGCCGGCATCTGGCGCTGGCTGCACATTTAAGCGCACCAATGCGGTGCATACCTGGCCAGATTGGGCTGGCACGCATCCTGCTCTACAGAAAGCATGCCTGATTGCTCACATGCCCATCCAACCGCCGCCGCGCCCTGGCAAGCGTCGCTGCGGCTGGGTTTTGCGCGCGATGGCGACACCACCCGCCTGGTCGAACGGACCCACCGTGGACCGCTGCGCGTGCAGAAGCCGCTGTATCCGGAAGGCCCGGGCATTTGCCACGCGATCATGCTGCACCCGCCTGGGGGCGTGGTCGGTGGCGACCAGCTGGCCATCGCCGTCGATGCCGCCGACGGCGCTCACGCTTTCCTGACCACGCCCGGCGCCGCCAAGTGGTACCGCGCCAACGGCAAGGTGTCGAGCCAGCGCGTGACCATCGCCGTGGGCGCGGGCGGCGCCTGCGAATGGATGCCGCAAGAAAGTATTTTTTACGATGCCGCCCGGGTCGACCTGCACCACGAGGTGGCGCTGGCCGAAGGCGCGCGCTACATCGGCAGCGAGATCCTGTGCTTCGGGCGGCGCGCCGCGCACGAGCGCTTTATCAGCGGCGCGGTGCGCCAGCACATCCGCATCCGGCGGGGAGCAAAGCTGGTGTGGTGGGAGCAGGGCGTGATCACCCCTGCTGCCATTGCCAGCCGCTTCGGCCTGAACGGCAGGAGCGTCTGCGCGACCTTGATCGCGGTCGGCCCGCCGCTGCCGGCCGCCTTGCTGGCCAGCCTGCGTGCGCTCGACCCGGCGCTCGGCATCACGTACATGAAATCGGTGCTGGTGGCACGCTACCTGGGCGACGACAGCGAAACCGCGCGCCACGCCCTGGTGCGCGTGTGGCAGCAGCTGCGGCCCCACCTGCTGGGCTGTGCGGCGCCAATGCCGCGCATCTGGCAAACCTGAAAGAGGACGATGGACCTGACCCCGCGCGAAAAAGACAAGCTGCTCATTTTTACCGCCGGCCTGCTGGCCGAGCGGCGCCGCGCGCGCGGCCTGAAACTGAATTACCCCGAAGCCGTGGCGCTGATCACCTGCGCCATCATGGAAGGCGCGCGCGATGGCCGCAGCGTCGCTGAACTCATGAGCGAGGGTGCGGCCATCCTGACGCGCGCCGACGTCATGGACGGCGTGCCCGAGATGATTCCGGATATTCAGGTCGAAGCGACCTTCCCGGACGGGACCAAGCTGGTCACCGTCCACCACCCGATTCCGTAAAGGCTGCCATGCACATTCCCGGCGAATACCTGTTGGAAGATGGCGATATCGAGATCAACGTCGGCCGCACCAGCGTCACCGTGGTGGTGGCCAACAGCGGCGACCGGCCGGTGCAGGTCGGCTCGCATTACCATTTTTACGAAGTCAACACCGCGCTGATATTTGATCGTGCACTGGCGCTGGGCATGCGCCTCGATATCGCCGCCGGCACTGCTGTGCGCTTCGAACCCGGCCAGCAGCGCACGGTGACCCTGGTCGCCCTCGGCGGCGAGCGCAAGGTGTTCGGTTTTAACAGTCTGGTAATGGGGGCCTTGCCTCCCGTGAAGGAATCCTGAGATGGCCATCATCACGCGCCGCGCCTACGCGGACATGTACGGCCCGACCACGGGCGACCGCATCCGCCTGGCCGACACCGGCCTCGTCATCGAGATCGAAAAGGACTACGCCATCTACGGCGAGGAAGTCAAATTCGGCGGCGGCAAAGTCATCCGCGACGGCATGGGCCAGTCGCAGCGTTCCCACGCCGACGTGATGGACACGGTCATCACGAATGCCGTCATCGTCGACCACTGGGGCATCGTCAAGGCCGACATCGGCATCAAGAATGGCCTGATTGCCGGCATCGGCAAGGCCGGCAACCCGGACATCCAGCCGGGCGTGACGATGGCGATTGGCGGCGCCACCGAGATCATCGCCGGCGAAGGCATGATCGTGACCGCCGGCGGCATCGATACCCACATCCATTTCATTTGTCCGCAGCAAATTGAGGAAGCCTTGATGAGCGGCGTGACGACCATGCTGGGCGGCGGCACCGGACCGGCAGTCGGCACCGCCGCCACCACCTGCACCCCCGGCCCGTGGCATATCCATTCGATGCTGGGCGCGGCCGACGCCTTCCCGATGAACCTGGGGTTTTTCGGCAAGGGCAACGTCAGCCTGCCGCATCCGCTCGAAGAGCAGGTGCTGGCCGGCGCCATCGGCCTGAAACTGCATGAAGACTGGGGCAGCACGCCGGCCGCCATCGACAACTGCCTGGCGGTCGCCGATGCGATGGACGTGCAGGTCGCGCTGCACTCGGACACGCTCAACGAAGCCGGCTTTTTGGAGAGCACGCTGGCCGCCTTCAAGGACCGCACCATTCACACGTTTCACACCGAGGGCGCCGGCGGCGGCCACGCGCCGGACATCATCGCCGCAGTCGGGCAAAGCAACGTACTGCCGTCGTCGACCAATCCGACCCGCCCGTTCACCGTCAACACGCTCGACGAACATCTCGACATGCTGATGGTCTGCCACCACCTCGACGCGGCGATTGCCGAAGACGTGGCGTTTGCCGAGTCGCGCATCCGGCGCGAAACCATCGCCGCCGAAGATATCCTGCATGACCTGGGCGCGATCTCGATGATGTCGTCCGATTCGCAGGCCATGGGCCGTGTGGGCGAGACCATCATGCGCACCTGGCAGACCGCGCACAAGATGAAGGCGCAACGCGGGCCGCTGGCGCCCGACTCGGAACGCAGCGACAATTTTCGGGTCAAGCGCTACATTGCCAAGTACACCATCAACCCGGCCATCACGCACGGCATTGCGCACGTGGTCGGCTCGCTCGAGGTGGGTAAAATCGCCGACATCGTGCTGTGGAAGCCGGCCTTCTTCGGCGTGAAACCGTCCATGATCGTCAAGGGCGGCATGATCGCCGCGGCCCAGATGGGCGACCCGAATGCATCGATCCCGACGCCGCAGCCGGTGCACTACCGGATGATGTTCGGCGCCTTCGGCGGCGGCCTGAAAAAATCGTTCACCTTCGTCTCGCAGGCTGCATTTGATGCGGATATTGGCCGCAAGCTCGGCCTGACGAAAACGCTGATCCCGGTGCGCAATATGCGCACGCTGCGCAAGCACGACATGGTCCACAACGGCGCCACGCCGCACATGGAAGTCGATCCTGAAACCTATGAGGTGCGCGCCGACGGCCAGTTGCTGGTCTGCGAAGCGGCGTCTGTGCTGCCCCTCGCCCAACGCTACTTTTTATTCTAGATGCTGACCCTTCATACCAAGCTGGAACAGGCAGTGGCCGTCGACGACACCCTCGTACTCGACTACGATCGCCGTGAAAAATGCCGCCTGCGCGTGCGCCTCGCGTCCGGCGCAGAAGCCGCGCTGTTCATGGTGCGCGGCACCGTGCTGCGCGACGGCGACCTGTTGACTGGCCCGGAACAAAAGGTGGTGCGCGTCGTGGCCGCGCTCGAGCCGACCTACGCGATCCGCTGCCGGGACGCGCTCACGCTGGTGCGCTGCGCCTACCACCTGGGCAACCGGCACACCCCGGTCGCCATTGGCGTCGACCTGCTGCGCATCCGGGTCGACAAGGTCCTGCGCGACATGGTGGAAGGCCTGGGCGCCAGCGTGACCGAGGAAGACGCCCCGTTCGAGCCGGAGCAGGGCGCGTATGCGGGTGGCGGCCACCATCACGGTGAACGCTCGCTGCTGGCGCCGGTGCCGCTGCGCCAGAAAATCCACCGTCCGGGCGACCCGGCGTGAACGCGGCCGCGCTGCTGCACCTGTTGCAGTTTGCCAGCCCGGCGCTGCCGATCGGCGGCTACAGCTATTCGCAGGGGCTGGAAGCGGCCATCGAGCAAGGCCTGGTCACGGACGCGTCCAGCGCGCGCGCATGGATCGCCGACTACCTGCAGCACGTGATGGCGACCTGGGACGCACCCCTGCTGTGGCGCCTGATGGAAGCGTTTTCATGCGCCGACCAGGATGCGGTGGCACTCTGGAGCGAGCGTTTCATCGCCTCGCGCGACACCTTCGAATTGCGCGCCGAAAGCATCCAGATGGGTTATTCGCTGGTGCGCCTGATTGCCGAACTCGGCGTCGCCGACGTCGCGATGCTGGGCGATGAAGTGGCCCTGCCGACCGCGTTTGCCTGCGCCGTCGCCGGCCTTGGCATCGCGCCGGCCGACGCCTTGCTGGCCTGGCTGTTCGGCTGGGCCGAAAACCAGGTGCTGGTGTGCGTCAAATCGATCCCGCTGGGGCAGGTGGCGGGCCAGCGCCTGCTGCTGTCGCTGTGCCCCGATCTGGAGCAGGCCGCAGCGCTTGCCCGCAGCCTCGCTGACGAGGATTTGTCCAACTGGGCGCCCGGCCTGTCGATGCTGTCGATGCAGCACGAAGTGCAGCACGGCCGCCTGTATCGTTCCTAGAAATGAGAGCAACCTTATGACCAGTAATCCCCTGCGCGTCGGTATCGGCGGCCCGGTCGGCTCCGGCAAAACGGCCCTGTGCGAACACCTGTGCCGCGCCATGCGCGACTCGGTCGACATGGCCGTCATCACCAACGACATCTACACGCGCGAAGACATGGAAATTTTGCTGCGCGCCGAAGCGCTGGCGCCCGAGCGCCTGATGGGCGTGGAAACGGGCGGCTGCCCGCACACGGCCATTCGCGAAGATGCGTCGATCAACCTGGAAGCCATCGCGCGCCTGCAGGCCGATTTTCCGGACCTGGAAATGGTGCTGGTGGAGTCTGGCGGCGACAACCTGGCGGCCACCTTCAGCCCTGAGCTGTCCGACCTGACGCTGTACGTGATCGACGTGGCCGGCGGCGAAAAAATCCCGAGGAAGGGCGGCCCCGGCATCACGCGCTCGGACCTCCTGATCATCAACAAGACCGACCTGGCGCCGCACGTGGGTGCCGACCTGGCCGTGATGGCGGCCGATGCCAAGCGCCAGCGCGGCGAGCGGCCGTTCATTTTCACCAACCTGCGCAGCGGCGAGGGTGTCGCCGCCGTGGTCGCCTTTATCCGGACGCAGGGCTTGATGGAGCAGGAAGCATGAAGAAAATTGTCGCGATTGGCGCCGGCTTGACTGGCGCGCCCGCCATGGCGCATCCCGGCCACGACGGTTTGCACGGCATCGTGGCGCTCGACCATCCGGTGGCGCTGGTGCTGTTTGTGATCTTCAGCGGCCTGGTGCTGGTGCTGGCGAGCTGGCACAGCAAGAGAAAAGGCCGCAAGCGCTGATCACGCCCGGCGCCGCTCCGGTGCATCGGCGGCGCGCGGCGGCGCCAGCGTAATTGGGCCGGCCTGGTCCGGGTACAGCCCGGTCGCGCCCTGATAGACTGCGGCGATGGCCGCCATGTCCACGGCCTGGTCGCCGGTCAGCTGCAGATGGTCGACGAAGCGGATTTCTTTTTTGCTGAAATCGAGCGCGATCAGCAGCAGCGGCACCTTGGCCGCCAGCGCCAGGTGATAGAAGCCGCTCTTCCAGTGTGGCTGGCGCGCGCGCGAGCCTTCCGGCGTGATGACGATCCACATCCAGTCGGCGCTGTGGATGCGTGCCGCCAGGCGCTCGGTGGCGCCGGTCGGGGCGCCGCGCCGCTCCACCGGCAGCCCGCCCCAGTAGCGCATCAGGGCGCCGGTCGGGCCGCGAAACAGCGATGCCTTGGCCAGCCAGCGAAACGGCAGGCCCATCGACCACTTGCACAGCAGGCCGATGAAAAAATCCAGGTTCGAGGTGTGCGGATACACCACGGCGATGCCGTGCGGCCCCGGCAGCGGGCGGAAGCGCATACGCCAGCCGAGCAGCTGCAGCACGCGCAGCGCAGTGCGCTGGCCCCAGGTTGGCAGGCTGGCCGGGTGCAGCAAGTGATCGTCGTTCATGACATCTCCGTAACGTTTCTGTGCGCACAATAGATGCGTCATAGAAATAAACGGAGGATTTTATAGCGAAGGGCGGGTAGCGACAAGTGCCATCCATGCAACTGGCATACTCAATGTTGCAACGCGCCCAGGTCGATGCCGGTCTGCGTGCTGCGCGGCTTGCCGAGAAAATCCACCGGGTCGGCCTGGCTGGCCAGCCCTTTGCCGATGGCCGGGGAATTAGCGCTCAGGCGAAAATCCGGCGTGCCGCTGCGGCTGTAGGCGAGGAAACCGGGCGCTTCGGCCACCGTGCCCTCGTGTTCGAGGCCGTTGAGCAGGTTCCAGTCGGCGTTCTTGTTCTGGAACACCAGGTTGTTGCGGTAGCGATTGTTTTTGCCGGTCGCGCCCTGCTCGAAAATGCCCATCTTGTTGTCGAACACGATGTTGTTGAAGACATAGGTATGGTCGTTCGGGCCCTTGGTGTAGTAATAGTCGCCGCCGCCGACGACAATGCCCGTGTTCGACGCCGCCACCGTGTTGTTGACGATGATGACATTGTTGGCGTCGTGCCACAGGTGGATGCCGGCTTCCGCCACGCGGTAGACGATGTTGTTGCGCACCGTGCCGGGGGTGTTGATATAAATGCCCTGGATGAAGCGACAGCCGGCCGGGCCAATGTCGTGCACGCTGTTGCCGATGACGTCGGACTTGATGCCGCGGTAGTAGCTGTCGACGCCGATGCCGGAGCCACCGGCGCTGGTGCACGGCACGTTGGTGGCGATGTGGTGCACGTGGTTGTGGGCAATCGTGTTGTAGGAGCCGCCGCTGTAGATCCCGGTTGTCCACTTGATGCCACCCTGGTAGCGGCTGCCATCGATCTCGAAACCGACGATGTCGACGTAGTTGCCGCGGTTATCCCAGGCGATGGCGCTGGTGGCCTCGGCCGGCTCGTTGGGCGGTACGATTCTGGCGCCCCAGCGCACTGTCGACTGGTAGGTGATGCGTCCGCCCGGCGTGATGCTGCCGGAGGTTTGTGTCTTGAAGCCGCCTTCGTAGACGCCGGGCGCCACGTGCACGATGGTGCCGGGCATGGCCGCCTGCGCGGCGCGGCCGATGGTCAGGAACGGCGAAGTCTCGCTGCCGGTATTGGTGTCGCGCCCGTTCGGCGCCACATACAGATGCGTCACCATCATCACGGGCACGTTGTAGACGGGCGCGCCGGGCGCGCTGTCGCGCGCCCCGCAGGCGGCGGCCAGAAGGCACAGCGTTACCAGGGGGAGGGCAAAGGACAGTGTCGGGCTGCGTTTCATGGTCAATTCCTCGCGTGAAATGATTGGGGAAGTTTGACCTGACACAAGCGTCGATGCGGACGGTTTGCGCAAGGTTGTCTTTGATTTTCCTTAAAACAAGGCGCAGCCATCCGTGCGTGCTGGCGGCAAAATGCTTGCTGCGCTATGGTGGACGCCTACACGAGGAGAACAGATGCGCACAGTCAGATTGCCGTCCGGCCGCACCATGCCGGCGCTGGGGCAGGGTACCTGGAATATGGGGGAGGACCGGCAGGCGCGCGGCGCCGAAGTGGCGGCCTTGCAACTGGGCCTGGACCTGGGGATGAACCTGATCGACACGGCCGAAATGTATGGCGAGGGCGGGGCTGAGGAAGTGGTGGGCGCAGCCATTGCCGGTCGGCGCGATGCGGTGTTTTTGGTCAGCAAGGTGTATCCGCACAATGCCAGCCGGGCAGGCGTGCGCGCAGCGTGCGAGCGCAGCCTGCGCCGACTCGGCACCGACCGCCTCGACCTGTACCTGCTGCACTGGCGTGGCGATATGCCGCTGGCAGAGACGCTGGCCGGCTTGCTGGCGCTGCAGCTTGAGGGCAAGATCCTCGAGTTTGGCGTCAGCAATTTCGACCGCGACGACATGCTGGAAGCGGCCGGCTTGCCGGGTGGCGCAGCCATTGCGACGAACCAGGTGCTGTACAACCTGCCCAAGCGCGGCGTTGAATGGGATTTGCTGCCATGGATGCACCAGCAGCACATGCCGCTGATGGCGTACTCGCCGCTGGATTCGTCTCCGGCGGAAACGTCCAGCCTGCTGCGCAACGCCACGCTGGTCTCTGTGGCCGCGCGCCACGGCATCACGCCGGGCCAGTTGGCCGTAGCGTGGCTGCTGCACCGGCCGAACGTGGCGGTGATTCCGAAAGCGGTCCAGCTGGAGCATGTCGAGCAGAACCGGGCGGCACTGAACGTGTTGCTCTCTGGTGCTGACCTGTCCGAGCTGGACGCGGCGTTTCCGCCGCCGCGCCGGGCCACGCCACTGGCGATGCGATGATGGCGCGTGTTTCGGTCCTGTTCCTGCTGGTGCTCGGCGCGGGCGCGCACGCCGCGCCGGCCGACCTGGTCGCGGGCAAGGCGGCGTTTCAGAAGTGCGCGTCGTGTCATGCGGTGGGACCGTATGCGCGCGGTGGCTATGCGCCGCAGCTGAACGGCATCGTCGGGCGCCGCGCCGGCAGCACGACCGATTTCGCGTATTCGGCGGTCCTCAAAAATGCCAACTTCAGCTGGAGCGAGCAGAACCTGGCCGGCTTCCTGCGCGCGCCCAGTGAATTCATTCCAGGTAACAAGATGCGCTTCTGGGGCATCAGCGACCAGCAGCAGATCGTCAACCTGATCGGCTACATGAAGACTTTTACGGCGGCGCTGGTGGCGCCTTTAGCGCCACCAGCGCCGGCAAATAAGCCGAAGTGAACGCCGGCGGCATGCGCCTTGGGCGGCCGCTGGAAATTTCGATGCACACCAGGTCCCAGCGCCCGCGCAGCACGGTGGCGCCATCGCGGTCGCGCACCAGCTGGAAGCGTCGCGCCATCGTCATCAGGCCGTCGGTGGCGACCAGCCAGGTGGCCAGCGTCAGCGCTTCGCCCACCGAGGTTGCCAGCAAATAATCGTATTCGCCGCGCCGGATTGCCATGGCACGATCGAGCTGCTGGTAGTCGCGCAGCGTCAGGCCCAGTGCTGCCGAATGCGACCAGCCGGCATCCTGGCACCAGCGCACGTACACGCCGTTATTCGTGTGGTTCAGGCCATCGATGTCGGTGTCCGCTGGCGTGCACGCGATTGTGTGCGGACCGGGAAAGTCCCAGCTGGTTCCGTCGTTCATCTGCATCCTTGTCAAGCATGGTTGTGCGGGTGTGCCTATTCTACTGTCATGTACACCATGGTTTTGCTGCTGTACCTGCAACAGGGCGTCGACGTCACACTCGACGGCGCGCGTCTGCGTGGCGCTTATCGCGACCGCAGCGCATGCGAACGGGCGGCCTTGTCGCTACGCGGGGCCGTGCCGGTGCCGGGCAGCTACGGCGCGGCGTGGCAGGACGTGGTGTGCATGAGGGTCGCCCGCGACGTGCGCGTGCGCGAGGCGGCGCCGCTCGACCTCGGGCAGCTGCTGAACACGCGGCCACCCGGGGTCTGCCAGGGCGAGGGCACCTGGCGCCGGCTGGCGCAGCTGTGCACGCGGCGCTGAGGTTTGTTTCCGGATCCCGGCAGGGTCCCGGCCCTGCGCTGGTTCGAGGTGCGTTTACTTTGCGCCCGTCATCGTGCGCTTGATGGCCACGCAACGCTGGTCTTCTTCCAGCCTGTTCTGCAGCGCGCGCCGGGTCAGCGCCGACAGCGTCGTCATGCTGCGCGACGCCTGTGCCAGCCGCGCCACGCTCGCTGGCGTGCAGTTGGACGGGATCATGGCGCCGGCGTAGGCGCGCATGTAGACCGGGCCGGCGCTCTGGTCCAGCACGGCCAGTTGTGCCAGGCGCTGGTCCGCTGTCGCTTCGCTGAACGCACCTTGTTCGCCGGGATAGAGGCTGAACATGGCGACGCGGATTTGGGAAAATGGCAGCGCCGTTTTGGTGTCCTGGATGGTGGCCAGCCAGCGTGCCTTGTTGGCGGCCGCGGGGCGCACCACCTCGGCGGCAATGGCCGCGGCCTGGCCGGCTGCGGACTTGTCGCGCACCGCTTCGGCGCTCACCAGCGCGGCGCTGCCCGGGTAGTCGCGCCGGCTCAGCTGTTGCAGGATGTCCCAGCGCACGTCCTGGTTGACCACCAGGCCGTCGACCTTCACGGTGCCGTCGAGCAGGCCGGCGAGGCGCTGCTGCGCGTCGACGCTGCCGGCCTGGTCGAGGTAGCTGCGCAACCAGCGGCGCTGGAAGTCGCCGTTGGCGGCATTGGCCAGCACGCCGTTCCAGGCCATCGCTTCGAGGGCGACGCCGGCGCGGCGGGTCGCCGGGCTATCGACGTGCATGCGATCGAGCAGGCGGCGGGCCGACCCAAGCTTGCCCAGCACGTCGCCCAGCAAGGTGTAATCTTTCTCGGTCGGGACGTTGTGCAGGGCGGTGTCGATGAAGTCGAGCAGCGACGTTTTGCCGTCGCGTACGCCGTCCCACAGGCTTTGCCACAGCATCGCGCGCAGCAGCGGGTCGTCGACCTTGGCCAGATGGGCGCGCGTTGTGGCCTGCGAACGCGCGTCGAGGGCGATTTTCACAAAGCCCCAATCCTGGTAGTTCGGGTACACCAGGTCGGGGCAGGCGCTGCCGACCAGGCCAGGGACGCTGGTCGACGCGCCGCGGTAGGTCACGGCCACGTTCTTGCCGAGCGCCAGCTTGTCGCCGGCGCGTGTGAATGTGGCCACTTGCACGCGCTGCTCGCGCAGGGCTGGCAGGGCGGCGCTCGGGGCGCTTTGTTGCAAGCTAAAACTGCTGATGCGGCCGGCCTTGCACTGGTAGTTGGCGACGAGCGTGTTCACGCCAGCCTGGTACAGCCATTCGGCGGTCCAGGGCTTCAGGTCGCGTCCGGCCGTCTCGCCCAGCGTGCCGATAAAATCGTCCAGCGTCGCGTTCTGGTAGGCGAATTTGGTGAGATAGTTGTGCACGCCCTTGCGGAACACCTCTTCGCCCAGCAAGTGGCGCAGCTGCATCAGTGTCGAGGCACCTTTCGAATAGGTGATCGCATCGATATTGTCGAAGGCATTTGCCGTGGACGGCACCGGCACTTCGATCGGGTGCGTACTGGCGGTCTGGTCCTGCGCATAGGCTCCCTGTTTGCCGCCCGAATAAAAATCGCGCCAGGCATCCTTGAATTCGGTCGCCTCGGCGGTGGCGAGCGTACCCATGAAGGACGCAAAACTTTCGTTCAGCCACAAGCCGTTCCACCATTTCATGGTGACCAGGTCGCCGAACCACTGGTGCGCCATCTCGTGCATGATCACGCTGGCCAGGCTCTGGCGCTCTGCCGCGGTCATGTCCGCCTTGTACAGGAAGCCCGCTTCGCCGAAGGTGATGGCGGCGGCGTTTTCCATGGCGCCGTACAGAAAGTCGGGCACCAGGATCTGGTCGTACTTGGCGAACTGGTAGGGGACGCCGAAATAATTGTCGAAGAAGGCCAAGCCCTGTTTGGTGTACTTGAACCACTCGTCCGGCTTGATCTGGCTGGCCACCGACTGGCGGGCGAACAGGCGCATCGGGTAGGGGCCGCTGTTGTCTTCCCACATCTTGTAGGGGCCGGCATGCATGGAAAAATTGTAGGGACTGAGTTTTTTGGTGCGCGGGAAGGTCCAGCGGCGGCTCTCGGCCGCGGCCGGCTCGACGCCACTTTCGCGCATGGTCGAGATGACAGTCCAGTCGCGCGGCGCCGTCACGCTCAGCTGGTATGTCGCTTTCAGGTCGGGCTGGTCGAACACGGCGAACATCTGGTGCGCCGCGGCCGGCTCGAAGTGCGAGTAGGTGTAGACCAGGCCATCGACCGGGTCTTTCATACGGTGCAAGCCTTCGCCGTTGGTGCTGTGCAGGCGCTGGTAAACCACGCTGACGAGGTTGCGGCCCTTGACCAGGTCGGCGGGGGCGAGCGTGATGAACCAGTTGTTATAGACCGGCGTGACCTGCTTGCCGTTGACGGTCAGCATGGCGATGCTCGCCTTGTCGAGGTCGAGGGTCAGTGGCGTGCTGGCGTCCAGCAAGTCGAACTGCACGGTGGTGGTAGCGTTAAAACTTTCCTTGCCAGTCAAGCTGAAATCGAGCACGTAATCGACATTCGCCACACGCGCGGCGCGGGCGGCGGCGTCAGCCTGCGCCAGAAAGGCATTCTCGGGGCGGGAGGTCGCTGCGGTGGCGGCTGGCGCGGCGAGCGCGGGAATTGAGCTTGCGATGGCGAGCGCCAGCGCGGATGCGGCAAATGATTTCAAGTGAGGGTCCTGGTCAGGCGAACAAAATCGTCACCAAGAATAACACGGCGGCACTACCGAATGACAGTGCCGCCGTGACTGCGGACCGGCGTGTTTACGCAGGCAGGGCGGGGTAATCGGTATAGCCGACCGGGCCTGGCTGATAAATAGTTTCGTAGTTCGGCTGGTTGATCGGCGCATTCAGTTCCAGTCTGCGCGGCAAGTCAGGGTTGGCCAGGAACCACTGTCCGAAGGCGACGGCATCGGCCTTGCCTTCGTTGATCAGGGCAGTCGCGCTTTCTTTGGTAAATTTTTCGTTGGCGATATACACGCCGCCGAAGGCATCCTTGAGCATTGGGCCCAGGCTGTCGGCGCCCACTGATTCGCGCGCGAATATGAACGCGATGGCGCGCTGCTTGAGTGCGCGTGCGACGTAACCGAAGGTGGCGGCCGGATCCGCGTCGCCCATGGTGTGCATGTCGCCGCGCGGCGAGAGGTGCATGCCGACGCGCCCGGCGCCCCAGACAGCGATGCAGGCGTCGGTCACTTCCAGCAACAGGCGGGCGCGGTTTTCGATGGTGCCGCCGTAGTTGTCGGTGCGGTGGTTGGTGCTGTCCTGCAGGAACTGGTCGAGCAGGTAACCATTCGCGCCGTGCACTTCCACGCCGTCGAAACCGGCCAGTTTGGCGTTCTCGGCGCCCTTGCGGAAGGCGGCGACGATGCCCGGCAGTTCTTCCAGGTCGAGCGCGCGCGGGACCGGGAAATCGCGCATCGGGCGCAGCAGGCTGACGTGGCCGACGGCGGCGATTGCGCTCGGCGCCACCGGCGCCGAGCCGTCGAGGAATACCGGGTCCGAGATGCGGCCCACGTGCCACAGTTGCAGCATGATGCGACCGCCGGCTGCGTGCACCGCGTCGGTGATCAGCTTCCAGCCGGCCACCTGCTCGTCGGACCAGATGCCTGGCGTGTCGGCGTAGCCCACGCCCATCGGCGTGACGGAGGTCGCTTCCGACAGAATCAGGCCGGCACTGGCGCGCTGCGTGTAGTATTCGGCCATGAGGGCATTCGGCACGCGGCCGGCGCCGGGTGCGTGGGCGCGCGTGAGCGGTGCCATGATGATGCGGTTTGGCAGGGTCAGGTCGCCGACCTGGATCGGGTCAAATAATGTCGTCATGTGGTTTGGTTCTTTGGCTGGTGCGGTTGGATGGATGCGGGCGCTGGCATTGGCCCGCTGCACACGATGCTACGGTATCTGCGCCAACTCTGCTGAAAGGCTGAAAAACACTAATGTTATACTGGGGCATCATTCATTTTCTGTCGGAGTTTGCATGAGCTGGATTTACCTGGTTCTGGCGGGGTTGCTGGAAGTCGGCTGGGCCGTGGGCCTGAAATACACCGCGGGTTTTACGCGCCTGATTCCGTCGCTGTTTACCTTGCTGGCCATGTTAGGCAGCGTCGGGATGCTGGGGCTGGCCCTGCGCGACCTGCCGCTGGGGACGGCATATGCCGTCTGGACCGGCATCGGCACGGTCGGCGTGGCGATCGCCGGCATGCTGATGCTGGGCGAACCGGCCGGGGCCCTGCGACTGGGCGCCATCGGACTCATCGTGGTCGGCATTATCGGCCTGAAGATCCTGACGCCGCACTGAGCGCGCGGCGCGGCCCGATCTACACTTGCGCTTTACCGGAGGATGCCCATGCCCGATCGCGATCCACTCGTCACCGCCGCGCTGGCCGCCCACGCGGACGGCCGTTTCGCCGAAGCGCTGTCCCTGCTGAAGCAATTGTTCGCGGAAGAGGCGTGCGCCACGGTTTCTGGTCGCTCGCGCCTGTTCATCACGATGTTCGGCTGGCAAATGCTGGTGGCGGCCTACCCGCCTGCGCGCGCCGCCTTGCAGACCTTGCGCGAGGCGCAGATCCGGCAACTGCTTGCCGGCGACCTTTTTTTCGGCCCGCCTGGCGAACCCATTTTCGACGAGGGCCGCACGAGGCAAACGACGCGTTTTGCGATTGTCGTCGACATCAACCGGATGATCGACGAGCCTGCCTCAACCGCCACCTTGTTTCAACGCCTGGACGCGGACCAACCCGCGCTGGCTGAAACCTATGCCGGTGCGGCCCTGCCGGCGCTGGTGGCGACCGGCAGGTTTGCGCTGGCTGACCGTTATCGCGGCGCGCCGCTGCGTTACCTTGACGCGATCAATTTCGATGCGCGTACGATGCCGCTGTATCCCGGCGCGCACGAAGCGCCGCGCCTGGCTGCCAGCCTGAGCGGACTGGTCGGCGAGGTTGCGATTGGCATGGCGGTACTCGAGGGGCTTGGGCGAGCCGCCGAGGCCAGGCAATTGCGTGCGGCGCTGCTCGACGGGCTGCAACATGACGCCTTGCGCGACCTGGCGGCGCGTGAACTTGCTGCCAGCGGCACCATCACGCGTACTCTGGTTGAGCACCAGATGGCGCGCGATTCCTGATCACCGATCCTCGCGCGCCTGGCTGCCCGGCGCTACAGGTACTTCACCCACGCCCTGTGGCTGGTGCGCTTGTACTGGCCAAACCGGCGCGTGGGCCAGTACAGCGCCGCCACCAGCGCTGCCGCAATCGCCCAGATCTGCCACACCGCGGTCACGTCGGCCCGGCTCACCCCGCTTGCCGCCGCCGCCATCCGTCCCAGCCCCAGCAGCACGTATAAATGCAGCAGGTAGTAAAACAGCGGCGCCCCGCCAAACACGGCGGCGATGCGCGTGAAGGCTGTATCGCGCGCGTCGAGCCAGGCCAGCACCAGCACCCCGCAGCCCAGGGTCAGCAGCAAAAAGTCCAGCGACGGCGGATATTTGGTGAAGTTCACGAAGGCCATCACCTTATGCAGCGCATCGGCCTGCACCGTCCACGGCACCGGCTCGCCATACGCGTTGACGGTGCGCAGCAGCACCAGCAGCGCCAGGCACAAGCTCCCGCCCAGCATCAGACAACGCCGGCGCCGCAGTGGTGCCGCAGCGCGCGCGAACAGCGGCCCGCACGCATAGCCGAGCAGGATCACACCGATCCATGCCAGCACCGGATAGCTGACTTTCACCCGTAGCGGCGTTTCCAGCAGGTAGCCGCGCTGTTCCAGGATGGTCCACACGCTTGCCGCCACGCTGCCCGGCTCAAACGCGACACCGGCGAGCGCATTGTGCCCGCCCACGATGAGCACGCCGAGTGCCGCCAGCACGGCCAGACGCAGGCGCTGCAGCAGTGCCAGCGTCAGCATCGCCAGCCCGATCGCCCAGATCACCTGCAGATACAGTATTGCGGGCGTGAAGCTGCCGCTCCAGGCGAAGTTGACCACCACGATCTCCATGGTGACCAGCAGCAGGCCGCGTTTGACCAGGAAGCTGGTCGGGTCGCGCGGGCCGCTGGCCGGATTGGCGTACAGCCAGGCCGACAGCCCGGTCAGGAACACGAACATCGGTGCGCAGAAGTGCGCGCTCAGGCGCGTAAAAAACAGCGCCGGGCTGGTGGCGGCGAGGTCCATCGGGTCGCTCACCTGGTGCTGCATGAAAAAAGTCTCGCGTACATGGTCGACCGTCATCAGGAGCATGACCAGGCCGCGTGCGACGTCGATTGAGGCGATACGTTGGTTTGTCATCGATGGCGCCTTAAAAACGGTAGGACAAGGTTGCGTTCATGCTGCGGGTGGTCCCGGGCGCCACCCACAGCGGGCTGTAGGCGCTGGCATAGTAGCGCCGGTCGAACAGGTTCTCGATGTGGGCGGACACCCGCCAGTGCGGGCCTGCTGCATAGCTGGCCAGCAGGCGCGCCGTGGTGTAGCCGGGCAGGCGGAAGTCGCTTGACGCGGCCACATTGCCGAAACGCGCGCCCAGGTACGCCAGACCGCCGCCGAAGGACGCATTGGCGCTGCTGGCCACCAGCAGCAAGTTGGCACTGTGGCGCGGCACGTTCGGAAACCGGCTGCCGGTGCGGATGGTATTGTCGCCATGCGTCACGCGCGCGTCTGTATAGGCGTACGCGGCCGACAGCTTGAGTCCTTTGCGCAACTGGCCGGCCACATCGAATTCCACACCCTTGCTGGCGACGGCGCCCGCAGGCATCGAGAAATCGGTGTTGGCGGGGTTGGGTGTGAGCACATTGTCCTTGTCGATCCGGTACACCGCGAGCGTGCCGGCCAGGCCAGCTGGCGTGTCGACCTTGACGCCCAGTTCGTGCGAGCGGCTTTGTTCGGCCGGGAAGGCGCTGTTGTCGATCGCGATCCCGCTGTTCGGCCGGAACCCGCGCGCGACGCTGGCGTACAGCGCCACGGCGCCGCTCGGCTGGTACACCAGCCCGGCGCGCGGGCTGACGGCGCTCAGATCCTGCTGGTTGACGGCCGCCGTGCGACGATTGATGACGGTTTGATGATATTGGTCGGCGCGCACCCCGAGCAGTGCCTTCCAGCGTGGCGCCAGGTCGAGCTGATCCTGCAGATACAGGCCGCTGGCACGCTGGTGCTCGAGCGTGTCGATCGACAGCGTCAGCGGCGCGGCCACGGCGCCGTAGACGGGGTTGAACACATCGATCGCGTACGGGTTGGCGGCCGAGGGATTGCGACGCAGTTGCACGCGGTAGTCGTCGAAACGGTAGCCCTCGACGCCGGCCAGGAAGGCATGACGCATGCCGAGCAGGCTGGCGCTGCCGAGCAGTTCGATGCGTGCCGAGCGGTCCAGTGCGGACCAGTCGCGGTAGCGGCGCTGGCGGCGCAGCGTGTGGCCATCGGCCAGCAAGTCGTTTGCATCGCTCGAAAAACCTTGCAGGGCACTGTTGCGATACGCGGCGCCGCCTTGCAGCGACCAGCCCTCGGCCAGGACGTGCTGGACGAACAGTTGCTGGCCAAGCGACTGGACGGTGCTGCGGCCGTCGCCGGGCTCGCCAAGGAAGCGCTCGACCGGCACCGCGCCGAGGATGCCCCCGATGGCCGGTATGCCGCGGTCGAACGGCGCACGCTGGCGCGTGGCCTCGATTTCATACGACACGGTGGTATCGCGCCCGGCCAGCCAGACGAAGGAGGGCGCCAGGTAATCGCGGCTGGTGTGGGCCGTGTCGCGGAACGACCCGCCGGCCTGGTGCGCGGCGTTCAGACGGTAAGCGACGGTCTCGGACAAGGGCCCCGTCACGTCGATGGCGCCGCGCTTGCTTGCATGGCTGCCGATGGACAGCTCGAGCGTGGCGTCCGGCTTGAAGCGCGGCTTTTTGGTGAGGATGTTGACGGTGCCGCCCGGTTCGCCCCGCCCGTACAAGGCCGAACTCGGGCCCTTCAGCACTTCGATCGCCTGGGTGCCGGCGACGTCGCGCAGGCCGTTATAGCCACGGCTGGCGGAAAAGCCGTTGACCATATAGTCGGACCCGAAATTCGGGTCGCCCGTGAAGCCGCGCATGGCGTAGCTGTCCCACAGGCCACCCAGGTCGCTCTGGCGGCTGATGCCGCTGGTGAGTTCGAGGGCGCCGGACAGCGAGCTGACGCCGGCGTCTTGCAACAGGTCGGCGTTGAGGGTGCGTACGCTTTGCGGCAAGTCGCGCGGCAAGCTGTCGGTCTTGGTGGCGCCGGCCACGGACAGGTTGCGGTAGGCCGCGCGTTCACCAGTGACGATGACGGTGTCGGTGGCCGGATCGGCCAGGGCGATGAGCGGCATGCTGCCGGCGAGATACGCCAGGCAACGGAGGGAGAAGTGGTGCATACATGTTTCCTGCGCTAGCGGACAGCACGAAGCCAGGCCTGCGTGCAAGTTCCGCAAAATGAGAGGGATGGCGCGCACCGGGGCGCGCGCCAGATCAGGCTAGCGGCAGGAAAGCGGGCGGGGCGTGTGCGGGCGGCAGCAGCCAGGCCGCCGCACGGGCCGGCGCTGCGAGAGGGGGAACCTGCAACGCGGCGTGTAATAGCGTCCAGCTGAATGGCGCAGGCGCCGGCAGCGCCTGGGGCGGCCCGGCATGCGGCTGCGCATGCAGTGCGCAGGCAGCGCAGTGCTGCGATTTGGACGAGACGGGGTGGTCATGCTGCGTCAGTGCGAACAGCTGCACCAGCAGGACGATGGCGAGCAGCCGTGCCAGCCACGCCGCCCACGCCGGCCGGCCGCAGGGAGCGGCAGGGCGGGGCAGGATGTGTGGGGCAGTAAGGGATGTCATGGCTGGGCGGCAGTGTAGCCGAATGGCAATTTATTATCAATTCCGCAGTGCACCGCAGTGCGCGGAAAATTCAGGCGCCCATCATGTAAGGTAACCAAAAAAACAGGTGCGCAGCGTGACGAACCCGGTTGTCTATCCGTCCTCGCGCTAACCGTGCACTTTCGTCATATCCAGTTCGATCCAGGTCGGCGCGTGGTCGCTCGGCTTCTCGCGGCCGCGCACATCGTGGTCGACTTGCGCTGCAACGAGACCCCGGGCGACGGCCGGACTGAGTAATAAATGGTCGATGCGCAGGCCGGCGTTGCGCTTGTAGGCTTCGCGGAAATAGTCGAAGAAGGTGTAGATCGTTTCGTCCGGATGCATGTGACGCAGCGCATCGAGCCAGCCCTGCGCCATCAGGCGCTCGAATGCGGCCCGGGTTTCGGGGCGAAACAGGGCGTCTGTCAGCCAGCGTTCGGGTTTGTAGACGTCGTCAGGGGTCGGAATGACGTTGTAGTCGCCGGCCAGCACCACCGGCGCGCCGCTGGCGTACAGGCCGGCGGCGCGCTCGATGAAGCGCTCCATCCAGGCCAGTTTGTAGTCGAACTTGGGGCCGGGCGCAGGGTTGCCGTTGGGCAGGTACAGGCATGCGATCAGCACGCCGTTGACAGCCGCTTCCAGGTAGCGGCTTTGCTCGTCGCTGGTGTCACCCGGCAAGCCACGTTGCACTTCCTGCGGCTGCACGCCGCGTGCCAGGATCGCCACACCATTCCAGCTTTTTTGGCCCTGCCAGATCGCGTGATAGCCGATATCGCGCAGCGCTTGCTCTGGGAATTTCTCGGTCGGGGCTTTCAGTTCCTGCAGGCAGGCGACATCCGGCTGGGTTTCTTCCAACCATTGGAGCAGGGCCGGCAGGCGGCTGCCAATGCCGTTGATGTTAAAGGTGGCAATCTTCATTTTTTGCTCCAGACTCTTGATCGATGCGGGTTTCAGCGCCACGGCGGCAATCAATGATTGCACCAGAAAGCGATAGGTGGCGCTGATGATACCCGATCGGCAATTCGGCTCAGGCATTTGCTCGACTTGATCGCCGGGCGCCCGGTTGCATATCGTGAAAGCCTCTTGAAACCACGAACCCCGTGTCAAAACCCGCACAAGAACACGCGACAGAAAAACTGCTGACATGGCTGAACTGGCGTGCGCCGCTTGTTCAACAGGACACACTTTTATACTGATTCAATAGAGCTACGCTGGACATGCGTAAATTAATATTATAATGTACACATCTTGCACAGCAGCATTACTCATCCATTGGCACTGGTTTCTCAGCCGTCAATACGGGCGGGGGGCGTGTCTCGGAAGCGGTCTTCAGAAACGGCAATCGTAAACCGGCTCGTAAAAAATTACCTAGAAAAAACCATAATATTATTTGGGCAACTATGTGAATTTCGTGGTATCTTTCTGATCCCATCTCAGATTCAGCATGTAATTACAAAGGAAATCGCGTGGCAATTCAAGGTGCGGTCAGTCAGCGAATCAATATGCTTCGATTCCTGATGATTTTCGGAGTCGTCGTGGTACATACGCCACCGTACGCGCCATATGGCGCGGTGCCAAATGAATGGTTTCCGCTGTTGGTCGCATTTTTCCAGAATGGTTTTTTCCGCGCCACGGTGCCCGTGTTGACGCTTATTTCAGGTTATTGCCTGTTCAAATCTGGCCTGGATACTAATTTTCGCAAGCTGATTGCCAAAAAAGCCCGCACGCTGCTGTTGCCCTTCCTGATCTTTAACCTGGGTATGCTGTTGATCGATGTCCTGGCTGATCGTTTTTTTGGCGCGTCGATTGTTTATGACCGCGCCGCCATGCAGGATGCGCGCGCCTGGCTGACTTCCATGTTTGGCATATTTGGCTATCCGATCAATCTTCCGCTGTATTTCCTGCGCGACTTGATGGTGCTCATTCTATTGACGCCACTGTTCGGATGGGTTTTGCGCCGCACACCTTTTGTCGGACTGGCCGCCGTTGCGGTATTCTTCTTGTCCGACCTGGACGGCTTATTGATTTTGCGCGGCGATATGCCGGTCATGTTTTATGCGGGCGGAATAATTGCATTGCATCAATCTAATCTCCGCGCGATCGATCGATACGCTTATCCCGCATTTGCAGCATTCGTTGCGTTATGTATGTACGCAGTGTGGTTTGGTGACGGTAGTATCCTCGTCCTGCGTCTGGTGGCGCCATTCTTGATCTGGCCGATCAGCGCCGTGCTGGTCGAAACCAGCTTCGGTCAATGGGCTGTAAAACAGAGCCGCTACAGCTTTTTTATCTTCATTTCTCACGCCCCCTTACTGTTCGGCCTGTGGAAATTGAACAAATTGGCAGGCGCGCCGGTTCCGGTTCCTGTATTCACGGTCGTGATGCCATTCGTCGTCGTGGCAATCTTAATCGCACTCTACAAAATGGCGATGCGGGTCATGCCCGGCCCATTCTCGCTTGCCATCGGCGGGCGCAGCAAGACGACAGTCCGGGTTGAGCGCCGTGTCGCCCCCGCTCTGCCGGGCATGTGGCCAGTGGCGATGGAACGGCGTATGGCGCCGCGCTGAGCGGGCGCGGTTCAGCGTTTAAACGATTACCATCCCCGCTGCGGGGCGTCGCTGGCCTGCACGCAGGCGCCTTCATCAAACGAAGTTGCCGTTCGGGCGCGCGAGGTAATACCACTCGTGGTTGGGCTGGGCGTTCACGTCCGGGAACAGGATGCGGCCAGCGAATGCCGCTAGTACCGGCGTGCCGTCGGCGCGCACACCGATCTGCTCACCTTCAGCGACCGGGTCAAAGCTCGACCAGGTGCGCGTGAAACGGTCGCCGGCTTCGAGTTTATCGTACACCACGACCATCGACAGTGCGTCCATGTCATCGAGCGCGATCGGCTCCGGGCGGGGCGCATCGATCAGTTCCAGGTGCGCGAGGGCATTCAGAATGGCGCGGTAGGCGACATCCGGTGCAGCCGGGTCGGCGTGCTGACCGCATTCGAGCGTGAGCGCGTAGCCGCCAGTGCTGCGCATGAATTCGGTGGTCCCGACGCCGTAGCGCAAATTGGTCTCGAGTGCAGCGGCGTCGCCACGGCTGCGGCGCTGCACGCCCTCGCCGTAGGTGGCCAGCCAGCCGTCGACAAACCTGCGCACGCCCAGCCGGCGCGCCAGCGCGCGTTCCTTGGCGGCATGGCCGAACGGCTGCAAGCTGCCTTCATTGTTTTGTGGGCCGACCATGACGAACGGTTCGCTGGCAGCATTGAACGAGTGCAGGTCGAGCAGCACATCGTGCTGGCCCAGCAGGGGGCACAGCCAGTTGGCAATACGGTCTTCGAAATCCTGCGGATCGGGATTCGGGAACAGGTTGCGGTTCAGGTTGCGATCACCCGATCGCTGCTGTTTCTGATAGGCCAGCGGGTTGACGATGGGGACGAAGGTGACGCTGCCGCTCCTGATCAGCAGGGCGCCACTGTCGAGTTCGGCCATCACGCGCAGGATCCCCTTGGTGCCGCAGGTTTCATTGCCGTGCACGGCGCCAGTGACGATCAGGCGCGGGCCATTCCCCAGCCCGGTGTAGTTGATGGATTTAAACTGAAGCTCAGGGACGCTGGTCATTGCTGTATTCCAAATAAACAAGGTGGTACCATTTTATCGGGAATTCATGGCGGCGGGCGGGGCAGCGTGGCATGATCCGGGTTTCCTTCGACGCAAAACTGCATGGCGACGTTTCACCCTTCTACCCGCCTGGCCGGCCTCGACACCCTGCGCGCGCTCGCCGTGACCCTGGTCGTGCTGCACCACTACACGCTGTTCGTCACGCGCGACGCGCACACCTTCGGCTGGGTCGGGCAGATGGGCTGGGCCGGTGTCGACCTGTTTTTCGCGCTGTCCGGCCACCTGATCGGACGCCAGATCTTCGCCGCAATGGCCGACCCGCGCGGCCTGTCGCTGGGGCGCTTTTATGCGCGCCGCCTACTGCGCACGCTGCCGAATTTCTACGTGGTGGTAGCGCTGTATTTCCTGCTGCCCGGCTTTCGCGGCGAAGCGCCCCTGCCGGACCTGTGGCGCCTGCTCACCTTCACGCTCAATTTCCGGCTGCCGCCCGGCACCGCGTTTTCGCATGCCTGGTCGCTGTGCATCGAAGAACAGTTTTATATGGTGTTGCCGGCAGTCGCCTTGCTGGCTGCGTGGCTGTGCCCCATGCTGCGCGGGACGCTGCGGCTGGCCTGGGTGGCGCTGGCGCTGCTGGTCATGGGCGGCATGCTGTGGCGCGCGCAGCTCTGGCAAGACGTCGTCGACGCCAACCCTTACGGCGAAAATCATTACTTCAAGTTCATCTACTACGCCACCTTGTGCCGCGCCGATGAACTGTTAGCTGGCGTGGCGCTGGCGCTGGTCCGGCAATATCATCCGCGTACATGGGCCTGGCTGACCCGCCAGGGGAACCTGAGCGCGCTGCTGGGCCTGGCGGTGCTGGGTCTGGCCAGCTGGCTGTTTCTGGATGACCGGTACGGACGCGCGCCGACCGTGTTCGGCTACCCGCTGCTGGCGCTCGGCTTCAGCCTGCTGATCCTGGCCGCGCTGTCCGAAAAGTCGCTGCTGCGGGCGGTTCGGATTCCCGGCGCAGCCAGCATCGCGTTGTGGTCGTATGCGATCTATTTGTTGCACCGCCAGGTGTGCGTGCTGGGCGCGGGCGTGCTGAAACAATACGGTTACGCGCCGGACAGCGTGATCGCGGTTGGCGTCCTGCTGCTTGCGTCGGTTCTGACCGGCGCTGTGCTGTTCTACGCGGTCGAGACGCCCTTCATGCGGCTGCGCGAGCGCTATTTTCCGACCAGCGTGCGTGCTCTACGGTTGGGCTTGAATGACATCAAACGCTGACGGCATGTCGGCCAGGTAATCGAGCAGGCGCACCACGCGCACCGGCATCTCCAGGTGTCCGGTCGAGGCGATCGCCGCGCGCAGGCCGGGGATGGCTTCGACCGTGTCGGCGCTGCGGTAGGCCTCGATCAGCAGGCGCACCAGGTCGGCCGGCGCGCCGCCAGAACCACGCAGGCGCGCATCGATAATACCCAGCACGGTGCGCTGCATGCGTGGCGTCGGGTTGACGATGCGGCCGAATACCAGTGGTGTGTTGGCGATGGCTTCGCACACGGCCGACTCGATCTGGTCCGCCTTGACGTCGGAGGCAATATCAAAATAGGCGCGGTCCCAGCGCGTGCGCGCATGCACGTGGCCGGGCGGGAAAGCATCGATGGTCTCGAACCCGAGCGCGCGGCTGGCGCGGCCCAACAGGTTCATGATGACGGGAAGCAGCGGCATGAAAATAAAGAATGAGGAAGATGCGCCAGTGTAGCCTGGCGCGCGGCCGCGAAGGCGGCAATGGCGGGCATTTGTTTCCGTCATCCGGGCCCTATTGGCACGAACGACGGCGCCACAAGGTCAGGCGGCGAAGCGTCCCGCGCGGAAATCCTCGAACGCTTGCACCAGTTCGGCCTGGGTGTTCATCACGAACGGCCCGTGCTGGGCAATCGGTTCGCGCAGCGGGCGGCCGGCCAGCAGCAGCACGCGGCAGTCCGACGCTGCGCTGATGCTGACGCCATCGGCTTGCGGCGCATTGTCGAGTATGGCCATGCGCGCCTGGCCGATGCCCTTGCCGCCAACCACCGCTTCGCCGCGAAACACGTACAGGAATGCATTGTGTCCGGCAGGCAGCGGCTGGTCGAAGCGGGCGCCGGCCGGCAGCGCCAGGTCGAGATAGACGATTTCCGTGCCGGCGCGCTCGACGGCGCCCTGCACGCCGTGCGAGGCGCCGGCCATGACCTGCACCGTGACGCCCGCCTCGGTGGTGAAGCGCGGCACCTCGGCAGCCGGGATATCCCGGTACCACGGCGCCTGCATTTTGTCGCGCGCCGGCAGGTTCAGCCACAATTGAAAGCCTTCCATCAGGCCTTCGTTCTGCTCCGGCATTTCAGAATGGATCACGCCACGCCCGGCCGTCATCCACTGCACGCCGCCATCGGTAATCACGCCTTCGTTGCCAAAGCTGTCGCGGTGGCGCATTTTGCCGGCCAACATATACGTGATGGTCTCGAAGCCGCGGTGCGGGTGTTCCGGAAATCCGGCAATGTAGTCGCCCGGCTTGTCGCTGCCGAAGGCGTCGAGCATCAGGAAAGGATCGAGGCGGCGCTGCAGCGGCTGGGTCAGCACGCGGTTGATGCGCACGCCCGCGCCATCCATCACAGCCTGGCCGGCGATGATGCGTTCGACGCCGCGCGAGCGGGCCACCTTGATCTCTTCCACAAGGTTCTCCTTACGCTGCCAGCGCGGCGATTTCGGCGTCGGCTTCGGCCTGCGCTTTGGCGACGGCTTCCGGACCCATGCCCAGGCCTTCCGCGTAAATCAGCGTGACATCGGTCATGCCGAGGAAGCCGAGCAGGGTTTTCAGGTGCGGTACCAGCGCGTCGGAAGCGCCGTTCTTGTGCATGCCGCCGCGCGACAGGGTCACGTAGACTTTTTTGCCGGTCAACAGGCCTTCAGGGCCGTTGGCGCCGTACTGGAACGTCACGCCGGCCTTGGCGATGGCGTCGAACCAGCCCTTCAATTGCACGGTCATACCGAAGTTGTACATCGGCGCGCCGATGACGATGACGTCGGCAGCCTGCACCTGGGCGACCAGCGCCATGTCCAGCGCCACGCGCGCGTTTTGCGCTTCGGTGCGGGCGTCAGCCGGGGTGAACAGGGCGCCCAGCGCGGCTTCGTCCAGGATCGGGTGCGGTGCGGCGGCCAGGTCGCGGCGGGTGACTTGCGCACCAGCATTGGCGGCGCTCAGCTTGGCGACGATGGCGTCGGCCAGGCGGGTCGATTCGGAACCGCTGCTGCGGGCGCTGGAATTGATTTGCAAAATGTTCATTTAATTTCCTTGGGTAAATGGAACTGCGACGGGTAGACTTTATCAGTTCCAAAATCCATCCGGTAGAGCATAATATGGATAACATTATTCGCACAGTGGGACAATCGATGGATATCGAACCGAACGATTTATTGCTGTTTGCCCGGATCGTCGAGACCGGCAGCTTTACGCAGGCGGCCTTGCGCGTCGACTTGCCAAAGTCGACCGTGTCGCGCCGCCTGGCCCTGCTCGAAGCCACGCTCGGCGAGCGCCTGCTGCAGCGCACTACCCGCAAGCTGATGGTGACCGAGTTCGGCGCCAGCTTGCTCGAGCACGCGCGCAAGGTGGCCGATGAAGTGGAGGCCGCCGGCGCGCTGGCCCAGCACCGGCAAGTGGCGCCGAGCGGGCGCCTGCGCATCTCGATGCCGGCCGACCTGGCCAACCTGAGCATGGGCGGCGTGATGGCGCGCTACCTGGCCAAGTATCCGCTGGTCAGTCTGGAACTCGATCTGTCGCCGCGCCGGGTCGACCTGGTGGCGGAAAATTTTGACATTGCGATCCGCATGGGCGACCTGCCGGACGATTCGAGCCTGTCGGCACGCCGGGTCATCGTCGAAAAACTGGCCCTGTACGCCGCGCCTTCCTACATCGGCTTGCGCGGCTTGCCGGAGCAGCCCGATGATTTGCTGAACCACGATTTGCTGTGCATTCTGAGCCGGTCCGGCGGCGCCATGCCCTGGACGCTCACCCGCGGCAAGACAACCTGGGAGCGCAGCCTGCGCGCGCGCCTGACCGCCAACTCGCCCGAAGTGCTGGCGCGCATGGCGTGTAATGGCGTGGGCATCGCGGCCAGCTCCGACCTGTTTGCCGGCCCCCACGTGGACAAGGGCGAATTGGTGCGCATCTTGCCCGAATGGGATTTGCCGGTGGCGATCGGCTGGGCGGTGTTCCCGGGGCGGCGCCTGATGCCCGCCAAAACCCGGGTATTCCTCGACATGATGGAAGAGATGGGCTGCGAGCAAGCCCGCAAGGCCGGCCTGCCGGTCTGACGCGGTTTACGTGTTGGTGCCCATGACCTCGCCCAGGCGCACGCTGCCTTCCGGCTGCCAGGCCGGATTGAAGCGGACGGTGTCGGCCTGGAACAGCATGACGATGGTCGAGCCGAGCAGGAAGCGGCCCATCTCGTCGCCTTTTTTCAGCACGATGTTCTGGTCTGCGTAGGTCCACTCGGCGACGGCGCCCGTGCGGGTCGGGTTGACCACGCCGTGCCAGACGGTGGCCATGCTGCCGACGATGGTCGCGCCGACCAGCACCAGCACAAACGGGCCGTGTTCGGGCGAGTCGAACACGCACACCACGCGCTCGTTGCGGGCAAACAGGCCGGGCACGCCGCGCGCGGTGGTCGGGTTCACCGAAAACAGTTTGCCGGGCACGTAGATCATGCGCGTCAGGCGGCCGTCGCACGGCATGTGCAGACGGTGGTAATCCTTCGGGCTCAGGTACAGGTTGGCAAAGCTGCCGTGCTGGAAATGCGCTGCCAGCGTCTGGTCGCCGCCGACCAGTTCCGCGGTGCTGAAGGTGTGGCCCTTGGCCTGGAAAATCTGGTGGTCGTCGATTGCGCCGAACTGGCTGATGGCGCCGTCCACCGGGCAGATGAACGGCGCCTTGGCCAGCGGTCGCGCACCCGCGCGCAGCGGGCGCGTGAAAAATGCGTTGAAGCTGGCGTAGCTGGCGATGTCGGGATTGGCCGCTTCGTCCATGTTGACGCCGTATTTGCCGACGAACCAGCGGATCAGGCGGGTCGTCAGCGCGCCGCCCTTCGCGCCGGCAACGCGGCCGGCGAACGCCGTCATGGCCTGCTTGGGCATCAGGTACTGCGGTAATACTTTCAGGCGATCAGACACGGCGCGAACCTCAAACGATGGCGATCCAACATTATAGCGGTGAAATACCCGGATTCAGGGGGGCGTCGCCGTTGGCGTGGCTGTAGCGGCGCGATGGTGCGCCGCAAAATAGCGCCGCGCGACCCAGATGCCGGCCGCCTGCATCAACGCGCACAGGAAGAAGGTGCTGCCCACGCGCCAGTCGGCGGGCGGCAAATGGCTCACCGCGCCGAGGATGGTGGTGCCGATCAGCGGCATGACAACCACGCCCAGGCTGCTGATCGATTGCAGTGAACCCATCAGCTCTCCCTGTTCGTCGGGGCCCGATGCTTTCGAGATGATGCCCTGCAGCGCCGGGCCGGCGGCAAACGCCAGCAGGTTGCAGACGATGAAAAGGTACATCATCCAGCCCTGGGTGGCCAGGCCGTACAGGACGTAAGTGATGGCGCCCGACGCCATGCCCAGCAGAGAAAGGCGCACCTCGCCGAAGCGCCGCATCAGCCAGGACAGCAGGCCGGCCTGCACCACGGCTGCCGACAGGCCGACGCAAAACAGCGCGATGCCATTCTCGCGCGGGGTCCAGTCGAAGCGGAACGTGGTGTACAGCACCCAGGTCACATTGAGCATCATGGCGGCGAACGTGGTGAGGGTGTAGACCACCACCAGGCCGCGGATATCCCGGCGGCGCACCAGTTTCAGCAGGGCTGTGAAAGGATTGATCTTGTGCAGGTCGAACGGTGCACGCCGGCTGGCCGCGAGCGATTCGGGCACGAACAGGTAGCCGTAGGCGAGATTGGCCGCCGACAGGCCCGCTGCCACATAAAAGGGCAGGTGCAGGTTGACGCTGCCGAGCAGGCCGCCCAGCGCCGGGCCGCAGATAAACCCCAGGCCGAAGGCCGCGCCGATCATGCCGAAGCTGCGCGCCCGGTTGTCATGGGCCGTGATGTCGGACGCGTAGGCCGAAGCCACGGCCATGCTGGCTGACGACGCGCCGCCGATCACGCGGCCGATGAACAGGCAGGCCAGATTCGGCGCCCAGGCCGTGGCGAGAAAATTGATGCACATGCCAGCCATCGAATACATCAGCACGGGGCGGCGCCCGACCCGGTCGCTGATTGCTCCCAACATGGGCATGAAAATGAACTGCATCAGCCCGAATACCATCGACAGCACGCCGAACCACAGCGCCTGCTGCTCGCGGCCGTCGACGAAGTCGCCGACCAGCAGGGGTAACACGGGGACGATCAGGCCGATGCCCAGCATGTCGATGAAGACGCAGACCAGGACGAAGTTGAGGTTGGGGGCGGATTTGGTCATCGCTGGTCAGTGATCAGAGGGCTGGGCAGGCGAATGTGCTTGCGACCATTCGGCCACAAACGCGTCCCGGAACGCCAGCATCAACTGCAAGCGTTCCTGCGCCAGTTCCCGTCCTGCCGCCGTCTGCATCATGGCCGGCAATTGCGCCAGTTTTTCCTCGATATGGTCCAGTGCATACGCCATGTCGTTGCGCGGGCGGTGCAGCGCGAGCGGGTCCGTCGGGTGCGCAAGCGCGCGCCCCAGCCGTCCGGAAATATAAAACATGCGCGCCAGGCCAACCGCGCCGAGCGCGTCGAGCCGGTCGGCGTCCTGCACAAGCTGGGCTTCGAGCGTGGTGGGTGTTATTGCCGCCGAAAAACTGTGCGCTTCGATGGCATGCGCCACTGCGTCCAGTTTATCGGCCGGAAAGCCCAGCCAGGCCAACTGGTGGCGCGCCAGTTGCGCCGAGCGCTTCGACGCCTGGGCGCGGTCCGGTGCATCTTTCGGCAGGTTCACCAGGTCGTGCAGGAAGCAGGCGGCCATGACGACCAGCGCATCCGCCCCGGGTGCACGGGCCAACAACAGCTGCGCGCTGGACCAGACCCGCTGCAGGTGTTGCAGATCGTGAGCGGCGTCGTCGCCGCTGGCGGCGCTGGCAATCGCCACCAGGCGGGGCAGCCAGTCGGCCGGTCGTGGTTCAGTTTCCATCGGGGCTCTCGAGGTGCATGGCGCTGCCGCGCTGTGACAAGGCATCGGCATCGACGTTTTTGTGGCGGGGAATCCAGCGCAGGCGGACGTCGTCCAGCTGCGCCAGCAAGGCGCGGGCGGCAGCGTGCAGGGGCAGCAGCGACGGCGCGGCCAGGTGCGGCGGCAGCGCCACATCGTCGATGACGACGCGGCTGTCGCCGTACACGGTCAGGCCATTCGCGCCGTGGGCGACGGCCGCTTGCAGGAGGGTGATCAAGGCGCGGTACTCGGCTTCACTGCTATTGCCGTAACCGGCCGCCTGCGCCACCTCGATGCGCTGGCCGTCGGGCCCGTGCAGCAGGGCGCCGATGCCGCAGCGACCGGGATTCGGGTGCGCCGAGCCGTCGAACCAGGCGCGCCACGGTGTGGCCGTGCTGGCCGGCGCGCTGCGGCGCAGCGCTTGCGCGGCGGCTCTGGCGTCCGCGCGCACCTGCGCGTGCTGCTGCAAGGCCGCACGCTGGGTCAGCAATGCGTCGAGGCCCTGGCGCCCGGCGCTGATGGTCAGCGTCTGGTGCAGGGCCTCGTGTTCCGACAGCCCGCTGGCCATCAGGCGCCGGCTGGCGGCGCGTTCGGTTTTGTAAGAGAGAGCCAGCAGGACGTTATCGTTCATCCCGCCAGTTTATCCGTTTAGTCGCGGCGCGGGTTGTCCGGCTGGCGGTCGTGGCGGTTCGGGACGCCGTCGCCATCGCGGTCGCGGTCGTAGCGATTCGGTACGCCATCGTGGTCGCGGTCGCGGTCGCCGCCGTGGCGTGGGCGCTCGAAGCGGTCCGGGATGCCGTCGCGGTCACGGTCAGGGCCACCGCGCGACCATGCGGCCGGACGCATCTGCCAGCGCCCGCGCTCCTCGTACCAGACCGGCGCCGCGTAGGCATAGCCCGGGCGCTCGACAATCCAGACGCCCGGCACCCATTGATGGCGGCGGCCGCGGTATTCCCAATGGCCCTGCGACCAGATATGACCACGACGGGCCTCAGGCACGCGCTCGAAGCGCGGCGGTGGCGGCGGGCCACCGACGTAGACGCTGATGTTGGGCTGGGCCATTGCTGGCAATGGTGCGAAAGCGGCTGAGCCGAGGGCCAGCAAGGCAGCGAGTGTGAGGGTGCGTTTCATGATGTCTGTCTCCTTGTCCGAAGTGGATGCATCGAATATAACAAGCGATGTGCGGACAGGGCAGAAGTGATGCATGTGCTTACATTTGAAACAGAATGTGCGCAAGGCGGCGCGCCGCCTTGCCCGGGCCCGCCATCAGCGGCTCGCGACGACGGTGGCAGCGGCTTCTTCACGCAGCGACTGCGCCTTCTCGGCGGCGCTCAAGCGTTTCGCGACAACGTTGACGACGGCCATTTGTGGCGCCACCTGTGCATCTCTGACGACCGGCGCCGGACTCGCGTTGGCGTCCTGCGTGGTGGCGGCCAGGTAGCCGCTGACGCTGGCAACCGACAGGGCGATGACGAAAACGGCTTCCATATGTTTCAGTGCATTCATGGTGTTTCTCCTTGGGTTGGGGGTGTTTCGATGTGTTCACTTTAGGCTTGCTCCCCTTGCCACAACACCGGATTGCGACGGGCCGCCGAATGGGCGGAACAGGATGCAAAAAGCGCGGGGCGAGCCTGGTTTCAGGCGCCCCCGGCTAGCTCGCTTGCAGGAACAACAGCGACGGGATGCACATGCGGGGATCGAGGACAGTGTTCGAAGCGTGGCGCGCCAGCCGGACCGCGGGGCGGCGCGCGCGCAACCTGCGCCATGGCGCCCGCCGCGCCGACACCGCGCCGGCGCTGCAGGGCAGTGCGCCGCGCTTCAGGCTGGCGCGGCTGCGGGCGCCACGTCCCGCTGAATGGATCGCCGCCGCCAGCGTCCTCGGTGCGCTCGCCGGCGCGTTCGTCATCGCCGGTCACGCGCGCCATCTGTCGGTGACGGCCGGACCCGTGGGCGCGGTCGAGGGCGTGTACGCGGCCGCCGCCTTCCACGCCACCTTGCCCGGCGCCGCCTTCACGGTCGCCGCCATGCCCGGCATCACGCTCGAGCAGCGCGGCGCGGCGGCATTGCTGATTGCGTCGAACATGCGCAGCGAGGCGCCGCTGCGGATCGACCTGTGCAGCCAGATGGCCGACAGCGCGACCGGGCGCCTGCTGCCGCTGCGCCTCGGTTACCAGTTCAGCGATGTCGCGGCGTGGGTCGCGCGCAATGCATCGGGCAGCACCAGTGTCACGCCGCGCAATGTGGTGCTGGCTGCGCCCGGCGCGCTGACGCCGCGGGTGGAAGTAAGTGGCGTGGCGAAGGCCGCGCGGCTGCGCTGGGAAGGCGTGGCCGGGGTGGAGAATGTACACTGGATCGGCGACGCCGGCGCCGGCCGCATCGTGTCGGGCGCGGCGGCATCGGTGCCGCTCGGGCGCGACGGCTGGCTGCTGTGGACGACGGGCGGGCAAACTGCGGCGCTGCGCCTGCAGCGCCGGGCCAGTGCCAGCTGTGCGGCCGCGGGCGAGTTGCAGGTGCAGTTGCTGCGTCCCGCGGCGGCGCTAGCGGGCCGGGCGCTGGTGATGGCGTACGGCGCCGTCACCGACACTGCCTGGCTGCCGGCCGGGCGCTACCAGGTGCCGGTGGTGGCCGCGCCGGCGCTGGAAGACCAGGCCTTGTTCGCGCAATTGGTCGCCGGCGGCCTGCTGCGCCTGGGCCCCGATGGCCTGATCATGCTGGCGCCGCGCGACCTGGCCGCATGGCGCGCAGCGCCCGGGCCGGCGCGCGCCGCAGCGCTGGCCGGTTGGGAGCACACGGCGCTCGATCCAGCCGCATTGAAACGCCTCGAACGGCTGTACCACCGCGCCGACGGCGATTTCGTGCGCGCCCAGGTGGAACTGTTTAATAGTGAGCGGCGCCTGCTGGCATGGCGCACGCGCCCGCAGGCGCTGGCCGGCACCTGGCAAGCGAGCGTGGGTGGCGCGCCCGCCACCGTTGCGCAGACGATGCCGGCCGCTGCCGCCCGCCTGTTCGCCCAGCTGCCGCAGGGCTGGGATGCCTGGCGCCGGATCCAGGACTGGCCCGGGTCCGGCCCGGCGCGCTTGACCTACACGCTGGCGCAGCCGGCGCAAGGCACGGAAATCTTGCGCCTGATAGTGCTCGGTGGCGTCGGTTCGGTAGCAGGCGCGCGGCTGCTGGCCAGCGAGCCGGCCTGCACCGGGCGCGCGTGTCCGGCAGCCGATGCGGCCCAGGAACTGCGCCTCGGGCTGCTGCCGGGTGCCACCAGCGTGCGGCTGGACGTGGCGCCCATGCAAACGCTGGCGGCGCCGGGCGACGCGGCTTACCGCCACATCGGCCTGGCCGGGGGCAAACTGGCCTGGCAAAGCATGGCTGCGCGCCCGACCGTGGCGCGCGCCAGCCTGGCGCCAGTGACCCTGGTCGACCGCAACGGCGCCGCCTTGTGGCGCGACGGCGCACCCAGCGCCGCTGCCAGCGCGGCGGGGCTGGCGCCGCTGCTGGGCTACCGCGCCGACCAGGCCAACAGCATTGCGGGCATGCTGGGGCGGGTGGGCGACGGCGGCGCGCATGCCGCCACCTTGACGCTCGACCTGGCGCTGCAGGCGGCCAGCCAGGGCGCGCTCGATTGCATTGGCATGCGCCGCGGCCGCTGGGACGGCAGCCATTGCACGGGTGGCATGGCGGCGCCGGACGGCCGCCACGCCGGCATGGTTATCCTTGACACGGAAACCGGCGACGTGCTGGCTGCCGCTGGCGCCGGCACGGGCCAGGTCGACGCCGCCAACTGGGCCGAGGTGCGCGACTTCGACCGGCTCGATCCGGCCCGCAGTCCCTTGCGCCTGCCGGCGCTGCAGCACGATGGCGGCGCCCACCGGAGTCCGGGGTCAAGCTTCAAGGTGATCAGCGCGCTCGGCCTGGAGCTGGCCGCGCAGCGCGACCCGCAACTCGACGCGCTCATGAATGGCATACCGCTGGCAGAAATCGACCGGCTGGCGCGCTCGCGCGGCTTCGCCTTTCAGACCGACGCGCCGGCCTATCCGTGGGACCCGGCCGTCAGGCAGGCGCGCATCACCAACTACCGCGAGCAGCTGGCGGGCCGGCGCGCCCAGGATGGGCGCCTTGGCATGGCGCAGGCGCTGACCTGGAGTTTGAATACCTGGTTCGCCTGGACCGGCGAGCTGTCCGACCGCAGCCTGTTCGGACGCGGCGCCGGCGGCGCCCCCGACCTGGCCGGGCTTGAGCCGGCGGCGCTCGAGAGCGTGCGGCCGATTGTCGCCATGGCGCACCGGCTCGGCTTCGAGCGGCAGCTGCGCCTCGATGGCGGCCTGTTGCCTGATGATTTCAACTGGTCGGCGTGGGATGCCTTGCAGACCAGCGCTGCCCATATCGACCCGATCCACTCGCGCCACGAACTGCGCCAGATGGCCATTGGACTGCGCATGCAGGCCACGCCGTTGCAGATGGCGCTGGCCGCCGCCGCTGTCGGGCAGGGACGCATCCCGGCCCCACGCCTGTTGCTGGCCCTCGATGGCCGGCCGGCAGTCGCCGCCGACGCGCCCGCGACGGGCGTGCGGCTGGACCGGATCCGCGCCGGCATGAAGGGCGTGGTCGACGTCGGCACGGCGGCCCATGCTTTCGGGGCGCCGGAACTGGCGCTGGTGCGGCGCGGCTTGTCGGGCAAGACCGGCACCGCGCCAACCGGGCCGGCCTCGGGCAGCGATGGCGCCACCGCCACGGTCTGGTTCACTGGCTGGCTGGAGCCGGGCAGCCTGCCCGGCCAGCGCCACCGGCTGGGGTTCGCCACGTTCGTCAGCCACTCGGAGGCGAGCGGCGGCGACCACGCGGCGCCGGTTGTCGCGGCCGTGCTGCGGGCGATGCTGCAGAATCAGGAAAAGAAGGGGAAATCCGGTTCTGACGGACGCCTTGTCCCTTGAGTGGATATGGCAAGATGTAGCATGAATTTACCAGCTCGCCCGTGCGCGGGCGCCGTCGAAGGGAGCCTATGCGTTTGCCGGGAACCCGGTACCAGGAACACGGTTGGGAGCAGGTGCGCAAACTGCTCGGCCAGTGCTCGCTCGGCGCTTTTGCCGCCCCCGCGCTGTGCCTCGACGCGTATGTGGAGCAGATGTCAGCGGCCTTGTACCGCGTTGGCAGCCGCTTCGACGGTCCCGGCAACAGCTACGGCGACAGCGTGCGCGACCTGGCTTTGACGCTGTTGTACGAATTGCAGGCGCGGCCCGGCGACTGGGACGAGTTCCAGGCATCGTTGCCGGTCGATGCGGGCGAAGCGCTGCTGCGCAAGAAGGTCAACGACATGTATGCCACGCTGCGCGACAAGGTCGACTCGGACAACTACCAGGTCGCGTGCGGGCGCGCGTGCAGCCCGAACCGCATCTACGCCTACCGCATGCTCGACACGGCCTACCATGAGATTGCCCGCCTGTTTGCCGACTGGCGCAGCCACGCGCTGCAGGTGGGTGCGATTCTCGGGCGCGAAGTACTCGCTGCCCCGATCGAGGTGCGCCAGATGACGTCGATTGCCGGGTGCCGCCCCGAATGGGTCCTGCGCTGGAGCGCGTCGTGCGGCGGTCCGCTGCACACGCGCTCGAAGCGCTTCGAGGCGCTGAAAGACAATCCGGCCAAGATCGGCGTCATGCTGGCCGAAATCGCCGAGTACGAAGCCTTGTCCGCCAACCGCGACGCCGACTGGCGCCTCGACGCCGGTGAAGCCACCGACTGGCTGGACGACTACTGGCGCGTGCTGGCCGCGCCCGAACAGACGGCGCCCGCACCGGACCGTATCCTGGAAGCGCGCCAGGAACCGATCGACCTGCCGATGGACGTCGTCGACACCGTGCCACTGGTGCTCGACCCTGCCAGCGACGCCGTTGCCGCCAGTGTTGCACTGCCCCCCGGCTTTATCCAGATGGCGCAACTGGCCGAAGACCGGCACAGCTGGGCGGCCCGCATGATGATGGACGATGGCTTGCCGGTGCGGCTGGCGGTGTACCTGAAATTGACCGGCCCGGAGGATGATGTGTATCCGGACGCCTGGTGCGACCCGGCGACGCGCGCGTTGCCGACGATGCAGCAGCTGGCCGTGCTGGCCGGCGTGTCGCTGCCGACCCTGAGAAAACGCCGCGATGCGGCAATCGCCCGCCTGATGCAGGCGGCGCGCGAAAAGGAGACCACATGACACCGAACGATCCATTCGAACGCAAGCTGCGCGCGGCGCTGCTGGTCGCGCCCGTGGCCAACGACCGCCTGGTGCTGGCCGATGCCGTACTGCGCGCAGCCATCGACGGCAGCCTGCCGCTGTCGGCTGCTGAAAAAGCGGCGCTGGCGGCGTCCCCCCTGACGATCCGGCGCTTGCGTCAGCTGGTCGGCGAGCGCTCTGGCGCCTGGCGCGCCAGCCGCGGCATGCTGCGCGCCGCCGACAGTGGCGCTGCACTGGATGAACTGGTCACCGACGACGGTTTCTGGACACTGCACTTCATCAAGGCCCCGGATGCTTGCCGCGTAATCCTGCAACTGGCCGCAGCGGCGCCGTTCGCGCGCCAGCTGCTGGCCGCGCAGCCGATGCTGCGCGTGCTCGATGGCGCCGGTGGGGTGGTGCTGTCTGGCCGCCTTGACGCCGATGGCGAATGCGAAAGCGCGTGGCCGTTCGTGCGCGCGCCTGCCGACCACTTTCAGCATTGTGGCGCCGGGTTCGCCGTCGAAGCGCTGCCGTGAAAAACCTGTTCCAGCGGCGCCGTCCCGCACCCGTCACCCTGGGCGGCGCCGTCATGGCCGCGCGCATGGTGGGCGTGGTGCCGCCCGGCTGCGTGGGCGTGGCGGTCGATGCGGCCGGTCGCACGCGCCGCTTCGCAGAGGGCGCGCGCATGGCGCTCGTGGCCGGTGGACACGCGTGGTGTTTTCATCCCGGCCCGTACCAGCTGGTTCTCACGCCATTTTTGGCCGCGCCCGAAATTGGCCTGCAACTGCGCGTGGTGGTCGACAGTCCCGATCCGCTGGCTGCCCAGCAGCGCTTCGATTTATTCCTGGCCGGCGAAGGCGGGCAGTCGGTCGCGCTGGACGCCTTTCGTGCCGCACTCGATGCGGCCCTGCAGCGCGAACTGGCGCAGGGCCACCTCGACCTGCCACCCTGCACCTTGCTGGAAGAATGGAACGCGTTTCGCGCCGGCCTCAATGAATTGCTGTACATGCGCTTCGGCGTCACCGTCGACGAGTGCATCCCGGTCGACCTGGCCGGGCAGGTCGATTACGCCGCGTTGCTGGCAGCACGCGCGCTGGCCGATGTACCCGTTTGCGCCTTCGTGACTGCGCCCTTGCCGGAGCCGGCAGCTTGCCTCACGGACGCTGCCGCGCTGCGCCGCCTGTTCCTCGAACTACCCGTCGTGACCAGCCGCCTGCGCCTGCTCGATGTCGATGGGTTTGCCCGCCAGAGGGCGCTGGTGCAGCGTTTCGACCATGCCAGCCTGGCCGTATTGACGATGCCCGCACTGGCACTGGCCGCACCCGCCCGGCCCTTGCCGCTCGGTGCTCAGCAGCGCCGCGCGCGCCACACGCTGTGCGCCACGGATGCACTGGACGAAACCTGGGCTTGGCTGGCCCGCGCCGGGTCCAGGGCGAATGCCGACCTGCTCGACGACGCCGAACGGATCGCCGCCAATCTCGAAGCTGCGCTGGCCGGGCGCCGCGCCATGGAGAGCGCATGAACTGTCCCGATCGTGCCGCCTGCCGCTGCCTGCTGGCCAACGGCAGCTTTGCCACCGTCACGGCGACGCGGCGCCCGCGCGCCGGCCGTGCCGACGTCAAGTGCAGCGGCGTGCCGGGGCTGGCCGAGCGCATGCAGCAGGTGGTGCGCCTGGCACGCCACACCGAGCCGCGCATCGACAGCCGCGATCAGGTCGTGCTGAGCATCGACATCGACCCCGGCACGCGTGACTGGGAACTCGCCGCCGTGCTGGCCGACCGGATGGTGCGCGGCCTGGTGCACCTTAACGAGCCGTGCGCCAACGGTTGGTCCGACCAGTGGCAGCTGGGCCGTATCGACGGCCACACCATCGACGCCGACCCGCCCGCCTTGCTCGGCGGCGCAGGCGGCATGGCGCACCTGGGCGCGCTGACCGGCCAGCCGGATGCGGCGCACGTGGTGTCGAGCGCGCGCGCCTGGTTCCCGCTGCACAGCGGCGGCATCAACGACAGCCTGTGCTGGGTCGAGGTCAGCGTGTATCCGCTGCTGGCGGGCGACCTTGACGACGACGCCGTGACCGTCCCGGGCCTGGATGTCACGCGCCAGCTGGCAGTGCGCCAGGCGCTGCTGGGGGCGCGCGATTTCGACCGCTGCGTCCCCGGGCGCTGGCGCACCACCATCAGGTTTGGCCAGCAGCGCTTCCAGGGCAATTCGTACGAACTGGCGCTGGTGCTGGCCGACCGGCTGGCGCGCGGGCGCGACTATGTGGCGCGCGGCCGCATCATCGCCTCGGGTACCTCGCATGGCTGGCACACGGGCCAGGTCGACACGGTCGAAGGGATAGTGCCGAAATGCGCCCTGATCGCGGCCGAAGCCGCGCCGGGCGACCGGATTTTGCTGCCGCAAGCCTGGCAGACCATGCTGCCGCCAGAGTTTGCCGATGCGGTGCGCGCCCGTGGCGCCAGCCTGGCCTGTGTCGCGCAAATCGGAATTTTCTGAAAAGAAACAAAATGACGGGTGTGCCGGGGGTGTTGAGGCGGCGCCCCTGCTAGAATCGTGTACTGCCCGCAACGGCAGGGTGACGCAGCTTGAAATGAGGGAGTCAATGATGGTCGAGATGGCAAATGCAGGCGCAGCACGAGGTAGCCCGGTCCTGGTGGACAACCGCTGGATCGCCGGCCCGGACGACCTGGCCGTGTTTTTTGGCGTGTCGGCCTTGTCGGGCATCTTCGTCAAAACCCTGCGCGTGCCGGCCACCACCCGTGCCTACATCCTGCAGGGCGACCAGGCCACCGAGGTGCCTCAGGGCGAGTACGAAATCGAAGGTTTTTTTACGCGCCTCAATCACCTGCTGCGCGACGGCCATGCCGAGATCCTGATCACCCGCACCAGCGCGCTGCCGGTGTCGTTCAGCTTTGGCGGGCTGGCCACCTCCGAACATTTACTGGTTGACGCGCGCATGACGATCAGTGTGCAGGTCGACAACGTCGCCGCCTTTGCGCGCCACTTCATGACCGCGCCGGGCACGGTGGCCAGCGCCCAGCTGCGCGAATTGCTGGCGCCGTCCGTGCGCCAGCTGGCGGCCGAATTCGTGGGCGCCCGTTCGCTGCGCGAGATGGCCGCCAACCGCGCGCTGCGCCCGCAACTCGACGAGCGCCTGCAGGCCGCCCTGAAACTGCGCCTGGCCCAGTTCGGCCTGGCCGTCACCCAGGTCGACACGATCGAACTGCGCCACGATAAATTCGACGCCAACCGCGACAAGGTCGCCAGCCTGTGGCTGGCCGCCGACGAGCGTCAGGTGCAGGTGGAGCACGCGCGCAACCTCGAACAGCTGTACGACGACGAAGAATGGCAGCGCATCCGCCGCGCGGAGCAGGACGCGCGCCTGGACAAGCGCCGCCAGGAACTGCGCGCCGATGCGTCCATCGAGCAGGCCGAACTGACGCTGCAAAGCGCAGAGCGCAGCCAGGCCATGCGCGCGCGCGAGATCGAACTGTATGCGCGCATCATGGATTCGGCCACCAAAAAACAGGCGGTCGAGCGTGGCGCGGGGGAAGTGCTGGCTGAACTCGAACACGAGATGGCACAGAAAAGCCTGGCGCGCGGCGACGAGAAAACGCAGTGGCAGCACTTGCGTAAACTGGCCGAAGTCCATATGCACGCCGAACTGGCGCTGGCGCACCAGGACGAACTGCAGTCGCGCCAGCTGGCGCAGCAGCGTTTCGCGCACCAGGTGCTGCAGCAGCAAATCAGGAACAAGATCGAGCAGGCCGGCGGGATTGCCGACGCCGCGCACCAGCGCGCCGAGCTGGCGCGCCTGCGCGAGATGGAAGTGGCCGCCGCGCGCCGTGAGCATGACATCGAGGAGGATGCATACCAGGGCCGGCGCGCGTTGCTCGCGGCCGCCCACCAGGCGCGCCTGCGCGAGACCGAACGCGCGGCATCGGTTGAGGACGAAACCACCGCGCAGCAGCTGGGCGACATGCGCCGCAGCGGCGGTCAGCGCGACAGCCTGGCCCAGCACGAAAAGCTGCTGCGCACGATCGAAGCGGACGCCCGCTCGCAACGCATCGCCAGCGACATCGCGCTCGACGGCGACGAGCGCCGCCACGCCATGGCGCGCGACAGCCAGGATGCGGTCCACAGCCACGACCTGGCGCGCATGCAGGCCATGAGCGCGGTAGACGATGCAACCAAGCTGGCCATGGCGCCGGCACCGAATGCCGCTGTGCTGGCCGACTACCTGAAAACACGTGTCCACGCCGGTATGGATGCCAGCCAACTGGCCGCACTGGCCCAGGTGGCGGCAGCGCAGGCCGGCGTCACGCCGCAGGAAGCGCAGCGCATGGCGCAGGAAGCCATGCGGGAAGCAGGCGCCCGCCGCGATGCGGAAGTGGACAAGGACCGGCGTCACCAGTTCGACCTGCTGACCATCCAGAACGACGTCAACAAGACGGCGTTGACGTCGCAGGCGCAGCTGGCGGCAGGCCTGGTGCGGCGCTGCGCCCACGGTCACCCTGGGTTGGCGCACGAACAGGTTTGCGGCGTCTGTGGCGCGCCGTTGGGAACCTAGCCTCTTGATGCACACCGCCATCGACAAGATCCGCGAACTGCGCGCGCTGCACGACGACGGCCTGCTCAGCAGGGACGAGTTCGAGCGCCGCAAGAACGCCATTCTCGATGCGGAGTACGCACCGCCGGGCCGGACGCCCGGCGCGGCGGGGTCGGGGCCTGGCAGCGCGCCAGGGTCGGGCACCGAGATCGGCCTGATGACCGGCCAGGAAGTGGGGCCCGCAAACCGCCGCTACCGGCTCGAGCGCATGGTGGCGCTGGGCGGCATGGGCCAGGTGTGGCAGGCCCTTGACCTGGCCACCCACGCCGAACTCGGTCACAGCGCCGTGGTGGCATTGAAGATCATCCCGCCCCAGCTGACCCACAGCCCGCACTTCGCCCGCTTGCTGGTCGAAGAAGCCACGCGCGCGCGCGCGCTGGCGCACGAACACATCGTGCGTGTCTACGACTGGGCCCAGGATCCGGCGACGATGAGTTATTTCATCATCATGGAATACCTCGACGGCGAAGACCTGGCCGGCCTGATGTCGCATGCCGGCGCGCTGCCGCTCGAACGCGTGTTGAACCTGCTGGAGCCGGTCGGCGTGGCGCTCGATTATGCGTGGGAAAAGCAGCACCTGGTCCACCGCGACATCAAACCGGCCAATGTGTTCGTCACGAAGGGCGGTGACGTCAAGCTGCTCGACTTCGGCATCGCGGCGCGCTCGCGTGGCGCCGAGCCGGAGCAGTTGGCCAGCCGCGAGGCGCCGGCCGATTCGGGTACCTTGGTGTACCGCGCGCCGGAATCAAATAACGCCGCCATGGTGCCGGTGCGCACGCTGGACGTGTATGCGGTGGCCGTCATGATTTACCAGATGCTCACCGGCCGCGCCGAACTGGCGCATTTGCCGGACCAGTCGCCGGGCTCGCTTACCCCGGCCCAGTGGGGCGCGCTGCAGGAGGGCTTTGCCTTCGATCCCAAGCTGCGCCAGCCCAGCGTGACGCAATTGCTGGCGCGCCTGCGTGGTCCGCGTCCACCATCGGCCGACGACCTGGTCGCGCGCCAGGTGGCGGCCCAGGTCCGTGCCGAAAAACAGGCGGCCCAACAGGTGGCCCGTAGAAAGGCGGAAGAGCAGGCCGTGCTGGCGCGGGCGCTGGTGGTACGCCAGCGCAAGGAGCAGGAGCAGATCGCCCAGCGCGAGGCCGAGACGGCCAGGCGCGCACGCCGGGTGATCCTGCGCGAGCAGCTGCGCGAACGGCGCGCGCTGGATGCGGCCAAGGCGCAAGCCGAGCAGGACGAAGCCCAGCGCAAGGCCAACCAGGCCAAAGCGGCCGCCGCCTACCTGTCCGAACAACAGCGCGCGCGCGCCGAGGCGGCCGCGCGCAACCAGGCCGAGCTGGCGCAGCTGCTGCCGTCGCCTGACAGCCCGGTGGCGGACCCGCAAGGCATCTTGCGCGACACATTCGCCGATGGCGCAGCTGCCCCGGAACTGGTGCTGATCGCGACCGGGCGTTTCCACATGGGTTCGCCCGAGCACGAGCGCGCGATCGCCTTGGCGGCCGGCGCGCAGCGCATCTGGCTCGCGCGCGAAACGCCGCAGCACTGGGTCGGCATCGAGCGGCCGCTGGCCATGGGCCGCACGCCCGTCACGGTAGGCGAGTGGCGCCGCTTTGCCAGCGCCACCGGCTGGCGCCACCACGGCGACGTCGACTGGGAAGCACCCGGCTTCACGCAAACCGATACGCACCCCGTGGTTGGCGTGTCGTGGAATGACGTCCAGCTATACCTGGTCTGGTTGTGCAAGCAGACCGGCCAGCGCTACCGCCTGCCCACCGAGGCGGAATGGGAATACGCCTGCCGCGCCGGCACGCGCACGGCGTTTTCCACCGGTGACACGATCCATGCCGGCCAGGCCAATTACGATGCCAGCTTTTCGTACAATGGCGGCGCCACCGGCGTGTTCAGGCGCGGCACCACGCCGGTGGGGGCGTTCGCACCGAACCCGTGGGGCCTGCTCGACATGCACGGCAACGTCTGGGAATGGGTCCAGGATGTGGTGCACGATACCTACGACGGCGCGCCGACGGACGGCAGTGCCTGGCGCAACGGCGGCGACCAGAGCCGCCATATTTTGCGTGGCGGCTGCTGGCTGTATCACCCGCGCTATCTGCGCTCTGCATTACGAAATGGCTTTTCCGCCACAATGGCGAACGATATCGTCGGATTTCGTGTCGTACGCGAGTTGATGCATTCGGAGCGCATGCTAGAGTCGTCAATATCAATTAACCAACAATAACGCCCCATGAGCCTGCTCGATAATATTTTCTGGAATTCCCTCAAGGGTCCGCAAGCCGAATACGCTGTCGGGAGCGGCGAAGTGCGCCGTTACGCGCCGGGTTTTTCGCCCATCGCGGGTTTCGAGCAGGCTGCCTCGCCCGACTTCATCGCGCTGGCGCACCTGTGCGCACCGGGCGAGCAAATCTACTGCGATGGCTGGAGCGGCCCGGTGCCGCACGGCTGGCGCCTCGACCACGAAGCGAGCATGTACCGCATGGTGTGGGATGCGCCGATTCCCGCCAACGACCAGGCGCCGGACGCCGTGAAACTCGGTCCCGAACACGCCCAGGCCGCACTGGCGCTGGCCGAACTGACCAGGCCGGGACCTTTCGGGATCCGCACCATCGAACTGGGCGACTACTTCGGCTATTTTGAAGGCGGGCGCCTGATCGCGATGGCCGGCGAACGCCTCGCTGCAGATGGCTTGCGCGAGGTGTCGGGCGTCTGCACGCATCCCGATTACGCGGGGCGCGGCATGGCGCGGCGGCTGGTGGCCAAACTGGCGCGCCTGCAGCTGATGCGTGGCGAGACGCCGTTCCTGCATGTCATGCACGACAACGCGGCGGCGCACGGCCTGTACAAACGCATGGGCTTTCGCGACCATTGCCTGTCGCCGGTGCGTGTGATTTCGCGGGCAGGCTGAGCTCGTTTGAGGTGTTTTTATGCTGCGCCGGGCTTGCGCCGATTCGCGCGCACTGCGGGTGTGGCCGCGCTGGATGTTTTTTCGGCAGCGTAGGACGCCGCTTGTTGATTCACTTCCAGTCCAGTTGCCTGCCAGGGAAGGAAATACGGCAAGTCGTACCGATCGCCATCCTTGTCGACCACCGACAATTCGAGCGTCATCCCGAGCGACTTCAGATAACGTCGCAGCGTGGAAACATAGGTGTCGGCACGCTGCTCCATCTGTGAGACGGCGTTCTGCCCGATGCCGAGCTCGCTTGCAACCTCGGCCTGCGTCTTGCCGACAGCCTTGCGAAATTCGGCGAGTGTGGTGGCATGGGCCAGCATGTCCGCGACTTTTTGGTCGGCCGCGCGGGCAATCTTTGCCTGGCGTTCAGCCGGCAAACTGTGGATGATGTCGTCGAGGTTTCTGCCCATGTCACTCTCCTATTTTTTTTGCTTGCCGCCGCCGGCTTGTACCTGCGCCGCCAGGCTCGCCAAATGTTGGTCGAAGCGCTTGTTAGCCTTCTTCAACAAATTCTTGTAGAACTTCGTTTCATCGACGCCCTGTTTGTCCGCCGCAACCAGGATGATCGCCTCCCGCTGCGGATCGAAGGCGAACGCGGCCCGCCAAATTTCCGCGCCGTTGTTTGCCTTGAAACGCAGTTCTTTCATGTTCGGATGGCTGGGATTGTCCAGCGTGCCGACGTGCGGCCGGTCTGCTGCAGGCCCCAGCCGTTTCAGCGCAGCGGCGGCGGCCAGCAGCTCATCTTGCACATCGGCTGCAAACGCGTCGAACTCGGGATCGAAATCATCATGGAAAGACACCTTCCAGTTCGCAGGCTGATTCAATTATCATCTCCTGGTGATATCACGTCAAGCTGATTTATTTGCCTTCATTGCGACGGTGCCGGGAACTTTTTCACCTCGCGGCGACACTAAGACGGGTATGCGCAAAGAAGCGGAGCGGCCATGAAGATCCCCAAAGAACTGGAAATTCCGGCACTTGTGTTCGGTCTGCAAGGGGTGCTGCTGCTGGGCTGGATACTGATGTTCCTGATACTGTAGAACGACGCCGCGTGTTACGAGTGTGCTGGTGCGCGCCGGCGTTCGGTTGTGCGCACCGACTGGTCTTCCGGGTAGGGCTTGCCCGCAAAGCGCACGTGGCGCCCGAAGCGTGTCAGGCGGTCGACCAGCGTGGCCGGACCGAGGGATGTTTCGCGTCCGGTGTTGGCGTCAAGGTGCCAGAAGCCGCCATCGCGGTGGAACAGCACCGGCATCGCGCAGGCGCGCGGCGCGCATGGATAATCTGGCACCGGAAAGCCGGGGTGGCGTTCCGGATCCATCAGGTACAGGCACTCGGCGCCCGCGCCCTGGTCGATGCGGTGCAGGATGACGCCGTTCGGCAGCAGGGCGCCCACCTCCATGACGACGATGCCCTTGATGCTGGCCGACAGTTCGATGCGCATGCCCAGGCGCAGCGGAATCGGCTGGTGCTTGCCCGGCCAGACGCCGTCGAGCAGGATGCCGTAGCGCGAGACGTCTTCGATTTCATAGCCACGCGAACCGCGCCGGATGACGGCATGGCGGGCCGACAGGCGGCGCGTGAGGCCGGCCTGGTCCTGGCCATTCTCACCGTAGTGGGCCAGCAGCACGTCGGCCTTCGGCGCCGCGCTCTCCCAGCGGCCCAGGATGCATTCATCGAGCGCGAACAGGCGCACGTGGCGCGGCGCACCGTGGTCCGGCGCAGCGTCGACCAGGCTGGCGGCGCTGGCCGCGAACGCATGCGGCTCGTTGCGGCGCGTAGCGATTTCGATCAGGTCTTCGTCCCAGGCGATGGTGCCGATGCTGTGGTCGACCTTGCCGCTGGGCGTATCGAGATTCAGGTGCGCGATCGAGGCATTGCGTGCGGTGACGTCGATATTCATGCTGGCGCCGCCCGGCGCGTTGACGCGGGCAATGCCGGCGTCGTCGGCCATCACGCGCACGTTTTTGTGCGTGGCCAGGAAGGTCTGGTGGATATCGGTGAGCGACGCATCCAGGCGCGGCACCAGGATCATCAGCGTACACACCCAGGTGCGCGCTGCGCGCGGGCCACGCTCGCCCGGTTCTTCGCTGCGCAGTTCGACATCGATGCGGTACTGGCCATGTTCCAGGCCGCGCGAAGAAAATTCCACGAACGCGGGGCGCCAGTCACCGTCGACGCTGTGCGCAAACGTGTGGCGCTCGCTGCCGTGGGCAAACAGGTCGGACGCGAGCGTCATGTGCATCTGGGTCGCCGTGTTGGGCGCCAGACCACGCAGGTCGATTTTGATCGACTGGCGCCCGCCGGCTGCGCGCGGATCGAAACCGCTGATGCGCAAATGCGGCCGGCGCGCCACCGGATGGCGCGGATGGATGCCGGCCGGGGCATCGTCGCGGCGCTGGCGCAGCGCCGTCAACATGTCAAAAGGATTGTCGAGCGTCGGCGTCAGCGCGACTGGCGCTGGCGCCGCTGACATTGCCGCGGCCGCTGGCTGCGCATGCCCGTGCACGCAACTGTCCGCGCCGGGCATGACCCAGACGGTGCAGTGCGGATGATCGGGATTGCAACACTTGTTCATGAACGTCGGGCCAGTGCGGGGGAGGGGACAGGGTAGCACGGTGCAGCCAAAGACAGCTTAACTGTATTTGCACGTGGCGGGCGCGCTGTCTTGCTGGTTTCGCTGGTATTGTTGCTTTTGCGCATGTTAGTTGCTGCCCAGGCGTTCCGGCAGCGCCGTTTCGTCCGCTGCGGCAACCGGCAGCAGGCGCAGCGCCACTGCCGTGGCATTGTCCGGCTGCAGGCCGGCGGGCGGATGGTTTTCCAGTGCGTCGAACAGCGCCGCCACGATCGCCCTGGCGTCGCTGCGGCCCCGCGCCAGCGCCGGCCAGCGCGCCATCCATTTCAGCGCCTGCGGACACGACCAGAAACCGTCGGTGGCCAGCACATACGCCACATGCGGCTGCAGGACGAGGACGCGGCGGTCGGCCAGCAGGCGCAGCCACGGTGGCAAGTTGGCGGGTGTCAGTGGAAACAAGGCGTCGGCCAACCTTGCCGGATTGCTGAACGCGTTGCCCAGCATGAATGCCTGGGAAATCTGCGGGCGGTGTTCACCGTGTACTTGCTCCCACCAGTCGTCTTCGCCCAGCGTGCCAGCCATGGCGAACGACGTGGCCGGCACATGGTCGACCGTCAAGGGGGTAATGGTGCTGTCCGCCACGGCGTACAGGCGCGAATCGCCGACGTGGTAGAGCATGGCCTGCTGGCCTGGCGGAATTTCCAGCAGCGTCAGGGTGGTGCCCGGACGCCGCCCGGCATCGCGCGCAAAGGCGTGCTGCAGGTCGGCATGCATGGCGTCGAGCGCCTGTTCCAGGACGGCGAGGCTGCTGCAGGCCGGCAGGTACAACAGGCCCGCGACCACCGCTTCGGCCGCTTCGCGCCCGTGGCCGTGGCCACCCATGCCGTCGAGCACGGCCATGCGCGCGTGCCCGCGCGGCCAGCCGGCCACGTGGCGCCGGCAGGCAACTTGCCCGACCAGATAGCAGGCGTTGCCGTCGGCATCGATGGTCAAATAGTTATCCTGGTTTTCCCCGCGGGCGTCGGGACCGGCGCCAATACTGGAGCGGGCGGCAAGGTCGATGCGATACGGAAGAGGCGGGGAGATGGGCATGGTGCTACTTTACCCCGGATGGGCACTGAGCAAAGCGTGAATCAGATGGGATTTTCCCGCTTTCCCTTAAACAACATCGCAGCATTCACCAGAACGCAGGCGCCGGCGCCGGCAAACGCGGCGCTGACGCCGAACTGATCGGCGATTTTGCCCCAGAATATGCTGCCGGCCGTGTAGCCGCCCGCCATGACGAACAGGTAGATCGACAAGGTGCGCGCCCGCACTGGCGCCGGAAATGACAATTGTGCTGCCGCGTTGAGAGTGGAGACAATGGTCGACCAGGCCATGCCGCCGCAGACGATGAGGGGAATCAGCAGCGCCAGCGAGCGCAGCATCGACAAACCCAGCAGCATGATGCCGTAGACCACCAGTGCGCCCACCAGCAAGCGGGTTTTGCCGACCCGGGTGCGCAGCGACGGCAGGCAAAAGGCGGCCGCGACGGCCCCTGCGCCCAGGCTGCCCATCAGCGTGCCGAACACGCCCGAATTCATGTGCAGCACGTCGCGCACGAATACCGGCAACAGGCCGGCGAAGGCAATTGTCGCGAAAAACACGGTGCAGACATTGACCAGGATGCAGCGATAGCGGGCGCAGCCGAGCGCCAGGTTCACGCCGTCGCGCAGGCGCGCCATGAAGCGGGTCGGTACCACCTTCTGGGCCGGCTGTTCGCGCCACCAGGCCCAGTACACGGACAGCAAGCCCACGAAGGAAATCGCGTTCACCAGGAACAGCGCGCCCGCGCCGATCCAGCTGAACAAGATGCCGCCCAGCGCCGGGCCCAGGATGGCCGAGACGTTGTAGCTGAGGTTGTTCAGGGTTGCCGCCGCTTCGACTTCGTCCGGCTCCACCAGCCCGGACAGTGCTGCCTGCCAGGCCGGCCACATGAAGGCCGAGCCCACCCCGAGGCAAAAGGTGACGGCCAGCACCGGGCCGATGCTGGCGTGCCCGGTAATGACGAGCGCAGCCAGGACGCACGCACAGGCGGCCTGGAACAGGTTGCAAAAAAACAGGAATTTGGGACGGTGCACGCCATCGGCGACCACGCCGGCCAGCAGTGCGAAAAGAAAGATGGGAATATAGGTGGCGGTCTGCACCAGCGTGGTGGTCGAGGCCGAGTGTGACAGCGAGGCGATCAGCCAGGCCGATGCAAATGTTTGGGTCCAGCTGCCCAGGTTCGACACCAGGTTGGCGCACCACAGGCGCCGGTAGCGCGGATGGCGTAGCGGGCGCGACAGTGGTATGGTAAGGCGTGGCAATCCTGCTGGCGCATGCTCAACGCCGGCGACGCTGGCGGTGGCAAAACTGGCAGTAAGACTGGCTTTTCGCATGGAAACAAGTCTACGGGGCACTAATGTCACAAGTCAACAAATGCAATTATTTGTTACATTGTGCTTGCCGATTTTCGTGATTTTCCCAACGTGACCTAATAACAATGGACAAAAAAATAGTGATCCGGCCCGCAGTGGATGCCGACTATCCGGCCATGGCCGCCATGCTGCGCACGCTGGCAACGGCGTTCATCGTGCCCGGTATGCCACCGGAAGCGGGCGCCACCTTTTTGCGTGATAACGATGAAGCGGCACTGCGGGCATATCGTGACCGCGGACACGTTGCCAGCGTGGCAGAGATCGAGGGTAGGCTGGCCGGCTACATCGCACTGCGGCCGCCCAGCCATGTATTTCACTTGTTTGTTGATCATCGCTGGCACCGGCGTGGCGTGGCGCGCGCCTTGTGGCGGGCGGCCTGCGCGCAAGCGGCGCCAGCCGCGATTTTTACGGTCAATTCATCGCCGTATGCCGTGCCGGCCTACGAAGCGCTGGGCTTCCGCTGCGACGGCGCCGCGCAATGCCGCAATGGCGTGACGTTCCAGCCGATGGTCTGCGCCCGCGCGCGCAACGCGTGATTGGCACGGATGCACGCCCATCGCTAGCGTTCGTCGCCCCGGCGCAGCCATAAACTGCTGGCCCAGCCAGTTGTGCTGCGCCCGTTCACGCTGGCCGTGACCTCGCACCAGTCACCCTCGACACGACCGGTCGTCGTGACCACGGTGCCTTTCGTGACGACCGCGATGCGCGCGGCTCCGGTGCCGCTGGCGACGCGCAAATTCAGGTTGTCGAACACGCGGTAGGCGCGGGTCGGGACCACGACCTGGGGCAGGGCAGTCAGGGCCACTGGCGTTGCCGGCCGTGGCCAGACGCCCGCGGCCAGCATGAACAGCGCGCCGAACAAGGCGGTGCCGCCGACCAGCACCGCCAGCGCGCGCGCGTTGGCGCGGCGCCACCAGTGGCGCGGCGTCAGGAACGCGGCCAGGATCAGCGTCAGGATCAAGGCGCCGGCCAGGCAGGCGGCGCTGACCCAGAGCGCTGGAATGTGCGCGGAGAACATGCGGTTCAAGCGTCGAAGCGCAGCACGTAATGGCCGGCGACCAGGTGGTGGCCGGGCGGCAGCAAGTACGGCTGGTCGTCGTCGATGCTGGCGACGAAAGCACATTGCGCGTCGAGGTGGAACAGGGCCTGGGTCGGCGACAGGCGCGTCACCTGATAGCCGCCCTCGACAACTTCGAAACTGAACGCCTTGCGCGACAGGCCCAGGCGGTCGGCGTTCTCAATGACGTCGCTGTCCGAGCGCAGCGCCCCGGCGCCGTCCAGCACGCGCAGGCTCGCCAGCATCGGCGCGCCACGCCCGAACACCAGGCGTGCGCCACCGGCGACCGGCAGCGCGGGCGGGTTCGGCAAATGCAGCAGCGCGCTGTAGCGGTCAGCCATGGCCGGCGCCACGCAATCGAGTTTGACGACGCGCGCATCGACTGGCGTGAAGCTGGCCGGCGCCGTGATGCGCTGCCGGCCAGCCGCTGTGATCGCGTGCAGGGCGTCGTCGGCGTCGACCGCAAAGGTGATCGCGGCATCAAGGGCCGTGATCGCTAGCTGGCGGTCGAGCCGCACATTGAGCGTGGTCGCGCCGGTGTCACGATAGCGCGACAGGCGCGGCAGTGCCAGCGCCGCCAGGCTGACCCGCTGTTGCGCGATCGGGGCATAGGTCGCTTCGTCGAGTTTCGGCGCGCCCAGCACCCGTGCCAGCGGCACCGCGGTCTGCTCGGCCGGTTCAAGCGCACGCGTTTTCCAGACGCCGGGTGGCTTTGCCGGCGCGGCCGCCGGCTGCACCGCTGGCGGTCGCGGCGCCGTGCGCGTCACCTTCAGCAGCAGCCTTGTTGGCGCACCCCTGGCCTTGACCGTGTAATAGCCGCTGAGCGGATCGAACTGGCATTCGTAGCCATCCTTCGGGCGCACCTGCACTTCCAGCTGGCCGTCCGGCCCGTCGTTGATCAGCAGGATCGCGGCATCAAGGCCGAACGGCCAGTCGGCGACCGCGTGGCTGGCGCCGTCCGCATCCGGCCCGAGCAGGGCCAGGCGCTGGTGCGGATACACCGGGCAGACGGCTTTCCAGATGGCCGAGTCGGTGGAGGCGGTGACCATATATAGCGGCTTTTCGGCGGGCGCGGGCAGGTAGACGGCGTGGCCAAATTTGACGTGCACCTGGCCTGGTTCCAGGGCTTCTGCGCCGACCACGTCGTAGCGCACCTCATCGCCCTTGAGCAGGTCGCCGAAATCCTTCTGGTGCAGGGCCGCCAGTGAATCGGCCAGGTCGCGCACACGCGCACCGCGCGTGAGGTGGCGGTCGTCGTCGACGTCTTCCTGCGGCAGCATCAGGGTGACGTGCGCGAAGCAGCGGGTGGGGTCGCGCCCGCGCTGTTCACGGGGCGAGCGCTCGAGCAGGTCGCGCAGCAGCGGCTGGCGTGCAAACAGGGACATGCCGGGCGCCTGCCACAAGGCATCGGCATTGAAGACATCGCTGATTTTTCCCAGGATCTCGTGTTGAACATACACCGGCATGATTAATTCTCCTCGAATGATTGCGCGCTGAAGCTAGCCACCGCTAGCAGGGGGCAAATGAAAAACAGCAGGTGCGAGCCGCCCGCCGACAGGAAGGACATCGGCTGGCCCATGATGGGGAAGATGGCCAGGTTGGTTCCCCACGACAGCAGCAGGTGGCCCAGAATGAAGGCGGCGCCGCCGCACAGGGCAAAGCAGAAGAACCTGTTGACGGATGCCCGGCGGAAGTCGCGCGCGGCCACGCTGGCCGCCCACGCGCGCGCGGCAACCTGCAGCAGCGCGCCGATGAACAGGGCTTGCAGGAGCCACAGCGCGAGCGCCGCGGCCAGGCCATGGCGGTTCAGGAAAAACGCCGGCGCGAAATCGTCCTGCACGGCCGCGATGCGCATGGCGGCGCCGGCGTGCTGGCCCAGCGAGGTGAAACCGAGCAAGCCGTCGCTGCCCCACCAGCCACCGGCGCCAATCGCGCGTGCGCCGGCGAGCATCTGCTGGCCGGTGTGCGGGTGCGTGGCCGGATCGAGCCAGACCAGGAAACGGTCGCCGTAAAACTGCCAGTTGGCGACCTGCTGCGGCGCGGCGCTGTGCAGCATCGCTACCCCGCCCACGCACATCAACGCAGCTGCGCCCACCAGCGCTGCCAGGCCCACATTGCGGCTGGCCAGCGCGTAGGCCAGGGCCATCGCCGTGCTCCACACCAGCAGGAGGATCAGGGGCGAAAAATCATCGACCTCGACCAGCGCCAGCGCCAGCAGCACCATGAACAGCAGCGCCGGCGCGCCCAGGCGCAACCAGCGGTGGATGCCGCCGGGCGCCGCTTGCGTGCCCATGCCCAGCGCCAGGCAATGGGCGGTCAGCGCGGTCAGGGCCAGCTTGGCGAATTCCACCGGCTGGATGTCGAACACACCGGTTTCGTCGCCGAACACGACTTGCAGCAGGAGTGCCGCGAGTGCCATGGTGGCCAGCACGACCAGCAGCCACTCGAGGTGCGCCTGCGACATCCGTTGCGCTTGACGGAACAGGCGCGGTTGCACACCGAGACCGGCGCCGATGGCCAGCAGGCACGCGGTCTTTTGCACATGGCGCAGCCAGGACGACTCGGCGCCACCCAGCCCCAGTTCCAGTTGCGCCAGCAGGCCGAGCGCCAGCAGCAGCACGGCGGCAGCCGTCACCAAATGCAGTTTGCCAGGCGCGAGCAGCAGATACCACAGCGCCGCCCAGGCCAGCAGCAGGGAAATGCCGATGCCGGGCGCGTAGCCGGCGCGCTGCAAAAAGAGCGCGACGCTACCGGCGGCGGCGATCAGCAGGCCGGCCACGCGCCAGGTCCAGGCCGCGCTGCCGCCGAGCGCCTTGAAGATTGCCGCGCCCAGGGCACCGAGCAACAGCAAGGCCGCCGGCCCCACGGCCGCTGGCGGCAGCGCCCACGCGGCGCGCTGCTGCCAGCGCCACGCGAGCGGCGCCGGCAGCTCGGCCTGCGGCGCCATGAACAGCGCCACGTGACTGAGCGGACGCAGGTGCAAGCTGTCGCCGTCGATGGCAACGCTCAGGCGGGTGCGGCCGGCAAGCAGCCCGGTCACGCCGGCCAGGCTGTATTCGGTCTCAGCCAGTAGCGCGCCGTCGACCAGCAGCGCGGCTTGCACGGCGCTGGCCAGCACGATGCCGTGTTCTGCCCGGCTGGCCAGCGCGGCACCGCCGTCGATTCCGCCCAGCCCGAGGCGATTGCCGCAGTGGAGGTTGCCGCCAAAGACCAGCGGGCGGGCCAGCGTCAGCGCTACCGGCGCCAGGCGGTTCCACGCGGCGAGGGCGCGCGCGCCGAAGCGGCTATCAGGACAGGGGGGCTGCGCCGCGCCGCCACGCCAGAGTGTGGCGCCGTCGTAGCGCCAGTGCTGGCCGGCTGCGCTGAAGGCGAGGTCACTGCTACCTGCGCCATCGACACTGAAGATGGTGGCGCCGAGCTGGAATGTCTGCCCCTGCCTGAGCGCCGTGGCGCCCGTGCGCTGTTCAGCGCGGCCGCGCAGCAGGCGCAGTGCGGAAACGGCGCTGACGTTGCGGACCAGCCAGGCGCCGGACGCGTCGCGCCGCACGGCCAGGTGGCGGCTCTCGGCGTCCGGGGCCGCCAGTTCCTGCTGGCCGAGGACGATGGATGCGCCTGCGCGCAGCGGCACCTCGATGGTGGCTGGATAGAACGCTGGCGGCGCGCGCAGCAGCGCCACCAGCTGCAGCGCGCATAGAAACGCGAGCGCAGAGGCGGCGACGGCGACCATGCCGACGCGGCGCAGCGTCATGCGGCGCTCGCCAGGGCGCGGCTGATGTCGAGGGCGTGGCGCGGGCGCCGCGCCGGTTCGACGGCAAGCAGGGCGCGCAGGAGTGGCAGCGCGCGCGCGCCGCCGCGCCGCGCGAACAGCGCGGCTTCATCGTCGTGCAGGACAGCCGGCAGGGCGCCCTGGTGCTGGTCGCGCAGTTGCACGGCGCCGGCGCGGCCGTGGGCGCGCCATGCGGCGCCGCACGCCGATCCGTAGCGCAGCGGCTGGCCGCCCGACACCAGGTAAAACAGCAATGCGCCCAGTGCAAAATAATCGCTTCTCGCGTCGCTGCGGTAGCGCTGCTGCGGATCCGGGAAAAACTGTTCCGGCGCCTGCCAGCTGGCGGTGCCGGCGTAGGTGTGGGCGGCAACGTCGGCCAGTGCACGGTTGGTGCCGAAGTCGGCCAGTTTGACCAGGCTGGCGCGCCGGTCGAGCAGGATATTCGCCGGTTTCAGGTCCAGATAGCGCCAGCCGTGACTGTGCACCTTGGCCAGCGCCTGGTTCAGCTGGCCGATCCAGGCCAGCGCCTGGCCGGCATCGAGTTGTGACAGGTCGTGGCGCGCCAGGTCGCCGTCGAGCAGTTCAAGGGCCATGGCCGGCAAACCGTCGACCTCGCCGCTGCCGAGCAGGCGCACGATGTGGCGTGCATCCCACGGCGCCAGCGCGCGCAGGAAGGCAATCTCGCGCTGGGCGGACGCAGTCCAGACATGGTGTTCGGTGGCGTCGGCGCTGGCCATCTGCGCCGCATTGACAAGTTTGATCGCAACCGGGCCGGTCGGGCCGTCGGCGCGCCAGACAATGCCGTAGCTGGACGCGGCGAGGCGTTCGCGCAGCATGTACTGGCCGCTGCCCATCGTGATTGCCTGTCCTGCTGCCTGCATGCTTGCCCCCGTCGCTGATCCTGCCAGGGCGTAGCCGGGGGCGTCCGAAAAAAGGAACGGTTCGCGTTAAGTGGACGAACCAAATCCATCCGCCGCATTTTCACCCATGGTCGAGGTAAGCCATGGGGGGGAGGTGATGGAGGCACTGTCTTTCAATCAATTGCTCGAGGCCCTGGAAGGGGCCGTGCTGGCGCCGGCGGCGCTGGCGCAACTGTGCGCATGGCTGGCCTGCCCGCACTGCGCCAGCCAATGGGTGCACCGCTGTGGCCAGGCCAGCGGCTTGCAGCGGTTTCGCTGCCTCGCTTGCCGGCGCAGCCACAACGCGCTGACGCGCACGCCGCCGGCACGCCTGCGCAGGTGGCGAGCCCTGGCCGGTTATGGTTTCACGAACTTGAGCGTCATGCGGTCGCTCTCGCCGATGGCCTGGTATTTGTCGCGGTCAAGTGCGGCGTTGCTCAGGGTCGGCGGCAGCGCCCACACGCCGCCCTTGTGGTCGGCCTTGTCCTTTGGATTGGCGTTGAGCTCGGATTTGGCGGCCAGCTTGAAGCCGGCGCTCTCGGCCATTTTGATCACATACGACTCGTGGACGTAGCCGCTCGTGGCCGTGGCATCTTGCGGCATGGATTCTGGCAGGCGGTGATCGGTCACGCCCAGCACGCCGCCCGGCTTCAGGCTAGTGTATAGCGCCTTGAACATGTCCTTGACCTTGTCGTCGCCAAGCTCGACGAAGTTGTGCACGTTGCGCAGGGTGAGCACCATGTCAACGCTGTTTGGCGGGGCGAAGTTGTAGATGGCCTTTGGCGGATTGAAGGCGCCCCGCACGACCTTGCCATAGACCGCCGGGTTTGACTCCAGCAAGTTCCTGAGTATGAGGCCGGCGCTGATCAGTTTGCCGTCCTGGCGCAGGTAGGGCGCCAGGATCTCGGTGTACCAGCCGCCTTCCGGCATCAGTTCGACCACCGTCATGGTCGGCTTGATGCCGAAGAAAGTGAGCGTTTCGTAAGGATGGCGCCAAGTATCGCGCGCCACGTTGGTGCTACTCCGGTTGCTGCCTGCGATGGCCGTGCGCAGCTGGGCATCGTCGGCCTTGTCGGCGGCCTGTGCAAGGCCGGCCAAGCTACCCGCCAGCAAGCTGGCGGCCAAAATGAATCGTTTCATTGTGTCGGTTCCCGTATCGATGGCAGCAGCGACATGCCGTACCGTCCGGCAATCATTGACCACGCCATACTTGTCGTAAAATTAATATTGTTGTGTATCAAATGCGTTCTCGAGCTCACTCCCGACAATCGGTGGGCATATCCCGGCACCTTTTGTCAGCTACTGGCCGAATATGGCGAGTTGCCAGGTCAGAAATACAGCGGCCGGCGCCACAGGCCGGAAACAACCCATAGCGGAATTCCAGGCCGACAGATCAAGAACGCGCTTTTTTCAGCGACGCCTGCAGCTTCGCAATGAGAGCTTCGACTTCGCTTTCGGATAGATCTAATGGATCACCATGTGAACCTACAGCGATAACACAAATCGCAGAACCGTCGTGCCAAACGTCCATTTGGTCATGCGCAAAAAGCTGAGGCATTGCAGTTCCTTTCTTGATCCAGGAGCGATTTTGGCCCAACCCGGTCTTTCGGCCGGGCATAGCAGGTGGGCACGTTGAAAATCGAGCGGGTGGCGCCACAGGCAGAAAACGTCCCAAAGCGGATCTGGCTAGCGAGCCAGGCCTGCACTAACGTACTTTATGGCATGGTAACTTTTTTCACTTGCGCTTCCGCTGCGACCTTGGATTCGAGTAACTTCCACGCCCGCTCCGTGACAGCATACAAAACGTCAGCTTTGCTGATCGCATTTGGCCCAAGCAAACACGTCGCGCGCAATTCCGCAGCTTTGTTGCCCCCGGCTATCATAGGAATACCGTCCAGCGACAAAAGTTGCACCTTGAAATCACTGGCAGCTTTCATCCCGTCCAACTTGGATCGAGAGCTTTTATCCTGGTTTTTGAATCTATCCAGCGCGCCATTTAGCTCGCGATTAAAGCCGGCAGCATACTGCTGGGAGTATTCAGCCCGATCGCAGTCTTCTTTATGTTCAGCTTGCGCACGGGCGCCCACCAAGAAAGTCGACAGCAGGAGTACAGTGTACATTTTTCTCATGTGTGTACATCTTGAAGATTATGGTAATGACAGAGCCGGTCCGTTAGTTTATGTCCGCTTTTGGCCGAATTCGGCCGGTCGACTCGGCATAACAGCATGCCATGGCGAAAATTCAGCGGCAGCCAGGACAGACCGGAAACGACCCTGAGCGGACATGCCGGCAAGTCCGTTTGATGGATCAATCTGCCCGAAGTTGCTCCACCCATGCAGTGCTCTTCCCCCATCCAATAATGAAGTCATGATCGGTATAACAAAGCATGTAGGTTGCTAAGTCATCGCAGACATAGAATTCGAAAGGTGGCGAAGCCTTTAAGAAAAGCAGTAAATCCGACCCGTTGGAAAAGTTCCATACCGAAGGTGCACCCGACGAAAATACCAGACACGGGGAGTCAGCTACGTAATTTGATATCAACGCACAACCGATTGCAGTTTGTACGCCGCCTGGGGCATTCGTTGCGTCCCATGGCCTGAGTGATTTTGCGTTGACGGCGAATTGGCTGTTGAGAATCCGCACTACAGTATCGCGCTCAGCCGCGGACAACTGCGCAGGAGATACATTTGTCTGGCCGACGAATTCTGCTATGCGATCACTCTCCAACTTGGTCCTCATTGAATTGGTTGGTGCAGGTCGTGGAAAAATCCAGCCTCTTGATTGACCATAGCACGTTACCGAGCTGGAAAAGTTGCAGACTGTCTCGACAGGCGGCTGCCGATCCAAGGCGGATCAATTAAGTCGCGGCTCAGAAGCCAAGTGGACTGCACGTGCAGCGCACTTACGTAGGCCCCGTCCAAAGCAACTTCGCAGCTGAGACGCATGTCTGCAAATCATTGAAAATTTTTGGGGTTGTTTCTACGTACTGCGCGTCCCTCGTCCCAACGTTTAATCCGTTCTGAATGCTTCTTCTGCACAGCGTAGACACAGTGTAAAAGAGTAGTTGCATATACCGCAAGGGATGTTTTTATTTTTCTGCGGACGGTTCTGCTCGGCCCGTGATAACTTTTTTCATCCTCCACAGATGGCGCGATGGCCTACTGGCATTTCGCGCAGGACAGCGGCATCCGCCACGCATTTGTCAATGTGCGGGCCGGAGAACGCGCGCGAGGCGCGATCCAGATCCCGAATGAATACGGCTGGCATGCCCGGTTCAAGGGCTGGCTGCGCCGGTTAATAGCCGTCACTGACGCGGCGGAGGTCATTGTTTCGTTGCGATCTACACGTGATAAAAATTTCACTGGCCAGCCGTGTGTGATTGACCAGTCGGTTTCGCCCAAAACCAGACGTTGCCTCGATTGCTACGGCAGCGAGGTTCGCCGGCAAAACACGCGCCTCTCAATTGACACGCATCGAAGGCAGAGTCTGTAGAAACTCGGCGACTTCAACCTGCCCCCTCTCGATAGCAAAATCGAGTGCGCCCATATTCGTCATGTTCTTACCTGAATATCTGACCGTTGCGTCGATCCCTGCTGCCACGAGTAGTTTCACGATCTCGACGCTGCCGGAGTCGATTCCGCCCCAAAGAAGTTTGCGCTCCGGATCGCTCACGTCCAACTCGGCCTGACATTCAAGTAGATACTCGACGATCTCGACCTGTCCTTTTGATGCTGCCAGATTGATTGCGGTACCGTCGAACGTGCCGCCGCGTCGATCAATATCGGCGCCAAGGTTAATTAACTCCTTAACAAGTGCGATATCGCCGCGTGCGTACGTAATGTGCAAAAGTGTTCCGAAAGGCGTTTGCGCGTGTAAACGGTCTTGGCTCGTGCCTATCAGACTCAGCAACGTATCTGCGTCGCCTTCTCGAGCAGCGCTGAAAATAGCTCTTGAAGTTTCGTCGATTGAGGTCATGTCGTGATCATTGAAATGGCGTCGGGAGTACTGTTTGCGAACGGCGGCTGTTGGCCGAACGCTATCGATCTGCGAAAGTCCGGTTCTGGCCGAAATCGACCGATAGTCGCCGTCCACTCAGTCATTAGCCGAGTACTCGTCGAGCAGGTCGTTCATTTCGTCACCCACCCCGTAGCCAAAGTCCTGGCTGATTCGACTCACTTCGTCGAGACGCTCCAGCAAACTATCGCGCGGCACAGGGGCCAGGGTTAGGGTCAATTTCAGCGCCTTGCTGAACATGCCCATCAACGAAACGAAAAAGCGCTCATCCGAGAAGCCAACATCGCGGCAAAAGCCTGCCGCCTGCTCGCAATAGAAGGTCATCAGTTCAGCCTGGTCCTCCGGTCGTCCGACGGCCTTCTTGTAGTCAGCTATTGCTTTCTTGGCCTTAGAAATCGAAGTGTCCTGGCCCCTGGAGATGTCCGGCCAAAGCCAACGCGCAATCGTCGTTTTGTAGGACTTGAGGGTATCCGCGCCCAGGCCAAATCGAGCCTGCAGAAATGATCGGTTTTCTTTGCTGGCGGCGTACATATCCTGCACCAAGGCCAGCATGCCAGCGCGGTCGAAGTCCCCCAACTTCGTTTTGACATCACTCCACGTTGGAGAGGATTTTTTCACTTGCTTCTTTCAGAATTTGGGTATTTCCAAAGTAATATTTATTACATTGTAACTGTATCCACAGTTGGCCGAACGTGGCTGTTTTCGGCTCGGCATATCAGAATGTAAACAGTAAAAGCTCGTAGGCTGGCCCTACAGTATCTATCCGACCCATCGCAGCCGTTCGAAACATGATCGCTGAAAGGTGACTACCGATGTAGTGGCGAATCCAACAGCCAAAGGGAAGGTTCGAGAGGGAAAATACCTCTGTACCCTGGCTAAAGTCGTGGCGCATTTTCGCAAACCAGAAAGCCAAAAGGGAGCTGCGCTGGGCCAAGACGCGAACTTTCGCCTTTGGCAAGAGCACGAGACGCGATCACCCGTCAGAAACGGGCACTAACGAACAGCACCGGTATATGTTTCTTGTGCATGCGATGCAGGGCATACGCCGAATAGGCCAGCAGCCCCGCCGACAACAGGTGGGGGTTGCCACCTGCCAATTCAAAGGAATCGATATCGTTGCCTTGATAGCCGTTCCGACCGCGCACCTTGGTGTAATACGAAAACACGTGCACCGCGTTCGAATACAAGTTGGTCGCGATCAACCCTTGGCCGAAGCCGGAGCGGGCCAAGCTTTCGTGCTGAAGCATAATTTCTGCCGCCACGTTACTGCTCACAAAACCAGCCACAGTAATCAGGCGCCTCTGCGGGGCGCTGGGACGCGCCGACCAGGTGACATCTGTCTGCCCGCAAAGCAGCTTGCAGTGCGCACCCGGGATGCGGATGCGGATGTGTTCTGCACCGGCGAAGTCGGACACGGCCGCATGGCCTAACTCGTGTATGTAAATGCCTGCGACGATGCCGCCTGCCGCGCCTGCACCGCGTTGCAGATATTGGCTGTCGGCTTGCGCAACAGAGTGAAACGCCAACCAAAACAGCAGGATGTCGAAAACGGCCCGGGAGGTACGGCGAGTGACTACACCGGATACTGTTGACGAATTCATGCGACGACACCGATTCAAAATTAATTAGAAACTAATAGTATCATCTTGAAACTACTGGCGATTACCATTTTTGTACCGATGAATTTACGAACAAAATTTGTATCCGTTCACTATGGATGTCTAGTTGGGCGTGGTGTGACAGCTTTTGCCCTGTTTCGGCCTGTCGAGCAAGCATAGCGGGTTGCCAAGGCGAAAAACCCGCAAACTATCAAGCCAGGCAGCTCCCTGCCCAAAGCGGACGGTGGAGCAGCACGGCCAGTTTCTTGCGGCATGTACAGACGTTCGAGCTGGGCAAAATCCTCTGCCACCTTAGTCAAGTCACCGGTTTCGTGTGACCAGTAGTAAACTTCTGCCTCGTACCAGTCGTTAGAACGAAGGAAGAGCAGCTGATCGCCAGCACCGTTGTTTGCTATCGCGAGCGCCTGGCATGCATAATTTTTTGCGCAATAAAGAGAGATTTGGGCTAGCGGCGAACCACAGCTTTTGGCCGAGGGCGCAAGTCGCTCGAGGCACAGTGTAAAAGCGTAGTTGCATATACGGCAAGTGATGTTCTTCTTTTTCTGGTGTCGGATTCGCTCAGCCGGTGATGACTTTTTTCATCCTTCACAGATGGCGCGATGGCCTACCGGCGTTTCGCGCAGGCAGCGGCATCCGGCACGCATTGGCAATGTGCGGCCGGAGAACGCGCGCGCGGCGCGATTCACCTCCAGAGTGTGAACGGCTGGGATGCCTTCTTCAAGAGCTGGCTGAGCCGGTTCGCGGCGCGGCCAGCAAATACCGAAGGCATTACGCTTGCTGCTTGCCACTGCCGAGCCCGGCTGACGGGAAGACTGCCCGATGTGCGCGAACAGCGCCACGAAAAAAAACCGCGTCCAGGACGCGGTTCGTTTGCAAGCGGGTGCAGCTTAACGGCCGTGGTGCCAACCGCGGTCGCCGTGGCCGCGATCGTGGTAGCCCCGGCCACCGCCGTAGTAGCCACGGCCGCCGCCGTAGTAGACCACTGGCGGTGCGTAGTAGCGCGGCTCGGCGTAGTAGACCGGACGCGATTCAACGTACACCGGGCGCGGTTCGACATACACTGGCGCTGGCTGGTAGTAACCGACGCTGGCGTAGCCGCGGTTGTCATAGTTGCGATTATCGTAATAGCGGTCGTTGCGGGAACCAATCGAATTACCGACCGCGGCGCCGAGTACGCCACCGACAATGGCGCCGTTGCGGCCACCGGCGCTACCGCCGACTGCCGCACCGAGCACCGCGCCGACGGCGGTATTCACACCGCGATCTTGCGCCATGGCCGAGGTCGAAACGGTTGCCGTGGCAACAGCGGCCGCGGCTACCAGCACCGCACCAAAGACTTTGTTCTTGAACATGGCATTATCCTTTTCCCTTAACGGTGATCGAATGATCGCTAAGCGCCAGGGCATGGATGGACTATATGCCTGCACCTGCCGCACGCCACGCGCTAATACAGATTATTACATGTCAATAGCCCTTTGTAACATTTACCTAAATTGATGCAACATTCCTTTGTCGGGTGCGCTTGCGGATTGACTTGATTGCCCCATGTACAAGCTTCTTTTGCACAATCCGGATCCTTCATGCCACCACGCCGCACCATTGCCACCGTTCTGTTCCTGCTGGTCATCCTGCATCTGTATATCGGTCTGCGCCTGATTCCCGCCATGGGGCTGGGTATTGCCGGCGCGCTGACCGGCATCGTGCTGCTGGTGGCGTCGACGCTGCTGGTGCCCACCGGTTTGCTGTCGCCATACTTCAAGCGCCGCCGTGGCGCCGAACAGCTGCCCTGGGCCGGACTGCTGGCAATGGGGCTGTTTTCATCGCTGCTGGTCGCCACCTTCGGGCGCGACCTGCTGCTGCTGGCGCTGCAGCTGCTGCCCTTCACCTGGCCAGATGCGGCGCGCGAAACAGCCGTCGGCGTTCCTGTGCTGGCCGTGGCCGTCACCCTGGTCGGTCTGGTCAATGCGCGCCGGCTGGCGCACGTCAAGCACGTCCATGTGCCGGTGGTGGGCTTGCCACCCGCGCTGGACGGCTACACGATCGCCCAGATCAGCGACATCCACGTCGGCCCGACCATCAAGCACAAGTACCTCAGCGCCATCGTCGACAAGGTCAATTCGCTGGAGGCCGATGCGATCGCCATCACCGGCGACCTGGTTGATGGCAGCGTGGCCAGCCTGTCCCGGCACACGGCGCCGCTGTCCCGCCTGTCCGCGCCGGACGGCACGTTTTTTGTCACCGGCAACCACGAATACTATTCCGGCGCGGAGGCCTGGATTGCCGAGCTGCGCCGCCTCGGCGTGACGGTGCTGATGAACGAACACGTGGTGCGTACGCGCGGCACGGCCAGCCTGATGATCGCCGGCGTGGCCGACTACACGGCGCACCATTTCAATCCCGCACACAAGAGCGATCCGCACCAGGCGGCCCATGGCGCGCCGAAGGGCCTGGCCCTGCGGGTGCTGCTGGCGCACCAGCCGCGCAGCGCGACCGCCGCCGCGGCGGCCGGCTTTGACCTGCAACTGTCGGGCCACACGCATGGCGGCCAGTTTTTCCCGTGGAACCTGTTCGTGCCGCTGCAGCAGCCTTACGTCAGCGGCCTGAACCGGCTCGGCGCGATGTGGGTCTACACCAGCCGCGGCACCGGCTACTGGGGCCCGCCGAAACGCTTCGGCGCGCCCTCCGAAATCACGCTGGTGCGCCTGGTTCCTGCGTGATGTAAGTACGGCAATATTTTGCTGCGCGGCAGCATTGAATGGGGTATTGTTTTGTCTCACTCAACATTCAAGGATTTGTCGCATGAAGTGCCGCCCGCTGCCCCTCGTTATTGCCGTTGCAAGTTCCCTGGTTTCACTCTCCGCCTTTGCTGCCGCGCCCGCCAACGAAGCGGCGGCACTGGCGCAGGTGCGCGATGCCGCAATGAAAAGCGACTATGCCTACACTCGCCTGGAAGAGATGACCGACCTGATCGGCCCGCGCCTGTCGGGTTCGGTCGGCGCAGCCGCCGCAGTGACGCAGGTGGCCGAGGCCATGCGCAAACTCGGTGCGAAGGTGACCTTGCAGCCAGTCAAGGTGCCACATTGGGTGCGCGGCGCCGAGAGCGCTGAGCTGGTCAACTACGCCGGCAAACCGGCCGGCGTGTCGCAAAAGGTGGTGCTGGCCGCGCTGGGCGGTTCGGGCGCGACGCCGGCGGCCGGCATCACGGCCGAAGTCATTGTCCTGCACAGCTTCGATGAACTCAAGGCGCGCGCGGCCGAAGTAAAGGGCCGCATCGTGCTGTTCGATGTGCCATTCGACCAGAAAATGGCCGACCGCGGCCAGGCTGGTACAGCCTATGGACAAGCGGTCGCCTACCGCGTGGCCGGCCCGCGCATGGCTGCAGAAATGGGTGCGGCGGCGGCGCTGGTGCGCGCGGTTGGCGGCGCGGTCTACCGGCTCACCCACGCCGGCAGTGCCGGCCTGCAGGACGGTGCCCGCATTCCCGCTGCCGCCGTCACCATTGAAGACGCGCTGTTGATGACGCGTCTGGCCAAGCGCGGCGCGCTGACGATGCACCTGACACTGACCCCGCAAAACCTGCCCGATGCCGACAGCTTCAACGTCATCGCCGACCTGCCGGGCACCGACAAGGCCAATGAAATCGTCATCGTGTCCGGTCACCTCGACTCGTGGGACCTGGCCACCGGCGCCAACGACGACGCCACCGGTGTCACCAGCGCGATGGCGGTGATCGACACGCTCAAAAAGCTCGACTTCAAGCCGCGCCGCACCATCCGCATGATTGCCTGGATGAACGAAGAAAATGGCCAGAAGGGTGCACGCGCCTATTTGACCGCAGAAGCGGGGAATACCGAGAAACATTTCGCCGCCTATGAAGACGACAATGGCTCGGGGCGCGCATTCGGCGTGCGCGCCAGTGTGTCGCGCCAGGCCGTGCAATACTTCGCGCCCCTGAAGGCGGCCCTGCTACCGATCGGCGCAGGTGGCTTCATCCGCGAAGACGAACTCGGTACCGGCGATCTGTCGGGCCTGGAACTGGCGGGCGTGCCGAGTTTCGAGCCGCTCATCGACAGCTCGGACTATTTTAATTACCACCACTCGCCGGCCGATACCTTCGACAAGGTCGACCCCGAAAACCTGCGCCGCCATGTCGCCGTGATGAGCACGACGGCGTGGTTTTTGGCCAATACGGACCAGCCGATCGGACGGGCCGACGTGCTGGTGAAGTAAAGCGGGGCCTAGGCGCGGTTGCTTTGCGCTGGCTGATAGCGCCGTCAATGCCCGTCGATGGCCACGCGCCGCACTGCCCGCGCGTGGCCCCGGAACTGGCGGCCATACGCGGTTTGTATTCCACTGGCAAAATTCTCTCCCCACACCAGCTGGATGCGCGTGCGGTGCTGCTCGCTCGACCAGTACCACTCGCGCTGAAATTGCTCGCGCAGATTGGCGAACAGCAGCGACAGCTCGCGGCAGCTGGGCAGTTCGCCGCCGTGCTGGTCGGCCCAGCTGCGCGCCAGCGTCCAGCTGACATCGCCGGCGTCGTCGGGCAACAGCACGACGTGATAGTCATGCTGGCCATCCTTCCCCAAGATCAGGCCAGCATAGATTTCGCCGTCTTTCAAAGCCGGCTTCAAATGTAAAACGGATTCCATCGCGACGTCTCCCAAGGCAGTGAGGTAAGGCCTTGTAAGACCGTCGCATGGCGTCAGAAGTTGCCTCCGAAACGTCGATATTGCGCAATATTTGTTCGGTTTCCATCGGGCTAACGGTCGTGGTCGGTTTCGCACGGCGCAAAATTTTTTCTCCAAATCAATTGAACTAAATCAATTTCTCCGGCTCCAACCTTGCTCATACACACAGTAAGGAAGTTCTCAGATGAAAAAGCTCACCACGTTTGCTACGGATGTCCGCCTCAACGCCCTGATCGCCTGCAGCGCCGCTGTCCTGCTCACCGCCTGCGGTGGCGGCCAGTCCGATACCGGCGCCGACCAACAGGTGCAGAGCGCTGGCTATTCGTACAATAGTGGCGTAGTCGCTTCTCCGGAAGTTGCAACGTCCGCAGCAGAAACCACCCCGGCCGTCGCCGATGCCGCCCCGGCCGCCGATGCCAGTTTCGACCTGGCCGGCTACGGCGCCCATCCGTTGACCGCCGACGCCGAACCACAGGCGGCGCCCACATTCGCCGCCGACGGCAGCCCGAAACTGCTGGCCAGCGCGGTCGCCATCGACGTCACCGCCGCCGCCACCATCCCGGCCACCAACATCAATTACTACGTCGCCCCGACCGGTTCCGACAGCGCGGCCGGCACCAAGGCCGCACCTTTCAAAACCCTCAAGCGCGCGGCACAGGCGGCCACCAAGGCCGGCACCACGGTCTGGATCGCCCCTGGCACCTATGCCGGCGGCATCAAGACCACCGCCAGCGGCACGGCCGGCGCGCGCATCTATTTTGTTTCGACCACCAAGTGGGGCGCGAAGATCGTGCCCCCGGCCAGTTCGTCGACCGACTACGCCTGGGATAACCGCGGCAATTACGTCAGCATCATCGGTTTCGATGTCGATGGCTCGAAGCCGGGTTCGGGCAAGCTCTGGCTGCATGGCCTGTATAGCGGTGGCTCCTACGACATGATCCAGGAAAACCACGTACACCACATCGCCAACAAGGCCGCGTGCACCAGCGCCGGCGGCTCGGCCATCGGCGTGGACAGCTACTACAAGGGTGTCAAGGACGACATCGTCGCCAACACCGTCAACGACATCGGGCCGAAGGCCTGCAAATTCATCCAGGGCATCTATGTGTCGACCTCCGGCACCGTAAAAAACAATCTGGTTTACCGCGTCGGCGAAGCGGCGATCCACCTCTGGCACGACGCGACCAATGTCATCATCACCAACAACACGGTGACCGATTCGCACTACGGCATCATCGTCGGCGGCGGCGACTTTTACTTCACCTCGGGCGGCAACAACAACACCATCGTGGCCAACAACATTCTGTACAACAACGGCATCGGCATCTCGGAGCAGGGCAAGACCGGTACCGGCAACCGTTACACCAATAACCTGGTGTACAAGAACGGCACCGCGATCAGCCTGCGCAACGGCCTGACGGCCACCGGTACCGTCAGCTCGGAGCCGCTGTTCGTCGGCTATTCGTCCACGGCGGCCACGCCGAACTTCCACCTGAGCGCCAGCTCGCCTGCCATCGGGCGCGGCACGGCCACGAATGCCCCGGCGACAGACATCGATGGCAAGGCGCGTAACGCCTCGGTCGGTTTTGATATCGGCGCATACCAGCATTAACCCCACCGTCAGCCCACCCCGCAGCATGCCGTCCCAGGCGGGGTGGGACGCGTCCGCTTCAGCGGTTTAATTTCTTTCGTGACAAGCGATTGATGGGTTATTTGATACTCCATTGAAATTATTCTGCAAATCAATTGAACTAAATCAATTTCCGCCACTCCAACCTTGCTCACAACAACTTTACTTCGGGAAATTTTCAGATGAAGAAATTCACCACGTTTGCTTCGGATGTCCGCATCAACGCCCTGATCGCCTGCAGCGCTGCTGTTCTTCTTACCGCCTGCGGTGGTGGCAGCCCTTCCGACAGCGGCGCCGCCCAGACCAGCCAGGCCGCCGGCTACGTCGCGAGCAGCATCGTCACCGATGCCGCCAGCAACACCCCGGCCGTCGCCGATAGCGCCCCGGCCGCCGATGGCAGTTTCGACCTGGCCGGTTACGCCAGCCATCCATTGAGCGCCGACGCCGCGCCAGAAGCCGCACCCACATTCGCCGCCGACGGCAGCCCGAAACTGCTGGCCAGCGCGGTCGCCATCGACGTGACCGCTGCCGCCACCATCCCGGCCACCAACATCAATTACTACGTCGCCCCGACCGGTTCCGACAGCGCGGCCGGTACCAAGGCCGCACCTTTCAAAACCCTCAAGCGTGCGGCACAGGCGGCCACCAAGGCCGGCACCACCGTCTGGATCGCCCCTGGCACCTATGCCGGCGGCATCAAGACCACCGCCAGCGGCACGGCCGGCGCGCGCATCTATTTTGTTTCGACCACCAAGTGGGGCGCGAAGATCGTGCCCCCGGCCAGTTCGTCGACCGACTATGCCTGGGATAACCGCGGCAATTACGTCAGCATCGTCGGTTTCGATGTCGACGGCTCGAAGCCAGGTACGGGCAAGCTCTGGCTGCATGGCCTGTATAGCGGTGGCTCGTACGACATGATCCAGGAAAACCATGTACACCACATCGCCAATGCGGCCGCGTGCACCAGCGCCGGCGGCTCGGCCATCGGCGTGGACAGCTATTACAAGGGGGTCAATGACGACATCGTCGCCAACACCGTCAACGACATCGGGCCGAAGGCGTGCAAATTCATCCAGGGCATCTATGTGTCGACCTCCGGCAGCGTGAAAAATAACCTGGTCTACCGCGTCGGCGAAGCGGCGATCCACCTCTGGCACGACGCGACCAATGTCATCATCACCAACAACACGGTGACCGATTCGCACTACGGCATCATCGTCGGCGGCGGCGACTTTTACTTCACCTCGGGCGGCAACAACAACACCATCGTGGCCAACAACATTCTGTACAACAATGGCATCGGCATCTCGGAGCAGGGCAAGACCGGTACCGGCAACCGCTACACCAACAACCTGGTGTACAAGAACGGCACCGCGATCAGCTTGCGCAACGGCCTGACGGCCACCGGTACCGTCAGCTCGGACCCGTTGTTCATTGGCTATTCGTCCACGGCGACCACGCCGGACTTCCACCTGAGTGCCAGCTCGCCGGCCATCGCGCGCGGTACGGCCACGAATGCCCCTGCGACGGACATCGACGGCAAGGCACGCAATGCATCGGTCGGTTTCGATATCGGTGCATACCAGCACTAAGACTTTGCATCGACAGGCCCGGCCACCCGCAAGGCGTCCGGGATTTTATGCCCGGGCGTCAGTCTTCCAGTGGCAGCGCCACTTGCGGCCCGTCGCTGCCGGCGCGGTTGAGCATCGGACTGACCTTGTGCCATTCGAACTGGTCCGGCTTCAACGCGCTCTGGCGCGCCAGTTCGATCGCCTGCTCGGGCGAAATGGCCGGATCGAGCCACAGCGCCGCATCCTCGGCGCTGAGCACCACCGGGCGGCGGTCGTGGATATCGAGCATGCCCTCGGCGGCGTCGTCGGTGACCAGCACGAAGCCAGCCTCGGCCCGGTGTTCGGCGCGCTGCGCATCTAGCGTGCCGAAGTTGCCGATGGCGAGCATGAACAGCGGCTGGCCGTCCTTGCGGTGGATGTGCCAGGGCTGCTTGTGGCCCTTCTCGCCGGTCCATTCATACCAGCCCTCGGCCGCCACCACGGCGCGCCCTTTCTTGAGCAGCGGCGCCCAGTAACGATTGGCCAGTTTGTCCATGCGCGCATTGACGCAAATGGGCACCTTGCCCTCCGCCCATTTGGCGCGGTAACTCCAGAAAACGTCGTCGACACGCCGAACGCCGTCCTGGATATGCATCAGCGGGCGGTAGGTACCGGGCGCCACGTTGTACAAGGGATCGGCAGCGCTGTCGTACAGCGCATCGGCCCAGCCGAATACGCTGGCGTAATAGCGCGCCGTCTGGCTTTGGTCGAATCGTCCGCACATGGCGTCAAGGTCCCTTCACAAGGTAAATTTGCATGCTACCGTAAATGCACTATTGGGTTTTTTTCTATTCAAGCTGGCAACACGTAGAATGAAGACTCAACAATAAAACAAGGAGCGGGCGATGCGCGATGGTCTGGTCAGGCTGCACGAAAATATCTTCACGCGGCACCTGGTCCGCGCGCTCGGCCTGCCCAAGCCGGTGGCGCTGGCGCGCGCTGCGGGCGGCTATACGGCGCAGCCGTTTGCCGGCCTGCGCGTGCTCACTGCCCAGGCGCCCGGCGGTTATGCGCTCGGCGCCCTGGACGCGGCGCTTGCAGCCGCCGGCGCCGCGCCAGCCCGCTTGCATCTCGCCGATGCGGTGGCCGATACCAGCCCGGTGGACATCTTCGTGCTCGACGCCACCGCCTGCACCAGCGTCGATGCCACGCGCCTCCTGTACGCGGCGTTCCACCCGCTGATGCGGCGCCTGGCGCTGAACGGCCGTGTTCTGATTGCCGCGGCCGATCCGGGCGCGGCCGGCGACCCGGTCGCGGCGGCCCTGGCACGCGGCATCGAAGGGTTCGTGCGCTCGCTGGCAAAGGAACTGGGGCCGCGCGGCATCACGGTCAACCTGGTGTATGTCGCGCCGGATGCGCTCGAACGCCTGGCCGGGCCGGTGCGCTTTTTTTGCGGCATTGCCACGACCTATGTGACGGGGCAGGCGCTGCACCTGGCGCGCGGCGTCGGCGCCGAGGCCGCACCGTTGCGCCAGGCGCTGGCCGGCAAGGTCGCGCTGGTCACGGGGGCAGCGCGCGGCATCGGCGTGGCGATTGCGCAACGCTTGCAGGAGGAAGGTGCGCGCGTGGTGGCGCTCGACGTGCCCGCCGCGGCCACCGTCTTGCACGCCGCCTGCAGCCGTTTCAATTTCACGCCATTGGTGCTCGATATCGCCGAAGCGGGCGCCGCGCACCAGATCAGCGCCTTCCTGCGCGCCCAATGCGGCGGCGTCGACATCGTCGTGCACAATGCAGGCGTCACGCGTGACCGGCGCCTGGCCAATATGAAAGCGCCATACTGGGACCTGGTCATGGAGATCAATTTCGGCGCGGTGGCGGCGCTGGATCACGCCTTGCTGGACGGCGCCGTGCTGCGCGACGGCGGCCGCATCGTGTGCCTGGCATCGATCAGCGGCATTGCCGGGAATGTCGGCCAGAGCAATTATGCGCTGTCGAAGGCGGCGCTGATCGGCTACGTCGCGGCCCAGGCGCCGCGGCTGGCGGCGCGCGCCATCTGCATCAACGCGGTGGCGCCCGGCTTCATCGAAACGCCGATGACCGACGCCATGCCCTTCATGCTGCGCGAACTGGGGCGGCGCGCCAATTCGCTCAAGCAGGGCGGCCAGCCGCGCGACGTGGCCGAACTGGTGACCTTCCTCGCCACACCGGGCGCGGGCGGCATCAGCGGCCAGACCGTCCGCGTCTGCGGCCAGGCCCTGATCGGCGCTTAATCCGCGGCGGGCTTTTCCTGGGACACGAAGGCAAGTCCCTCTTCGTAGGAGCGCAGGATCATGTCGACGTAATCTTCCACGCCGCCCGGATGCGCGGCGCGCTCGTCGAACGGCAGGCGAATCGTCACGAACAGCGCGTCGGGCAGCGCCACGCGCAGTTCGATGGCGGCCTTGCGCCATGCTTCCAGCGTGGCATCGGTCGGATAGGCCAGAAACACCGACGATACCAGGTCAGCCTTGTCCAGCCCCGGCGTGTCTTCGCCGGGCGCGTCTTCGCTGCCGACCGTGACGCTGCGCGCGTCGACCGACACTTCACGCAAAGCCCGCACCAGCAACTCCATGAGCAGGTCGTCGCGCGCCGAGCGCAGGCCGCAGCACAGCACGATCGAGTGCACCGGCACGTCGAGCGAACCCTGCCACTGGCCCAGGCGTGCTTCGCGCATGCGGCGCAGGTGGGCGCCGACGTTGGTGTCGAGTAGCGACACGTCGCGCCGGCGCTGGCGGCGCGCGGGCGCGCTCGAGACCGGCGTCAGGGCCGCCGCGACATCGGCGATGCCGAGCCGCACGCGCTCTTCCTGGGCCTGGTCGATATTGCCTTCGCGGGTGTCGGCCGCCGACAGTGCCAGGCCCGGCAGCAAAATCTGGTCGCAGTAGCGCGCGAAGCTGCACTGGCGCAGGAAGGCGCGCGCATCGCTGATGATGGCGTTGGTGTCGCCCACCAGGAAGCGCTGGTACAGGCGCTCGGCGGCGTTCACGCTGGGGGTGTCGCCAAGCAGGGTGGTGACCAGTTCGAGCGAACGCACATGGCGTCCGGCCACCACCAGGCACAGCGTCAGCGGGGTCGACAGCAACAGCCCGACCGGGCCCCAGATCGCCGCCCAGAACAGGGCCGAGACGATGATCGCCAGCGGCGACATGCCCGAACTCTGGCCGTACACCTTCGGCTCGACGAAGTTGGCGACGATCATTTCGAGCGCGACAAACAGGCTCATGCATGAAAGGGCCAGCTTCCAGCCGGGGTCGATCGCCGCGACAAACAGCGCGATGACGGCGCCGGCCAGCAGGATGCCGAGATAGGGCACAAAGCGCAGCAAGCCGGACAGCACCCCCCACAGCGCCGCATGCGGCACGCCGGCCGCCCACAGCGACAAGCCGATCAGCGCGCCGAAGGTGACATTCACGATGAACTGGGAAAAGAAAAAGCGCGACACGCCGGTGGTCGCGTCCGACAGCGCCTTGATGGTGCGCCGGGTTTCACCCTGGCCAGCCAGGCGGATCAGGCGGTCGCGCAGCGATTCGTGCTCGAGCAAAATAAACACCAGCAGCACCAGCACCACCCCGGCCGAGCCGACCGGTCCCCATGCCAGCGCGAACGCGCGCGCAATCGCGTCGCGCGTGGTGACGCGGGGCGCGCGGATCTCGACCGGAATCGGCTGGTTCGGGTTTGCGGCCAGGGCCGCGCCGCGCCGGGTTGGCGCCGGCGCGGGCGGCGCGGGCGACACGGCCGACAGCTCTGCCTGGATCAGGGCGAATGGCCGCTCGGTCAGCGCGCGCAGGCTGTCGACCTTGGTGGTGATGGCCGCGCGGTACTTCGGCATGTCGCCGGCGACGGCGACGAGCTGGTAGGCCAGGATGGTCGACAGGCCCACCACGCACATACCCACCAGCATCACCGACACCAGCGTCGCCGCCATGCGCGGCAGGCCGCTGCGACGAAAGCGCCGTACCAGCGGTGCAATGGCCAGGCTCAAAATCGAGGCCAGCGCGATCGGTTGCAGCACATCGCGGCCGAAGTAAAGCAGGCCCAGCAGGCAGGAAGCAGTGACGACGGCGCTCGCGCTCAGCCGGCTTAAAGGAGAGTTCTCTAACATCGGGATCCAGGGTAGTCGCGCAATCCACGAACCGTAGCTGAAAAATGGCGTAGAAGCAACTCAAATGCTGCGCTGCGGCGTAATACAGAGCGGCGCCATGGCCGCGTCGCAGGCATCCAAATAATTCGGCCTCTCCGAACGGCCGCTGCGCCATTTTCGCGCGATCGGGAAGGTCGCCCCTACCATGAGAATTGCTCGTTTTGCGTCTTTACACAGTTTGGGCCGGGTGCAGCCTGTGGCAACCGCAGATCAAAACCCAAGGAGGCTGGAAGAGCAGCAAACGAATTGCCGCAAAGCGCACGTCACATGGGGCGTCATTCTCGCTCCCCAAGTATCAACTTAAGAGCAGACGTATTTCATACAGCGCATTGGCAATGAGCTTCGTTTCGGCGTCATCCATACGCAATTATTCCTCCGAAGCGGTTTTTTTGCCGGGTCCAATCCAGTGTACCCAGTCGATACCCGCAATTATCGTGCTGCTACCCAATTCGCATTGGCGCAATCATCATCGCGTTATCACGACGCTTGGCAAAAATCCTCTATAATTTACGTTTCTTAATTGATTTTAATACTATGACGACTATTTTGCGCAGAGCGCTCTACATCGGAGCGGCTCTTACGAATCTTTTCTTTTTTCAAGTAACGCAGGCGGCAGATCGCCTTCCTGCGATTCCCCTTGAGCAGTACACTGCCGAACAAAAGCAAGCTGTCACGCAATATGAAGCCGTTCGGAAGGCACCAATTTTCGGGCCGTTTGAAGTGATGTTGTATAGCCCGACAATGATGACCAATGCCCAGGAAGTGGGGGATTATATGAAGGCGGGTTCGGCGATACCGCGCAATCTGGCGGAGCTCGCAATTCTTTACATCGCAAAGGAATGGAATCAAGACTACGTGTGGTATCAGCATGTACCTTTGGCGTTGAAGGCCGGTCTCGCCCAGGCCAATGTGGACGCACTTGGCTACGGTCAAAAGCCGACGAACATGAACGATGACGAAGATGCCGTGTATGCATTCGTGAACGAAATCGTGCGGAATCATCAGGTAGCGGATCAAACGTTTGATCGCGTGAAACGACGATTCGGAAGCAAAGGCGTGGTCGATCTGACCAGTCTTACTGCATTTTACGTGCATCTCTCGATGCAGCTCAACGTCGCAAAATTCAAGATTCCACAAGGCGCCGCGGGGATTCCGCATCGGGTAGATGCTACCAAACCATAGCTGCAAAAAAAGTTGGGGCAAATCGCTGCTTCAGCAGAGCCCGCTACCGTGCTCGGGTGACCGCTTTGATCACGGTTCAAGTGGGTCTCGATCGTTCAATAGCGACCCCGTGTGGCCATATCTTATCGCTCTTCACTCGGATTTTTCCGGAAACGATCGCCATCCGGATCCAGATCGCTGTGTTCGCGAACAATCGGAAGCTGAAGCTTCAGCCAGAGGTGCCCCATCATGTGGCCAAGGCCATGCAAGTGCGCAGTCCGCTCGTTTTCAGGTAATGTGCAAATGATACTCGTTGCTTCGCTCATAGCCTCGCCCATGCGTTCATAGATGTCAAGTCTCGCCTGGTCATAAACGCGTTTGACGAATAACTCTGGTTTCTTATGCTGCCACTCCTTGAGCGCTTGA